>JAIPAH010000166.1 GCA_021740175.1 Bacteroidales bacterium
TGATCATTCCTTTGATTCTCAGTAGTCTAATATCAGGTGTAACAAACATCGGAACAGGAAAAAACCTTGGACGCCTCGGATTAAAAACCGTTGGGTATTATGTGCTCACCAGCACCATTGCCATAATTGTCGGCCTGGTCCTGGTAAATTTAATACAGCCCGGCGTGGGAGCCGATTTAAATTTCAGCAGAGAAGTGGAAGGATTGGTTGAAAAACAAAAGAGCCTTAGAGACATCATTGTAGAAATTATTCCCACCAACATATTCAAGGCATTCGAAGCTTCTGACATGCTTTCCATTATATTTTTCGCCATGCTTTTTGGCTTTTTTATTACCCGTATTGATGAAAAGCCACGCAAATTACTGACCAATGCTTTTAATGCTTTCTTTGATGTGATGATGAAGATAACAATGTTTATTATTCGATTTACACCGATTGGAATTTTTGGTATAGTAGCCAAAGTAGTAGCCGATCAGGACAGCCTGATAAACCTCATGAGTCGCATGGGTCTTTATATGGGAACGGTAGTGGCGGCCCTGGCTATACACGCCTTTGTGACTCTTCCCCTGATATTGAGATTTATCGGTAAATCGAAGCCATTGCAGCATTTCCGGAATATGTCTACCCCGTTGGTAACAGCTTTTTCCACCTCCTCTTCAGGGGCTACGCTTCCTTTAACGATGAATGCAGTGGAGAGAAATTCAGGGGTCTCCAAAAAAATCACAAGCTTTACATTACCTCTGGGAGCAACTATCAATATGGACGGCACAGCGCTCTACGAATGTGTTGCTGCCCTTTTTATCGCACAGGCGTATGGCGTAGACCTTGCCGTTGTGGAGCAGTTTACTGTTGTGATTACGGCGCTGCTGGCTTCGGTAGGTGCTGCTGCTATTCCAATGGCCGGATTGGTGATGATTACTGTTATCTTAACGGCAGTGGGACTCCCTCTCGAAGGTGTAGGATTGATACTGGCTGTGGACAGGATATTGGATATGTTCCGAACGGCCACAAATGTATGGAGTGATAGCTGCGGAGCAGTGACCATTGCACGGTCTGAAGGTGAAGAGTTACCCGTTAATGCTATAGACCCTAAAGAAAAGCACTAGAGAGAGAGTTATATATGTAATCAGGTTTCATATTTTTGACTATAGAGCATTTGCATCAACGAAGTAATTTCGTCGATATCGACCGGCTTATCTATATAAGCATAGATATTATATTTTTTCATTTTCTTTTCATACAAATCAAAATAGGCAGATACAAGAATCACATGGAAATTCCTTTTTGGGAATCGGTCTAACAAATCGAATGCATTACCGCGTGGTAAGTCAATATCAAGCAATAACACATCCGGATTCTTTTCCTTAATCAAGTTGTATGCCTCCTCAATAATATAGGCAGAACCTACAATATCCACCTTATCCTTACAATATTCCTCACATATAAGGGATATGGACTTAATCGCATCCGGCTCGTCATCAACTATCAACGTCTTCAACATAATGATACGTAATTGGGAAGTTATCTAATATAACTTTTGTTCCTACTCCTGCATTTTCACTATACAAATCTATGTAATTTAATGAAATGAAACTATTATGTAACTGATTTAACAATTCAATTCTTTTTGATATAATAGAATCACCAAAAGACTGATGAGGGTTTTTTTGCTCTATCTCAGCAGCTTTATTTCTTCCAACCCCATTATCTTCAATGGTAAATTGAAGAAGCGGGCCTTTCTTTTTAATAGTGATATTTATATTGCCCCTGCGATCATGAAGATAACGGATACCGTGAATAACAGCGTTCTCCACTATGGGCTGAAGTAACATGGAGGGAATTTCTATCTTAGAAGGATCAATATTTTTATCAATATCGAAGGTATAATCAAATTTATTTTTCATTCTCATATTTTCTAACTCAAGATAAAGGCGGATACTTTCTAATTCTTTTGATATTGGTATTCTGTGATTTTGAGAATTCTTCAGAAAAAGCCGTGTCAAGCGAGCGAATTTACTGAGAAACTTACTGGCATACGATGAATTGTTTTCTAAAATATATCTGTGGATAGAATTAAGGGAATTAAACAAAAAATGAGGATTCATTTGGTTACTGAGCGCCTGATGCTGATATCGTGTGATGTCATGTTTTGCCTGTGTTTTGATTTGATAATTACGAAATAACAAATACATAATGCTGGAAATGATCAGTATTATAGCGACTGCCATTAAAGTAATAAACCAATTCGACCCCCAAACAGGAGACTCTACAGAAAATTCTACCACACGGGGTTTTTCACTCCATACCCCATCTTTATTTCGCACCATAATTTCAAAAGTATAATCTCCAGGGGGGATATAGGAAAAGAAAATTTCATTTCGCGAAGTGTACTTCCATGAGTCCTCCAAACCTCTTAGTCTGTATTTATAAGTTAAATCCTGGTCGTGATCGTAGGTAAGCGACGTATAATTCAACCTTAAAGAATTCTGCGGATAAGCAATTTCAAATTTATTTTCCGGGTTATGAATCACCTCTTGATTCGGGACGCTGATTGTTTTAATATAAACAGCTGAAGATTCTTTGTTAAAATTTAACTCCTTTACATTGAAATAACTTAGTCCCTTGGTTGTGGACACCAAGACCGCAGAATCATTTATCCAGATATCATTTATTGCATTAGACGCTAAACCGTCACTGGTAGTTATCTGGACAATATGTTCACGAGGAGCGGAAATGTTAATCATACTAATCCCATAGTTTGTACCTGCCCACAAATAATCACTGTTAACTGCTAAACTGGATATTTGGTTGGAAGACATCCCATTTCTTTCATTAATTAGGGTTGTTACATTTTTTCCTATGTCATAAAAAATCAAACCATTGCTTTTAGTGGCCAAAGCTAATTTACGATTTGCTAATGGCTTGACATCCACTATTCGTTGAGT
The DNA here is from genome assembly GCA_021740175.1 of Bacteroidales bacterium. Taxonomy (GTDB): domain Bacteria; phylum Bacteroidota; class Bacteroidia; order Bacteroidales; family JAIPAH01; genus JAIPAH01. The sequence continues at coordinate 2,946 of JAIPAH010000166.1, forward strand.
TAAAGAACTATCTTTCCGACCATGGTAAATCAGGCTGTCAGAATTTAATTGATGTTGATAAAGCCCGTTATAAGTTCCAATCCAGGCACTGTTTCTTAAGCTGTCATAAATGATCGAACTAACTCTATCTTTTAAAAACCACTCGATATATTTAATATTCATGCTATCTGTTACTGAACCAGAAAAACTACAGAAATATCCATATGCATTCCCCATAGCTATTTGATTACCAGGCAAATTACACATAGTGTTAACGCTCCCTGTATTACGTACTATAGTGTCGTTTTTAATTCTTTTATTGACTAACTCTACTCTACGGACATCTTCATATTGGTAATTTGAGGCTTGATAAAGAAATAGATCTGTGGCGAAATAAATTCGATGATTCTGCATTAATGCGCTTGTATTTTTAACAGGACGAGAATCATTTAATTGGAAACGCTGGTATTCTGCTTCAGAATCCTCCCTAAAATTATCAATAATATTAATATAATTGTCGGCTGTCCCAATAATAATTTTCCCGTTTTTATCAATTCTCGCATAGCTGATGTTTTTAGAAGACAAGAGATTGGAATTAGCTAATGATTTTATTCCTTTCGATGGCTTATAGTAGCATCCTTTGTTCAGCGTCCCAAACCACATTCCTCCATGTGCATCTTTTAGAACACTGGAAACCGATCTGCCTTTTAATAGCTGTAAATCACTATTTTTTAAATTTTTATCTTTAAAGCGTTTGACCCCATGCTTTTTATATCCAAGCCAAATATTCCTGGCTTGATTCATCTTCATTTCAATAATAAAATTATTCTTATCGTGATTCAGCTTTTTAAGTTCTTGATCTTTAACTTCCATGACATGAACACCCGAAGACAAGAGATAATGATCTTTACCGAGCTTTTCAATCAAACTCAGCCCTCTTTTTTTTCTTAATTGTAAATTCTTTAAAGAATAAACGACGCTATCGTTTTTGATAACAAAAATTGAATCTCCGTGAATAGAATACCTGGAAATTATTGCTTTATTTCCGAGATCATTCACAAAAGTCCTTTCCCTTCCGGGAGTTACCCAATGCTTAAGATCTCCTGACGAGCTTATCTTATAAATCCCATCAGGCCTGACAGCAAAATATACATTGTCGGAAGAATCCACATGAAGGCCTCTTTTCAAAGGAATCGGACTTCCCTCAAAAGCTTTTACAAGTTTATTATTCCACTCAAATTTATGTATGGAATCATTCTTGAAATAAAATAGTTTACCTCCTAAAGAAGCAAACCATATCCTATCTTTATAATCCTGGTAAGAATACAATAAGGCTTTACCGGTCAAAACACCATCAGTAAAATTATCAAATTCATATCCATCGTATCTGCTCACTCCATTGTTTGTACAAAACCATATATACCCGGTGGAATCTTGCATGACATGGAATACTTCATTGCTGGGCAGGCCATCAGAGGTTGTAAAATGCTTCATATTAACATTTTGAGAAAACCCCAAATAAAGACCGCATACTAATAAAAAGGCTATGCTTGTGGTTCTTTTCAGCATGATGTTTTAATCAAGATACGAAGGTAAAACAAATAAACTCCTATCCCATAAAAACAAAATAATAACGATTCAGCAGATATTTATACCCTCTATCTCTTTAGGAAACATTACGGGTTTTTTCTCAATTTTCACCCATGGCATTCGAATGATGGCAAAACAAAAATCCCCGTAAAAGGGCTAACCTAATACGGGGATTATTTTATTCTATCTATATGGATAAACGCTTATTGCGAACCGCCTTGTATTTCCCTGTATCTTTTTTGTAATTCTTTATCCTGGCGTATGGCGCGACTTATCTTCATGTATCGCTGCCTTTTTATCCCGTGCTTTTTAAGGATTTCTCCGGCTTTCTTCTGAATTTTCATTTGTTCCTGGCGAACAGACTTTTTAGTAGCTTCAAAAGCTTTCTTTTCTTTATCGTTCATATCTACTTCCTTGCCGCTACTCTGTTTCTTCTGTATTTCACTATAGCGTTGCATCGTAAGCCCATTATCTTTAATGGCTTGCTGCATTTTGCTGCGGGATTGCTTCTGCAATTTTTGAATCTCGCCGGAAGCAGTAACAAATTTTTGAAGCTCCTGGTCGGAAACCTCTATATCAACATTTTGTTGTTGTCGCTGCATTTTGATATCCTGCTGCGCATTCACGTTAGCGCCCGTTAGCATAAACACGAATGCAATTGCTGTAATTAAAACCTTCCTTTGTAACATAATCATTTATTTAAATTTATTTTTTTCAAAGAAAAAAATTTTGTGTTGGAAAAAATAACTTTTGAATGCGTGGATTATTAAATTATGTTAAAAAAAGAGGTCTCCACAATATGGAGACCTCACTATAACAAAAGATTGAATCTTCTTTTTATGGTTTAAGGAATATCCTTTTGCGTTGGATAAATCAGGTTATCGTTGCGATAACCCGTGTTATCCTGGTACCAGTCAGGATAATTGATACCCCCGCTTTCAGCCCATTCGGCAAAATGGTTGTAAGCGCCGGTAATATCCTGGTATTCTACTACCCATTCAAATTCTTCGGCTATATTGATGCCCCATGGCAGGTTATTTTCCGTGACAAAGTACCGCCCGGAACCCGGATCCGAATCGTCTTGATGAGTTCCGAAATAACTTTCGTCAAATAAATCCGTGGGTTCATCATCGGTTAAATGTACTTCCTTACCCCGAATATTCGGGTTACCATCTACAACTGTACTGACAATGATAAACGGATTAAAGCTGCCAATATCCAGCTCGCTGTAGGTAATATTACTGGCGAAATCAATTTGCATAGTCATCGTTACGGGTTCTATAAAGTCATATTCTACCTGAGTATTGACTCCGACGCCCGGGGTGGTCTGGGGCATTACCCGGCGTACATCATCAAAGAGAATGAATGTTGCATCGCTTTGTCCCGATTCGGTACCGTTAGCTCCTATATCAAACACAGAGCTGCCTGCAATATCATAACCGCTAACCGAAGCAATATCGCCCGGCTGAACATTAGGAAATGTAAATCCAAAGCCGTTATGCAGTGAAGCTCCAAAAGCTTTGATTTCGAAAGTTGCGGTGATATCCTGCACAATTTCCTCGCTGTTTTTAGTGACTTCAAAATCATAGTCTATCACCAGGTCATTAAAGTCATAATCACCTTTTGAGGGCCATAAATCTTCATAGGCTAATGTGCCCTGAAGCTGTTCGGTTGTGCCTCCATCATCATCACCGTCATCACCGTCATCACCGTCGTCACCGCAATCGGTTAATTCGGTGTATATCATGTCATCATCATTATCAGCGTCATCTGGTGTATCGGCTTCCACTCTAATAACATCATCAGGAGAATTAAATGCGATCGTTATATTCTTGGATTCATTGTAGCCTAGTTCATAGCTACCTGTTTCAATAAGATTGTCATTACGGTATACCCGGTATTCTTCCGCCTCATCCATTTCTGTATCATGCGTATTGGTAATGGTAAAAATTCCATCGGGTTCAGCACAGTGTGATGATATTTCAATGAAGGGATTATTTTCCTCTTCATCGTCCGGACAGGTAAGAATATCGGCATTATTGCCCTCATGGAAGCTGTTAATAATGTTTTCGGCGGCATTTTTGTATTCCTCTACTGTATAACCGCTCAATCCACCGCCTCCAAGAGCTGTTTCAGCCATATCAAGAAAATCATTAACGGACATGTTTTGGAAAGGCCCGTCTTTGTATACAAGTTCTCCCAGTTCATAATCCTCATTAGATCCAAGATGGCCTGCTGCATCATAATCCACGTTCAGGCGAGCAGCAATCACCTGGTCAGCAAAATTACCCAGTTTATCTTTCTTCTCAGGATTGGTCCAGCTTTGACTCAGAACTTCAGGTTTTCCGCCTCCAGGCAGATAATTTGCGACATCACTAGAGTTTTCAAAAGTGATTGTATTATTGTTAGGGTCTCCTATTACAAATTCGTTGGGATAAACCTGGTCAAAATATTGATCCCGAAGAGAACCAGGATTATTTCCGTTTGCAGGACTTCCCCAACCGCCTTTTGAATAAGTTACGAATCCTGTAAGGTCGCAATCATCATTGCTTACAATTTCAGTCGATTTTTGGGTGCTGTTAAAATCATAATTTACATTTTCCCCTTCGATGGTTGCCATATTCGGACCTTTTGTCCCGTTATAAAATAACCTTAGCTCGGATAAGTAGGTTGGGATAGTGATTTTAGTGTTTACGGTACGGGAAT
>JAIPAH010000167.1 GCA_021740175.1 Bacteroidales bacterium
GCAGGTTCTTGGCATGCTTCATGGCTTCAGGGCCGCTGGTTCGAAGCTGGGCTATCAGCTCTTGCACATGATTATCCATTTCATCCATAGGAATGGAGCGGTTAATCAGTTTGTACTCTTCAGCTTCAATGCCCTTAAATCTGCGACCGGTCAGCATCAAATCCCTGGAAGAAAATTCCCCGACTCTTTTCACCACATAAGGAGAAATGCAAGCCGGAACCACTCCTATTTTTACTTCACTCAGTGAAAATACCGTATCGTCATCCGCGAAAGCAAAATCACAGGCAGCCAGCAATCCATTAGCTCCCCCGATAGCAGCGCCGTGCACCATAGCAATTGTGGGCTTGCTGCACATATAAATGGAGTAAAAACATTGAGACAGGTTGTAGCTCTCCTGGTAATTCTGCTCGTAGGAGTAGTTTACGACATCCTTCATCCAGTTGAGGTCAGCACCTGCGCAGAAGGATTTTCCGGCTCCCCGAAGAATCACTGCACGCAGGTCATCCTGTTTTTCGATTTCACCAAAAATCTCTATCAACTCGGAGATCATGGTCTCATTAAAGGCGTTACGGATATCGGGCCGGTTCAGCCAAATGGTGCCCACATCTTCTTTCTTATCAAACTTAATGGTGGTGTATTCTTTCATTTTTTATCCTCCTTCACTTCATATTTTTTCTCACAACTGTTATCGATAATACGCTGTACCACATCAGGGTCAAGCAACGTGGTAGTATCTCCGAAATCGTCGGTTTCCCCCGAGGCTATTTTTCTAAGAATCCTGCGCATAATTTTCCCCGAACGGGTTTTGGGCAGGCCGTCGACCAGCCTGATTTCATCGGGTCGGGCAATCGGGCCGATAATTTTATCCACTCCTTTCCTGACGCTTGTTTTGATTCCTTCAATGCCACCGGTCGACAGTTCCTGGCAAAAGACGAAAGCATAGATGCCCTGACCTTTCACTTTATGGGGGTAGCCCACCACTGCTGACTCAACAACAAGGGGGTGCTCATTAATCGCATTTTCGATTTCAGCCGTACCCAGACGGTGACCTGAAACATTAATCACATCATCAACGCGACCTAAAATCCGATAATACCCGTCTTCATCGCGCTTTACGCCATCTCCCGTAAAATAATATCCTTTGTGCGTCGAAAAATAAGTGTCTTTAAATCGTTTATGATCGCCCCAGACAGTACGCGCCATTCCCGGCCAGGGATATTTGATGCAGAGGTTCCCCTCCACGGAATTATCATTCATTTCTTTCCCTTTTTTGTCAAGAATGGCGGGTTGAATACCCGGGAAGGGCAAAGTAGCATATGAGGGTTTGGTCGGGGTGATTCCCGCCAGCGGGCTGATCATAATGCCACCGGTTTCGGTTTGCCACCAGGTATCGACAATAGGACACCGATTTTTCCCAACATGATCGTGGTACCAGTGCCAGGCTTCTTCATTAATGGGTTCACCAACGGTTCCCAATACCTTCAGTGAACCAAGGGCTTTACCTTCAAAGGGCTTTTGTCCGTAACCCATTAACGCTCTGATGGCTGTGGGCGCGGTATAAAACTGGTTTACCTTGTATTTATCCACAATATCCCAAAGCCTTCCGGCATCGGGATAAGTAGGAGAGCCTTCGAACATTATCGTAGTCGCCCCGGCTAGCAGGGGGCCATAAACAATATAAGAATGGCCGGTAATCCAGCCTATATCAGCCGTGCAGAAGAAGACATCTCCGTCGCTGTACTGAAAAATATTTTTAAAACTAAAAGAGGTGAACACCATATAACCGGCTGTGGTATGTACCAAACCTTTGGGTTTGCCGGTTGATCCGGAAGTGTACAGGATAAACAGCGGATCCTCCGAATCCATCTCTTCGGCGCGGTTGTCAGCGGATATGCCCTTTTTTGCATCCTCCAGCCATATATCGCGGTCTTCCACGAAATTCACCTTTTCGCCGGTGTTTTTAACAACCAAAACTTCTTTAACGGATTCACAGTCGCAATTATCCAATGCTTCATCGATAATATTCTTTAACTCGGTTTTCTTTTTTCCCCGATACACCGAATCGGCGGTAATAATCATTTTTGCCCCGGCATCTTTCACGCGATCAGCTACCGCTTGTACCGAAAAGCCGGCAAAAATGACCGAATGTATCGCTCCTATCCGTGCGCAGGCCAACATGGCAATGGTCAGGTCGGGGATCATGGGCAGGTAAATAACCACCCTGTCGCCTTTGCGAATGCCCTTGCTAAGAAGCATGTTGGCAAAAAGCTTCACCTCTTCGTACAATTCGCCGTAAGTGTAGACTTTTTCCTTGTCTTTCGGGTTGTTGGGTTCCCAGATAATGGCCGGCTGATTCTGCCGCTCGAAGAGGTTCCGTTCAAAGATATTCTCAGTGATATTCAGCTTCCCATTGAGAAACCATTTTATCTCCGGTTTATGGAAATCCCATTCCAGCACCTTGTCAAATCGTTTCCGCCAGTAAAATGATTCGGCAATCGTGCTCCAGAAAGCCGGCGGATCGCTGACGCTTTTCTGGTATTCATGAATATATCCCCCCAGAGTAGTAATTTTATTATTCATAAGGCATTATTTTTTTATTCCTACATTCTGTAAACACCGTTATCCGGCTCCGGAAACTTTTTATTGAGCGATGCGGCCAAAGCCATAGCCAACACCTTACGGGTATCCACCGGATCGATAATCCCGTCATCCCATAACCGGGATGTGCTGTAATAGGCCGATCCCTCGGTTTCATATTTATCCAGGATTTGTTTCCTGATTTTTTCTTTCTCTTCTTCTGAAAGCTGTTGCGACTTCGCCTTCATTTGGTCTTCTTTCACCGTGATTAACACATTGGCAGCCTGCTCGCCTCCCATAACCGAAATTTTAGCATTAGGCCACATGAAAAGAAAACGCGGTTCATAAGCTCTGCCGGCCATGGCATAATTTCCTGCCCCGAACGAACCGCCGGTGATAACAGTAAATTTGGGGACATTGGCTGTAGCTACAGCATGAACCAGTTTTGCCCCGTCGCGGGCGATGCCCCCTTGCTCGTATTCTTTTCCTACCATAAAGCCGGTAATATTTTGCAGAAAGACAATCGGTATTTTCCTGTGCTTGCAGATCTCTATAAAATGAGCCCCTTTACGGGATGATTCGGAGAAAAGGATACCATTGTTAGCCAGAATGCCCACCGGGTATCCCATAATTTTTGCAAAGCCGGTGATTAATGTCTGCCCGTAGCGGGCTTTGAATTCATGAAATTTACTTCCGTCCACAACACGGGCAATAATTTCACGGGCATCCACCGGCTTCTTAAAATCGACCGGGGCAATGCCGTAAAGCTCACGGGGGTCATACGCCGGCTCTTCAGGTTCATCCGTATCCAATTCCTGTTTTTGCGGGAAATCAAGATTATTAAAAATATTCCGGCAGATGCGCAAGGCATGTTCGTCATTCTCTGCCAGGTGGTCGGCAACACCGGAGACGGAGGTGTGTGCTTCCGCTCCTCCCAATTCCTCAGCCGATACGTCTTCGCCGGTAGCGGCTTTCACCAGGGGCGGTCCTCCAATAAAAATAGTACCTTGTTCCCTGACGATAATTGTTTCATCACTCATAGCCGGAACATAGGCTCCCCCGGCTGTACAGGAACCCATAACGATAGCTATCTGGGGTATGCCGCGGGCAGACATTTGCGACTGATTAAAGAAAAAGCGGCCGAAATCGAATTTATCAGGAAAAACTTTGGCTTGATCCGGTAAAAAAACCCCTCCCGAATCCACCATATAAACAACCGGGAGATGGTTTTCCATGGCTATTTCCTGGGCCCTGATGTGTTTCTTAATCGTTTCCTCAACATAGGTTCCGCCTTTAACTGTGGCATCATTGGCAATGACTACCATTTCACGTCCGTGCACGACCCCGATACCTGTTACAATACCGGCAGAAGGGAATTCATCATCGTGCTGGCCATAAGCGGCAAGGGGCGAAAGCTCAAGAAAAGGAGTGTTGCGGTCGGTCAAAAGGTCTATGCGTTCCCGTGCCAACAACTTTCCACGTGATTTATGCTTATCAATAGCTTTATCACTTCCTCCTTTCTTAACTTTCTTAAGGATAGCCCGGTACTCTTCTACCACCTGTCGGTAGTTTTCTTTATTGGACTCAAACGTTTGTGATTGTGTGTCGATCTGACTCTTTATTGGGAACAAAACTTGATAATATTTATTTGTATGTTGTTTTTGAGATTATAATCATCTAACAACCTTTATTTCAATTTTGTTTGAGCTTTTCTCATCCGTTTATCACCACAACACAGCTTTGACATATAAAAGTATGTAAATATAAACATTTAAACAGAAATGAAAAATAATTAACTTTACGAAGTAATTTTATTGTAGCTCTTAAGGGATGCGAAAATCTCTTAACCGGTTATTTTAGTAATCGATGGTGGGGTGCTCATAAAAATTATAGCGGAGTAACCACCTGGTAATAAAACGAACACGAATATTCATGATAGGTAATATTTCATTCGACGTTAATTTTATTCCGCTAATGGTGGTTGTCTCCATAGCCTGGGCTATTCCTATGCTGATGAATATTTTGGGGCTTAAGAAAATCCCTACGGTTATTGTAGAAATCCTGGCAGGGTATTTTATAGGACGATTTTTTCTTCCATTTCTTGGTGTTGAAGGAATCAAAAACCTTGAATTTCTGGCTTTATCGGGGTTCCTTTTTCTAATGTTTGAAAGCGGACTGGAAATCAACATTAATAAAATCGTCTTTTCTTTCTCCAAAAAAAGCGAAGGCAAGAAAAACCTGTTAGAAAATCCACTTATTGCCGGTCTTGTGATTTTTGCTTCCACGTTACTGCTTTCTTTTATTTCCGCCTGGGGATTAAATCAATTGCTGCCTATCAAAAACATCTGGTATTTTTCACTTATCCTGGTAACTACTTCGGTAGGAATTATTCTCCCGGTATTAAAAAACCGCGGTGAAACAGAAACAAAGTTCGGCCAAATGCTCGTCACCGGTGCCGCCGTGGCCGATATTCTGAGTATTATCCTGTTCACTTTTACGGCCTTCATTCTTCGCCATGGATTTCAGCCGGAGATTTTGCTCATCCTGGCAATATTCCTCGCCTTTTATACATTCTACTACATTGGGGTTAAAATTCATCGAAAAACCTTTATCCGGCGGATCATTCACGAACTATCCCATGCCGCCTCCCAGATCCAGGTGCGGGGGACAATTCTTTTGATACTGGTTTTTATCGTTATGGCCCAATACCTGGGCGAGGAAGTATTGCTTTTGGGAGCATTTCTAAGCGGTATACTTCTTTCCGCGTTTGTCAGTAAAGAGCGGAATCTTTTACTTCAGAAGCTCCATGGAATGAGCTATGGTTTTTTTATCCCCATATTTTTTATCATGGTAGGGGCGGAATTCGACACCTCGGCCCTGCAGCACATGGATCAATCCCTGGTGCTTTTCCTGGTACTGTTGCTTGTCATCCTTTATTTAGTGAAAATTATTCCCAACCTTTTACTCACAAAAATATTTGGCTTTAGAAAATCGCTTGCAGCGGGTTTTCTGATGGCTTCCCGCTTAAGCCTGATCATCGCCGCTTCAAAAATCGGACTGGATTTAAATATCATCTCACCGGGGACTAATGCGGTTTTCATCATAATGGCGGTCATTACTTGTCTTATATCTCCCATCATTTACAACTACATACACCCAATTGAACCCCATAAAACCGGCAGCATAATCATTGTAGGAGGCAGCAGCACAGCGGTATTACTGGCACGTCGGCTTAAAATGCATGGGAAATTCTATACCATTATTGAGAAGGATCCGGAACGCTTTAAGGAAATCCGTTCTAAAGGTTTAAACATACTGCTGGGCGATGGAACAGTCGAATCAACATATGATAAGATAGAATTAGACCCTGAAAGCTATGTAGTAGTCCTTACGGGCAATAATGATACGAATTATCGGATCAGTAAATTCCTTCGCGAAAGATTCAATCATGAATTCGTTTTAACCAAAGCTTACAGCCTGGCAATGGAAGACCTTTACAATGCTATTGAGGTGCAGTATATGGATGTTACCCGGGTGCTGGCTACCACAATAGAAAACTATCTCCTCCGGCCCACCACCTACAGCGCTGTGGTCGAATCCTTTGAAAACTTCAGCATTGAAGAAATGCAGGTCACCGGCGATAAATACGACCGGGCTCAACTCAAAGATATCCCCTTCCACCAAAATGCTTCCCTCCTCCTTTACAAGCGGGGTGAAGTGATGGATTTACCCCATGGAGACACCCAACTTATGAAAGGGGATAAGGTTTTCGTTTTCGGAACGAATACTGCCCTGGAGGATACCCGGGAAAAATTAACTTCCTGAAGAATCTTCTGAAGTGTCTTCTTTTTTCATGGGACAGGTACTCACCCCAAAAATTTTATAAATACCACAAAAACCGTTTATAACCGTTACCAACATGGCGGCTCCTATAATACCGATAACGATGGCCCACACGCCGGTTAATGTTTTGGTAATAATAAGTGTTGCAGCGATTGCTGCAATAACGATTCTGATTACTTTGTCTGTCGTTCCTACGTTCTTTGTCATGGCTTTTTCTTTTTTCAACAAATTAATAAAGAAAAGGTTGAGCCAGTATAAAAAGCCTTATAACCCCTAAATCCTCCCGCCTAAAGTGCGGGACAGACCCCGATGAAACAGGAAAAGGTGAGTATGGTAAACATCAGCAGTTTAAAGGCTTTTTAGACGAGGCTCATTCTTAGAAAAATTATGTAGTGTCTGTCTATAATCTCACCGCTTGGATTCACCCCTCTAACTCTCCGCCTCAGGCGGATAGAACCAGTTAAACATCTGACTGTGTGGATGTTCTCCGCCTAAGGCGGAGATTAAGGGGTGTGCGGAGAAAATGACAGAAATGAGACATTATAGACAAACACTATATAGCGGTATGAAATTTAAACATGTATCAGGCCAGAGGCCTGAAGAATGAAGAAGGCGAAGCGAGGACGCTTCTCCGAACCCGACCTTCCAGTTGGCGCGCGATTGCATCGCGTGCCAAAATCTCTTGTCGTTTGCAACGACTAAGATAAGCCTTGTTTGAAAAACATAGATTTTTGTTTTGCGTTAAAAATGCAAAGAAAGGTTCGTACGCGTTTTGAAAACG
>JAIPAH010000168.1 GCA_021740175.1 Bacteroidales bacterium
CAGGGAGGTCTTAACCAGTGGGTCGAAAATATCCTTCGCCCGACTCCTCCGCCTGCAACTGCATCAAAAGCTGCCTTTGAAGAATACAACAGATGCAAAGCTGCCAGCCTATACTTTGGTGGCGGCTCAATGGATATAAACACAGAGGTTAGAAAAGAAGAGTTACCGGTCAAACGCAAGAAAAAAGAGCGGAAAGTGGCCGGAGGATGTTAATCGATAAAAACTTGAAGCATGAAAAAAATAAATAATCTGATAGCAGGAGCTATAGCTTTCGTCGCAGTGATATTTATTGCGATGATTAGCATTAATCAACCCGAGCATCCTTACGAACTTAGTCACGATGAAGCCCTGGATACTACCTTGGCGATGGCCGAAATGGAAGTATACCCGGAAGACGTCCCCATGATGCTGGAAGACTCCGCTTCCAATCATGTTTTTATAGACGTGAGGAATCCCGGCGAATTTATAAAAGGACATATCGAGGGGGCAAAAAATATACCTGTCAACAGTATTCTTAAGGAAAGCAGCCTTGAATTTTTTCGTGAAAAAGATTCTGCAACAACTGCTATCCTTTATGGAAAAGACCAAATACAGGCCAATGCTCCATGGATGTTGTTAACTCAACTTGGTTTTAATAATATTAAGGTGATGAAGGGCGGCTATGAATATTATTCCACCCATTCGCTGGATATCTATGATATGCCCGCTATACCTGAATATATGATTGAAGAACCAATGTATGATTATCAACAGGTAGTGGAAGAAACGCCGGGGATTGGAGATGTAAAAGTAGAAACCGAAGGGCCGGAAAAAGTAGTCCCCAAGCGTAAGAAAAAAGAGCGTCAGGTTGAAGGGGGATGTTAGGTTAAAAAGAAATAGAAGTGACAGTAAAAATAAGATCGTTAAAGCAGTTTAACCGTTAGCACGAGTTTATTGTAGACAATATTGTATAACTAAATTGATAAAAAAGCTGTGTCCTACCGACACAGCTTTTTTTGTTACTGTATATTAGTTAAATCTTTTATAAAAAGTTATTTTTGATAAATAATAAACTAAATCATTACGATTTTTATAATCCACAAAAAGGTTAAAACACCTGTTTTTGGCAAAATATCCCGGACAATGATTACAAAAATAGAAATAAATGGATTTAAATCTTTTTCGGATTTTGAGGCAGAGTTCAATCCCTTGGTTGTTATAGCCGGTGCAAATGGGTCAGGAAAAAGCAACTTATTCGACGCCATTCGTCTGCTTTCCCGGCTAGCTCAAACCGATCTCAAAAGCGCTTTTGGCAGTGAAAGAGGCGATGTCAGTGAATTGTTCACGCGTTATCCTGACGGACAACATGCCAGGAAGATGCATTTTGCAGTGGAAATGCTAGTCGACAGAGAGCACAAAGATGATTGGGGAGGACATGCAACATTGAAATATACCAGGCTACGGTATGAACTTACTATTAAGACCAAAACCAATGGTATGGGCCTTCAGGATTTGGAGGTAGAGCATGAACGACTTGAACGTATAGCTCCTAATACAGATAGGTGGTTAAAAAAAATACCACAGAAATACCACGAACAGTGGCGTCCAAAAGTAAAAACGGGTCGGCGGACAAAACCCTACATTTATACGTCAGTAGAAAACGAACAAATCACTATTCATCTTCCACAAGACGGAAGGAGAGGTGGGAAAGAAAGCCCGGCCAATGTCATTGCTCAGACTGTATTAAGTGGAATAAATAATGTGGATTTCCCTCATGTTTTTGCCGCTAAAAATGAAATGATAAGTTGGAAATTTCTCCAGCTTAACCCTCTCGAATTGAGGAAACCCTCTCAGAAATTTACAGCTAAAGAGTACATGGGAACGGATGGCTCGGATTTGCCTGCGGCACTATACCGTATGAAACTTGATAGTCCTGCTTATATAAAAGATGTATCCCGCTCCATTCAAAATTTACTTCCGATTATAAAGTCCTTAGATGTAGAAGAAGAAAAAGCTACCAATCAATATATACTAAAAGCAATCACGGATGATGGTCGTGCATTTTCTTCACAGGTTTTATCCGAAGGGACATTGAGATTGATAGCCTTAAGTACATTACAGCACGATATTCAGCACAAAGGCGTACTTTGCTTTGAAGAACCGGAAAATGGCATTCACCCCTACCGGCTTGGTTATATGACCGAACTGTTGAGTAACTTATCTACTGACTTATTCTCATCTGACGAAAGTCATCTTCCTATCAGACAAATTATAGTAAACACTCATTCCCCGGCCCTGCTAAATCAGATATTTAAATTAAGTAAACCGGAAAAACTTACCGTTTTGTATTGTTCCCTGGCCACTCAAATCGACCCAAAAGCCAAAACGAAAACCCGCCATACAATAATGAGAAATGTCTCTTATAACAGCCAGAGAAAAATATGGGACAGTACTGACGATGCATCAATAGCACTCGCAGAAGTAATTAATTATCTGGAGAGTACAGATTCGGAAGACTCTATTTCAAACCTCAGATCAAAAATAACAAACAGATGATTGATATCGTTGTTGCAATTCTTACCGAAGGACCTACCGATGAACGATTTCTACCTACTATAGTAAAAAGAAGTATCGAGGATATACTTATTGAGCTTGGAGATAAACAATACGATGTTCATGACCCACACATAATACCTAAAAAAGGACATAACTTCAGCGAGCAAGTATACAATGCCGCCTGGCAGGCCAATGGCTATCATTTTTTGGCCGTCCATAGTGATGCTGATGATCCTGATAGAAATCGAGTATGGGAAGATAAAATTAATCCTGCTTTTCAAATAGTTAGGGATAGAAGTGAGGAATTATGTAAAGACCTTCTGGCAGTGATTCCCGTTCAAATGACAGAAGCATGGATGTTGGCGGATAGGGAAGCTTTACAAGAAGAAATTGGTTACGATATTTCTATCCCCAGATATGCTAATATTGAGCGTATAGCCGATCCAAAAGCCGATCTCAAAAGGATACTCAGTCAATCTCAAAGCTCAGAATCCCGACGTAGAAGGAAATTAGAAATCGCGGATATTTATCAGCCATTAGCCAGCAATGTTCATTTGGAAAAGTTAAATCACCTACCTTCTTATCAAAAGTTTAGAACCGAACTTATTGAATTGCTACAAAAACTCCATTTTATCAACTAAGAAGGCTGATATACTTTCCTAAAACAAAATTTTTTAATAAAATATCATTATTATTGCTTTTTTATAATTTTGAACGCTACAAAAAATGGGTGAAAAAATATCAACAAAAAAAGACAAGAAGCATCGGCAGGATGGCAACAAAATGGGCTTCTGGGATCACCTGGAGGAACTGCGCTGGCACCTCCTCCGTTCTTTCATCGCCATATTTGTGCTCGCGATAGGAGCTTTTTTAGCTCGTCACATCATTTTCGACCTTGTAATTCTTGCTCCCAAAAGTCCTGACTTTATTACCAACCGTTTCTTTTGCTCTTTAGCCGAATTCACCTCGATGAATGTGCTGTGCATCAATGAAACGCCCCTGGAAGTTGTCAACCTGAAAATGTCGGGGCAGTTTCTGATTCACCTTTATGTATCCATCATTACCGGGATTATCGTGGCAATTCCTTACATTATCGGTGAAATCTGGGCATTTATCAGGCCCGCTTTGTATCCGAATGAGAAAAAACATTCAACCGGTGCCATTTTTGTTACTTCATCTTTATTTATGGTGGGTATTGTTTTTAGCTATTTCCTCATTGTCCCTCTAACCGTAAACTTTCTCGGCTCCTACCAGGTAAGCGAAACGGTGCAAAACACGATTTCGCTGAGCTCTTATATCGGCACGGTGGTATCGCTGACCTTTGCCGTGGGATTGGTTTTTGAAATGCCTGTTTTTGTCTATTTCCTGACAAAAGTAGGAATGCTTACGCCTCACTTTATGAAGAGAAACAGAAAATACATGATCGTTATCATCCTGGCTTTGTCGGCAATTATTACGCCGGCCGATATATTTAGCCAGATTTTGATATCCGTCCCTTTGTTCGGGCTTTATGAATTTAGCATTATAATTTCCCGAAGACTCTATAACAAACAAATGGAAGAGCATGCCCCGGATGCAATGTAAGATTGTTTGATAAATTGAAAATCAGGGTATTATTGATTAAATTCCTCAAGATCTTCATTAAGCTGTAACCAAACTATCTTTACTGCGTCAAAATCAAAAAAGAAACATTATGAGTCAATCAAGATTGTACAGAGAAACATCCAACCAAGTAATCGGTGGAGTTTGTTCAGGTTTGGGAACCTATCTCAACATTGATCCCGTAATTGTCCGTATCATATTTGTGCTATTGGCAATATTCGGGGGTGGAGGATTAATCATCTATATTTTACTTTGGATTTTTGTTCCCGGAAGAGACCAATATGCTTATTATCAAAATGCCGAAGAAAATATGGAACAGCCTCCACCAAACGAGGAACAACAACCTCAACCTGCAATGGACCCCACTCGCGGGAGCCTGTTAGCGGGTCTCATACTAATCACATTAGGAGCCATCTTTTTAGCAGACCGGTTTGTACCTGCTATTGATTTTGCCGATCTTTGGCCACTGCTGCTCATTGTGGCCGGAGTTTTACTGTTAAGAAACCATTTTACAAACGATAAAAACGAAGAGCAATGAGTTATAAAAAGATTTTCTGGGGCGTTATCCTGATTCTCATCGGGTCGCTGTTTATATTGAAAAATTTGGGCCTTATCTATTTCGACTGGGGAATGATATTGAGCATGTGGCCGCTACTGCTGATTCTTTGGGGCATATCTATCCTGCCCTTTAAAAGCGGCATAAAGCTAATCTTATCCCTGGCATCCATTGTTATCGCCTTCCTCATAGTCAACACATTTGAGGATAGGGGCTATGGCGGTTTTCACCCCTGGGATAATGGGATGAAATTTCATTTCGACGAAGAAGATTACAACAGAGAGGATAAAGATTACAACACCTACCAATGGGATCAAGATCAAAAATTAACGGCCGATTATAAAGGAAAAAAATATGCTTCGCTCGATTTTGATGCCGGTGCAGGTAAATTCATAATAACCGAATCCTCCGAGGATTATCTCGCTACATTTATCCGGGAAGGTAAAGGCGGAAAATATTCAATGACAACGCAAACAGAGGGAAATCGTCAAAAAATCGATTTCAAATTAAAAACAAAGGATTGGTCTAGCACAAATGACGCCGATAACAAGGTAAACCTTATCATCCATCCCAAACCGCTGTGGGATTTTGATTTCGATGTGGGAGCCGCTAAAATTGATTTTGATTTATCCGGGTTCCGAACCAAAACCATAGATATCGATGGGGGCGCTTCTTCTATTAATTTAAAACTGGGAGAGCGGCATAACAAAACACACGTTGAAGTAGATGCAGGTGCCTCGGAAGTAAACATCAAAATCCCCGAAGGCAGCGGCTGCCGCATTAAGACGTCTACTTTTCTCTCAGGAAAGTCGCTTTCCGGCTTTACAGAAAAAGATGACGGCAATTACGTGACAGAAGACTATAAAGAGGCAGACACTAAAATTGAAATAAAAATCCAGGCAGCAATATCAGACATTAATATTTCGCGGTATTAACCCGATCTGTCAAAAAGAACCATATAATGATATTCGGCAACTTTCACCTTTTAGTTCCCTGAGGGAAATTGCTGAATATCATTATTTTTTTCTGCCGGGCCTGAATTCGCAAGTCTTACCTGTAAAATCGCTGATAATGGCACAGAGTTCATCGGGAGCTTCGGCATGAATCCAATGACTGGCTCCTGAAACCGTTTCTATTTCCGCTTCGGGGAAATGCCGGTAAATTTTATCAAAGTCCGAATCAAGTACATAATCGGATTTTTCGCCTCTCACAAAAAGCGTGGGCTTCTCATAGCGGTTGAAATGCTCTACCCCCTCAAAAATGTTTTCGAGATTATCATAAATCACCTGAAGATTTAAACGCCATTTAAATGTATTTTGACCTTCCCTGACAAGATTTTTCATGATAAACTGCCGTATCGGCTTGCTGCTAATTCCCTCCTGCAATTGCTTGTCCACATCTTCCCGGGTTGTGACCTTAGAAAAATCCACCGATTGCATGGTTTCGATCATCTGCTGATGCCCGTGTCGGGGAGGATATTTCCTCAGGCTAATGTCAACTACCATCAGGCTGTTTACGCTTTCAGGATATTCCAAAGCAAAATACATCGCCACTTTGCCGCCCATTGAATGTCCGATAATGATGGGATTCTTCAGTTGATGATCAGCAATAAACTCACTCAGGTCATCCATCATGGCTACATAATTAAATGTATCACTATGTGGGGATTGACCGTGATTTCGTAAATCCAGTAAATAAACCGAGAATTGTTCGGCAATTTTCCGGGCAATGGTTACCCAGTTATCCGATACCCCAAAAATCCCGTGAAGAATAATTACAGGTTGCCCCTCACCGAAATGTCTGTAAAATAATTTCATGGATAATCCTTTTCGTTTATCATCAAATTAATATGCCTTGTTATTTTTTGGAGGCCTCCCTGATTTCTTCCAGGTATAGCTGAATGGTTTTCTCCAATCCATAATAAAGTGCATCACTGATGAGTGCATGCCCGATAGAAACTTCCAACAGGTGTGGTATGTTAGAAACAAAATAACGAAGATTCTCCAGGTCCAGATCATGGCCGGCATTAACCCCCAATCCTGCTTCATGTGCTACTTTTGCAGCTTCGATAAAAGGATCGATGGCAGCTTTCTTATCTTCGGGAAAATTTCGCGCATAGGGCTCGGTATATAATTCCACCCGATCGACGCCAATTTTAGCGGCATTTTTAATCATTTTTTCATCCGTATCAATGAAAATCGAAGTTCGAATCCCGTTTTGCTTTAATTCCTGATATACCTCCTTTAGCAACGATTCATTTTCGATGGTATCCCAACCCTGGTTAGAAGTTAGGGCATGCGGAGGATCGGGAACCAAAGTAACCTGGGCCGGTTTTACCTCGGTCACGAGCTGCAGAAAACTAATACCGGGATAGCCTTCGATATTAAACTCTTTAGACAGGATCGGTTTTAATTGACGCACATCCTCATAACGTATGTGTC
>JAIPAH010000169.1 GCA_021740175.1 Bacteroidales bacterium
ATCGAACAGAAAGAAGCTTTTAACAATTGGATTTGAACAAAGAAAATTGTTACTTTGAAATGTTGAACTAAAAATAAAATTGTTATCTACATTTGTAAACCGAAAAATTTCCGGTGACACACTTTTCTGAGTACTCCCGAGCGATTGAACAGTCTCTAAATCAATCTCCATCAATCTGATTCCAGACGGTTAAAATGATGTATAAGTCTGTCTTCAAGAAAAAGCATAAGCTACGACCTATATCAATCTTCTTCAATCTATTACCAGGAGGTTACTTTGCAGCAGATAACTAGAGTTTAATAGAGCGATTGAGCAGTATCGTATATCAATCTCCATCAATCTGATAAAGGAGGTTACTAAGAAGCATGCAGCTAAAGCCCTGAAGGTGTTTCAGCCCCATCGATTTTCAATCTTCATCAACAAACACCGAACAACAAACAAGGAACAAGGAACAAAACAACTCCCTATTTAAAACCTTTTTAAATTTTCGTTCTTGAGTTGTGTACGAAGTATAAAACCATTTTATTTGTTCGTGATTTTGCGAACTACGAATAATCAAATAAAAAATATTATGGAAATAAAAGTGCTGGGTACCGGTTGCCCGAAATGCAAAAAGCTGGAAAAAACTACACAGGAAGCCGTTGAAGAAGCAGGAATCGAAGCGGATATCTCAAAAGTGGAGGATATTAACGACATCATGCAGTATGGCGTGATGGTTACCCCTGCATTGGTAATTGACGGAAAAGTGGTAGTAAGCGGTAAAGTTCCCAAAAAAGAAGAAATCATCAAATTTTTTAACTAAAAATTCATTCAAAATGAGATTTTTACAAGTATTCTTTATTATAATGGCAGCGAGCATTGTCATTCCCTCCAATGCCCAAAGCAACGAAGGAGACAAGGAAACCCACGTAAAATCATCAGATGAGGTGCAAGTCTATTATTTTCACATGACGCGCCGTTGCGCAACCTGTAAAGCGGTTGAGAGAGTGTCGGAGGAAGCTGTACAGAAGATGAATAGTGATGAGGTAAGTTTTGCAGCCTACAACATCGAAGAGACTAAAGGTGAGCAAATAGCTGAAAAATTGAATATTTCAGGCCAGACCCTTCTTGTTACCAACGGTGACAAAAAAATCAACATTACCCGGGAAGGTTTTATGAATGCCCGCTCCAAACCTGAAGAATTGAAAAAGATCGTTCAGCAAAAGGTAAAATCGCTGCAGTAATGGAGGAGTTTTTATCTAATCTATTACAAAACAGCTCTTTACCGTTGTTGTCGGCATTTATACTGGGACTGATGACCGCCATCAGTCCCTGCCCGCTGGCAACCAATGTTTCGGCAATTGGCTTTATCGGCAAGGATATAGAAAGCCGAAACAAAGTTTTTTATAATGGCCTAATTTATACGGCCGGAAGGGCAGTTACCTACACTGGCTTGGCTGCCGTAATTTTTTTGGGTGCCGACCAGCTTGCGCTGTCGGGATGGTTCCAGCAATACGGCGAGAAAATCCTGGGGCCGCTGTTAATTATCATCGGGTTGTTCATGTTGGGAGTACTAAATCTCAATTTGCCCGGAATAGGAAATTATACGCAGCGCTTTCAGGAAAAAGGAATCAGCTCTTTCTGGGAAGTTCTTTTGATAGGCGTTCTCTTTGCCCTGGCGTTTTGCCCTTACAGCGGTGTACTCTATTTTGGCATGCTCATGCCGATGACCGTTAGTAGTAGCTCGGGACTGCTGTTACCACTCATTTTTGCCATCGCTACCGGTATCCCGGTTATCATTTTTGCCTGGTTGATAGCCTATACCGTGGCGGGGGTTGGTAAACTTTATAATGGCGTGAAGATTTTTGAAAAGTGGTTTAGACGGGTTGTTGCAGCTTTATTTATTGGCATTGGTATCTATTATGTTATCGTCATTTACTTTTAAAAAATTTTAAATTTTATTTCGTAGTTTTACGAAATACGAAATAGCAAATTAACTTGATGAACGAATTAATAAATCTATAAACTAAATGGAGTGGAAAAGAGAAATAAAAATACTGTTCTGGATGGCCGTGTTTTTCCTGCTGGCGTATTTTATGCCTTTATACAGCGAGCGGTTCAGGGAGGCGATCATGGCCATGCTGGACCTCACCAAGTGGTATGCCCAGGAACATGTGATTTTATGTTTACTCCCGGCATTTTTCATTGCCGGAGTGATCGCAGTATTCATCAGCCAGGGAGCGGTGCTGAAATATTTCGGAGCCCAGGCAAAAAAATGGGTATCTTATTCAATTGCTTCTGTTTCCGGGACTATCCTGGCGGTGTGTAGCTGTACGATATTGCCTTTATTTTCGAGCATTCATAAGCGGGGAGCAGGGCTCGGACCGGCCATTGCGTTTTTGTATTCCGGCCCGGCGATAAATATTTTAGCAATAATCCTTACCGCCCGCATTCTGGGCTTTGAAATGGGTGTAGCCCGGATTATCGGGGCTGTGGTGTTTGCCGTTGTTATCGGGAGCATTATGTCGCTGATTTACCGGAAGGAAGAACGAGAAAAGGCAGAGCAACAAATGTCCTTCCCGCAGGAGGAAGAAAAACGCCCGATGTGGCAGACTGCTTTCCACTTTTTTACGCTGGTGTTGATCCTGGTTTTTGCCAACTGGGGTGCTCCGGCTGAAGGATTAGAAAGTGGCGGCTGGTATTGGATTTGGGCTCATAAATGGCACATTACAGGATTTTTTGCCATTTTGCTCGTTTTCTCATTGATCTATGTGCTGAAGCTGAAAAAACAATACGTATTGATTGCTACAGTCGTTACCGTTGCATCGGCTTTTCTTTTTGAAAATCCCCAGGTGCCGGTAGTAGTTGGAATTGCGGCACTAACATTGCTAACGCTGTTTGATAAACAGGATGAAGATAACCGGCAATGGACCTTATCCACATGGGACTTTGCCAAACAGATTATGCCGCTCCTGGCCTTAGGTGTATTGGTGGCCGGATTCTTACTCGGTTCAACACACGGCAATACTGATATGCCCGGGGTAATACCCAATGAATGGGTAGTTAATTTGGTAGGGGGCAATTCTGTTTTCTCCAATTTTTTTGCTTCCATAGTAGGCGCTTTCATGTATTTTGCTACGCTTACCGAAGTCCCCATTTTGCAAGGATTGATGGGTGCAGGCATGGGAAAAGGCCCGGCGCTAGCCCTTTTACTGGCCGGTCCTTCGTTGTCGCTGCCGAATATGCTCGTAATTCGTGGAGTTATCGGAACAAAGAAAACCCTGGTATATGTGGCGCTTGTGGTTATAATGGCTACGGTATCCGGACTGATATACGGCGGAATTTAAAAGCTTATGAACATTGATGAAATAAATTAAAAATCAGGATGTTAGATATTAAGATTGAGGTGTAAAGATAGCTACTTACAATTTTATTTCATTTTTTTGTCAGACCGTTCGGCGGAAGCTCCTGCTTCCGCTGTAATATTCTTGAAGCCTCTGGCTTCCGATTTCATAACTAACGGTGGTACCAGCCAGAGGCTGGAAGAATAAAGTGTCGGAACGGGACGTTCCGACAAACTTCAGGCTTGTTATTTCTTTTTGGCTTGAAAATGAATGTCTAACGATAAGTATTTATTTTTATACCTCATTATTAAGATTATAGGAACAGTATACCCCAATTGTAAAAAATTGGAGCAAATGTGCAATGAAGTGGTTAAGGAAAAAAACCTGGATGCACAGGTAAACAAAGTAACTGATGTAAATGAAGTCACGTGTATTTAAGTCACATTAAATATTTGACGTATATTTGCGTCATAATCATGAATGTTTTATTCATTGTTGAACAATACAAAATATACTTCGAATGGCACAGAAGAAAGCAATGAGTTTTTTTGATAGATATCTTACGGTATGGGTCGGCCTGGGTATCATTGCAGGGGTTGCGCTGGGGCATTATGCCGGAGATAGCATGGAAGCGCTAAGCGAACTGGAGGTTGCCAGGGTGAATATACCCATTGCTGTCTTGATATGGCTAATGATTTATCCCATGATGTTGCAGGTGGATTTTTCCAGCATCAAAGAAGTGGGGAAAAAGCCCAAAGGAGTGATCATGACGGTGATTATCAACTGGCTCATAAAACCATTTTCCATGGCTTTTTTCGCCTGGATTTTCTTTTCGCACATATACCAGGCATGGATAGACCCCTCGATGGCGGGAGAATATATAGCCGGGGCTATTATTCTAGGAGCAGCTCCCTGCACGGCCATGGTGTTTGTATGGTCTTATCTGACCAACGGTGATCCGAATTATACGTTGGTACAAGTGTCGGTCAATGACCTGATTATTCTGATAGCATTTATTCCGATTGTTGGCTTGCTGCTGGGAATCACCAACATATCAATTCCTTATGATACGCTGGTAGCCAGCATTGTGATATTTGTGGTTATCCCGTTGGTGGCAGGGGTTATTACGCAACGTGTTCTGCTAAGGCGGCGCGGAAAGGATTGGTTCAAAAACAAGTTTCTTTCTAAGCTTAAGCCGGTAAGTATTGTTGCATTGTTGGTTACCCTGGTGTTCCTCTTTGCTTTCCAGTCCGGTAACATTCTTAGTAATCCGTCGATTATTGTACTTGTTGCTGTTCCCTTGGTTATTCAAACCTATTTCATTTTCTTTTTAGCTTGGTTTGTGGGTCGTAAAATCAACCTGCCTTTCCCGGTGCTTGCTCCGGCTACTATGATTGGGGCCAGCAACTTTTTTGAACTGGCGGTGGCTACCAGTATTACCTTGTTTGGTCTGAATTCGCCTGCGGCACTCGTTACAGTGGTAGGCGTACTGGTCGAAGTTCCGATGATGTTGTCACTGGTTGCTTTTGCTAATAAATGGCAGGGGAGAAGAAGTGCCATTGCTTAAGCGTTAAGGGTTTGATAAAAAAATCCGGCTTAGAAACACGATTTGTTGGGAAGCTAGAAGCGTTTTTTCAGAGTGAAATAAAAACAACTATTTGTCTATCATAAAGATGTCGATAAGTGTAGGGGCGGGGTCCTAAAATTTATTCTCTTTTCAATTTTGCCTCGTAAACCCGGAAGTCACTTTTCCCGAACAGTACAAAGCGGATTTTTTGCACATGCTGAAGTTTCGGTATGATTTCTTTTACGGTTTTAAGCGCCACATCGGTTGCCGCTTCTATAGGATATCCAAAAGCACCTGTTGAAATGGCCGGAAAGGCTACTGAATCGATCTGTTTCTCATCGGCAATCCGTAATGCATTGCGGTAGCAATCAGCCAGCAGCTTCTCCTCAGGCTTGTCTGACCCATAAACCGGCCCCAGGCAATGAATTACATAATCATTCGGAAGATTATGTCCACCGGAGATAACGGCTTCACCAGGGCGAATGGGAGCCATCGGGCGGCATTCTTTCGCTAAGCCCGGACCGGCAGCACGGTGAATAGCACCTGCTACACCTCCACCTATTTGCAATTGCGCATTGGCTGCATTCACAACGGCAGTAATGTCTGACTGCTTAGCAATGTCTCCTTGTATCGCTTCTATATGCACTTGATGGATTTGAGTTTGCATAAGATTCAATATTTAAATGTTTCTGGTTTAAACATCTCTTTCTATCAAAAATATAAATTTTATGATGAATGTAGCATGCTTTTTTACCATGCATTAATCAATATAAAAAATTAAAATTTTTTTACAGGGATGGTACCATGCTTTAATATGAATTAGTTTTGCACCCAAAATCAAAAATCATTATGAATCTTAAAGATCAACCGTACTATCAGGATTTTCATCTGGAAAGTGTAAAACATATCTCGCCAAAAGATGCGTATTATTTTTTAGCAGAGGGCCAGGCCGTTATGATTGATGTACGTGAAAAAGATGAGTTTGAGGTAGAGCATGTCGATATGCCGAATGTTTTGTTACATCCTATGCCCCAAATTATGGAACGCTTGCAATATATTCCGGATGATCGTTTAATCGTTTTGTTTTGTGCGAAAGGCGAGCGTAGTACAAAGGTTGCCAGATTATTGAAAATGCAGGGTTTTAATGAAGTAGCCAATCTTGATGGGGGAATGAAGCAGTGGCTAAAGGAAAATCTTCCGGTTGATAATATTATGCCCGAAGCTTGCGGTGATTGTAATGGTGGTTGTTGCTGATTTATTATCTTTATATCCTATGGCTCAAAATACATTTACCATACTGTGCCCTCCGAAAAAATGCAGCAAGTGTCAGCGTCTGCAGGATAAGCTGGAAGATTTAATTGAAAGAGAAGACCTGGATGCTGAAATCAAGGTAGTCAATGAGTTGCAAAAGATGTTAACGTATCGTACCTGGATACTTCCCACTTTGATAATTAATGATAAGGTGGTGGCGAGGGGCTACTTTCCGAAAGAACAAAAAATCAGGGAATTTATCATATAGCAAGCAGATCAGGAATTACTTTTGACGTTTACAACCCCTACTTTAGAATTCCTTCCACTCAAAATCAGCCGGATTCATCACAGCGATATTTTCGCCAGATTGCGATAAAATAAGTAAGCCATACTTTTTGGCTTTTTCGTAGCTCTCTTTTGGAACGCTCATAGCAGCCACGGCTCCAATCACTTTTTTATGGGCATATTCTTTAAACAAAGGTTTGAATTTAGGCAATTTACGGTCGATGAAATCATCTACATCATCCGGATGCAATTTGAATTTTACTTCAATGACAATAGCGTATTCACCGTTGTGGAGCACGATATCATATTCCCCTTGTAGGTTTTTGCGTTTCCTTTCCAGCCGGTCAACCTGTTCATATTTGAACCCAAAAATAGAATCACGAGCCTCAAGTCCCCGCTTAAAAAACTCTTCCGCCATTTCCCGGCTGTTTTCGGAGGCTCCACCATACATTTTGGCTAACCGGTCGATTTTGCGGTTAGTTTCTTTAGATTGTTCCCAAAATTCCTGAAATTCTCTATGTGATTTATCGAACATTTTTTCAGTTTCCTGAAACATTTTCCATACATCTTGGAAGGAAGTCGGCTGACCGTACTCCGAAAGCGGTTCGTTTGCTTTGTTGTTTTTGTCACTAGCCATACCACAAATTTAA
>JAIPAH010000027.1 GCA_021740175.1 Bacteroidales bacterium
GGATTGGTACTGGAAGCCCTGGTTTTTTGATATGGGTTATCCCGATTTGGCCATCGGTGATATAAAAAATACGCAGGAAAGCAAAAAGCTGGTCATCCATCGCAAAGGAAAGTTACCGGTTCCTATCAAGCTGCAGGTTTTCTTTAAAGATGAGCAGGAAATGAATAAAGATATTTCCGCCGAGGTATGGAAAAACGGAAAGGCGAAACACCACATCGAGCTGCCCGTGGACAAAGAAATCGACTATATTCTGCTTGGTGGAATCAGAGTACCCGACGCTTTTCCCGAGAATAATGTCTATAAGAGGCAGTAGAATGTTGATAGTAAGGTTATGAGTCGGAAAATTCTATTGAGGTGTTCAGTCTATTTGAATCCAACAAAAAATTCTATTGGAAGTAAAGGACTGTTAAAAACCTTATTTAATTAACCGGCTATGCTGAACGTTTTAGTATTTGTTTGAACACTTAAAAAAGATTCTCAGCAGCACTTTATCTTCTTACAATACCTCATTCGCCTGGGAATGGAGGGAAGCGTTCAGATCCTTTTCCAGGCGTCGGTTGGACGGGGCGTCAAGGATAAAGAACAACAGCGTTCCTCCCACATAAACAAGAAAAAGAAATTCACCGCTGATAAACATCGATACCAGTGCTAAAAAGGCGATAGTAAGCCACAACATCCATTTTATCCCAACGGCCTCGCGGTATTCTTTAATGCGCCGTTGAAATGACGATTGTTGCTGCAAGTCATTTCTTCGTCCATTGAAGGAAACGTAACTGAGCAAAATCGTGGCTCCGAAGTAAAAGATAAGAAAAAGATGAAAGCCGACGCTGATGGAGCTATGAGCCGTCTCCACAATCCGCCAGACTATTCCGATCGAAATAAGAGACGCTATCACAATACCGGTGATGTACCACAATAGCTCATTTGAAAGCTTTTTATGCAAATTGTTTATATGACTTGTGTTGTGACTCATAAGTGTCGGTTTTTTTTACGCAGTGAAAACTTCGTTCCTTAACAGCGTGATGGTATTAACTTTCAGATCAGTGGCTTTGTTCATTTTAGGAAAAAAATTTGATCGGAAATGGAGAAAACCCTAATCCGTGCCGTTCTTATCCAGTAGAAAGAACCATCCAGGTGTATGAACCCACATCCCCAGCAGAAGCTGAGGGTCGCGGCCCTTCCTTTGAGGAAGTTCATACAAGACTCATTGCCGAAACCGAATCCGATGAAGAAGGCTTTTACGAGCTGGAACTTGATACAGGCCGCTATTCGCTGTTTATCATCGAAAAAGGGAAGTATCACAGGAATATTTGGAAGGACAACCTTATTGGCCCGGTTACTGTCGAAAGTGACAGCGTGACCATAGAGAATCCGGTGATTGATTATGCGGTGTGTTGATATTTTATTAAATTTATAATCTGATTTTTAAGTGTAATCAATGACAAAAAACAAGGCCAAAAAGCTATCAAAACCCTTAAAAATTCATATTATGAGCAGAGCAACTTCAATAGTCAGTATCATTGTAATTACGGCGTTTTTATCAGGGTGTGAGCCCACTAAGCAGGAAATCCTGGATAAAACAATCTCAAAGCTAAACTCCCTCGAAACCGTGGAATACACGATGAAAAGGCAACTGGTGAAAAAAGAAATAAACTATTCTTCTACCGATTCAGCGCAATGTTATTTTGATTTTACAAGTGAGGATACCTTGCTGGGAAGTAGATTTCAGTTTAGCCATAAGTTTGGAGAAGTTGTATTTAATGGAAAGCAACTTTTCAGAAAAGAGAATATTAAGCAGCACATAGTATATAATACTAACCCGCATAGGAAGAGCTTGCACCTCTTTATCTTTATGAAATACTCTTTTTATGAACTTCAGCAGGTTTTAGCCGAGTTTAATAGTACTAAATCTGTCGATATAGAAAGTCAAAAAGATACGTCGATAAATGATATCCCAAGTTATCAGTTTCACATTAAGAGCACAAAATATATAAAATATGGTCATCTTGTGGAAGGTTACGGAGATACAATGAACTATCACCTGGCCGTTTCCAAAGAGCATTTCATTCCGATTTTGTTTTCTTCAGTCACTCCTGACAATCAATTCCTCAAGGCCACATTTTACAACATCAATGTAGACGCTTCCCGGCCTGAATCCACATGGAATCGCCAAAGATTTCCTGAGGAGTTTTTACAGATATCCCAGAGAGAGCTCGACAGGCGTCGGCAACAAAAGCGCTCACAGACAGTAGGGAGTCAAGCCCCAGATTGGCAATTACCGGGCATATCCAAAGATACGGCACGGCTTTCTGATTTTAGAGGAAATCCTGTACTCCTGGAATTTTGGTTCCCATATTGCTCTGGATGCGAAGCTGCCATACCACATATGAATGATTTGAATGAAAGTTATAGGGGTGAAGGATTAAAAGTTTTTGGTATTGAATTCACAAAAGATGACCCTGCAGTATTGGAAAACTATATAAAAGAAAATGACATTGATTATCCGGTTCTCTATAAAGGAGAGGAAGTAGCTAACAAGTATGGGGTTACGGCTGGACCGACTGTTTATATCATTAACAGGGAAGGGAAAATCATTTACACAAGAGCAGGATTTCGGGAACAGGAAGTGAAAAAGGTGATTAATAAACTTATGTGAAGCTATTTATAGAAACAAAAACGATATTATTACGTAACAATAATTAAATCATAAATAAAAATCCATACCCATGAAAACTTTAAAACATTTAGGCATCGTTGCAGGAATTGCTTTTATAATGGCTATGTATTTTTGGGCTGCTGATAGCTTAAACGAAGGAATCCCTGCTTATTATGAATTGCATAACATTCTTGTTGAAATCGCTTTTGCAACCGGGGCAGTTTTTGTCGTTTACTCCAGTATCTATTTCTTCCTTAGGTTGGTTTTCTATCTGTCGAGGAATAAAAAAGTATCAAAAAAAAATGAAACTGCCTGACTATCGATGTCTAAAATGGATATAGAGCAGGGCGAAAAAATTGTTATTAACTTTGTGATAGAAGTAAAATGAACTATTCAACACACAAAATCATAGCCTTATGAATGAAATAATTTTCCTGGTGGAAGAAGCAGCAGAAGGAGGATACACAGCTAAGTCGCTGGAAGAAGGGATATTTACCTAGGCGGAGAGTATGGATGAATTAAAAGCGAACATTAAAG
This sequence comes from Bacteroidales bacterium, assembly GCA_021740175.1. Classification (GTDB taxonomy): domain Bacteria; phylum Bacteroidota; class Bacteroidia; order Bacteroidales; family JAIPAH01; genus JAIPAH01. Next base: position 3,194 of record JAIPAH010000027.1, read on the forward strand.
AAGCGGTGCTTAGTCATTTTGAAGATGAAAGCAAGCGACCCCAATTTGCCCGTATTCATTACGTCAGGGAAGAAACTATTTCAGTAGCCGGATGAAAATTCCACGAGATATATTAGGTTATGAGCTGGCTAAATCCCTTGAAATATACAGGTACAAGTTTACCAGGCAGAAAGGGAGTCATATTCGGCTGACTACCCTGCAAAACGGGGAGCATTATATTACTAAAATACCCCCAACATTGGACACCACTTGATTGGGATAAAAGCGTTAAACATCTGTCAAAAGTGGAATATTCGGGTAAAGCAATATTTAATGAGCTAATAATTGAAAAACGCCTAAAAAAGAGCGCTCAGTGATGATCAATAACCAATCCGAATGTCAAGTTCGATACCTTTACAGATTAACCTTACAAAGGAAATCCCTTTGGGGTTACGATAGTTGATGACGCTATGATGAATAAGCATATGCTATAGATTGATGCTAAGATTAATAGTAAAGTTTTCAATGTGCGGTTAAAAAGAGGTTAAGCCTACAGAGGATATAAAAATAAGATTTTGTATATTTGGGAAAAAGAAAGTGCTATGATAACAGACAAACAAAGAAGGAATCAAATATGGAGCAAGGTTCAAAAGATGCCTTCTGACAGGCTTAAAAAGTTACATGAGTATATCAAGCAACTTGAAAAGTCAAGTTCCGGGAAAAGGAAAGTCTTATCATATGCAGGTACCTGGAAAGACTTAGACAACGAGTTATTCAAAGAACTAACTGATAACCTCATTTCTAATCGCCAAAGAAATAAAAGAAGATTCGATGAATAGAGTCTTGATAGATACAGATATACTTTCATACTATTTTAAAGGACATCAAAATGTGGTTCATCATTTTTCATACTACTTAGAATCCTTTGAGTTAATTGAAATAAGCATCATTACTTATTACGAGATTGTCAGTGGTCTGTTATCAAAAGATGCTTTTAAACAACTTGAGCTATTCGAGGAATTTGTATCTGACAATATTGTTATACCAATTACTGAAAGATCATGTAAAATATCAGCAGAACTATATTCTACTTTTAAAAGAAAAGGTGAAGTGCTTGATGATATTGATTTATTAATAGCAGGCACTGCTATTGAAAACGAGTTAGCTATGGTTACAAATAATGAAAGACATTTCCAGCGAATTCCGGGACTAAAAGTGGAAAACTGGACTATTTCACCCGATTAATACTGGCTATCGACGTCTAACATGGATGAATTGAAAGCGAACATTAGGGAAGCGGTTCTGTGTCATTTTAAAGATGGAAGCAAGAGACCCCAAATTGCCCGTATTCATTACGCCAGGGAAGAAACTATTTCACTGGCCGGATGAAAATTCCACGAGATATATCAGGTTATGAATTGGCCCTTGATATAATTACCTGTATCATTTTCAAATGATCAAAAGGTTAAAATTTTGTATCTTTATTTAAATTTTAGGAATATGAAAGCTTATAGACTTATAAAGAAAATATCGGAAAAAGGAACCATTCAATTACCTAACTATCCCAATCTTTTTGACAAAGAGGTTGAAGTTATTATTTTACCAAAACACAAATCCAAAGAAGGGAAAATGAAAGCAGAGGAATTTGTAGCTAAGTGGGCCGGTTTCTTGTCGGATAAGGATACAAAAAAGAGAATTATCAAGTAAAATGATATACCAGGTAGACGCTTTTACAGACACGCCCTTCAAAGGAAATCCCGCCGGCGTTATGATTGGGGATGAAACCATGACGGAGGAAAAGATGCAAAACATTGCCATGGAGATGAACCTCTCCGAAACCGCCTTCATCATTCCGGGTGAAAAGGAATACCGAATCCGCTATTTCACCCCAACCCGTGAAGTGCCGCTGTGCGGACACGCTACGCTGGCCGGCGCTCACATCATTTATGAAACCGGTCGAAAAGCTCCAAACGAACCGATAGACTTTATGGCTAAAGTCGGCCACCTGAAAATAACCAAAGAGAAGGATTGGATAGTCATGCATTTCCCGGAATACCCACTAAACAGAATAGAAACGCCCGAAGGATTCAAATCTGCTGTGGGGTTTGAACCCGTAGAAGTGTACACCAGCAGCTACGAATGGGTAGTGGCGTTGTTGGGAAACGAAAGGGCGGTGGCCGAAGCCCGGCCTGACTTCGAGGCACTGAAAGCAAATGGCCTGGGACATCTGATGGTCACAGCTCGTAGCACATCATACGAATCTGATTTTGTGGTTCGATGTTTCGTTCCGGAATCAGGCATCAACGAAGACCCGGTGACCGGCTCGGCCCACTGCGCCCTTACACCCCTGTGGTCTGAAAAGCTTGGGAAAGAGGAAATGAACTCCCTGCAGCTCTCCAAAAGAACCGGACAGCTCAAAGTTAAGCTCCTGGATAACGATGTGGAGATTAAAGGGAAAGCTGTTACTGTATTTGAGGCATGGTTGAAAATTAGGAGAAATCCGGATTCAAATGAATAACCATCGCCATTTCTTAATTTACAAGCCTGCGGGATACCTCTCGCATTTTGTCGGCAACCAGCGCAAGCAAAGGAAAAAGAAATTGCTGGGCGAACTGTATGACTTCCCGGATGGGACGATATGGGTAGGGCGGTAGTGACATTATCAAGGTAAAATATCTGCCTTTTGGATTACTAATTTCGATAATTAAATCAGTTGGAGGTAGTCTACTTATTCTATGTAAGTCTAAAAGACGTAGTTCTTCTATTTATTTGTATCTTTGAAACTATGGATGACAAAGAAATCGATAAGGAAAAATTAATCAATTATTGGATTGAGAGCTCTGATGATGATTATGAAACAATGATCGACATGTATAATTCTAAAAGGTACAGCTGGGCTTTGTTCATCGGACATTTGATGATAGAGAAATTACTAAAAGCATTGAGAAAATGGATCAAACAATTAATAGAACAATAATCGAATATGTTAAATTAGTTCGGGAAAAGTATTCGGACATCGAGGGGGTGTATGTATTTGGTTCTTATGTGAAGGGTAATTCAAATCAAGAAAGTGATATTGACTTAGCTTTGATTTTTAAAAATTTAGATGATTCAGAACGTTTTGATGTTCAAGTTCAATTAATGTTATTAGCTTCTAAGGTTGACACACGTATTGAGCCACATCCGATTTCACATGACGATTTTTACTCCGAAAAACCGTTTGCGAATGAAATAAGAAAAACCGGATTTGAATTAACAGAAAAGACCACATAGCAAAACATACGCTATGGTGAATTGCCATCTGGTAAAAGTTCAAAAGTTGTAGCGCTCTTAAGTTTTGTTTTGGTTTAACACGAAAGTGCAACACTTTTGCCCAATCATAATACATCTGCATATTAATTCCTTAATTCTAAATCCTCTACGTTTGCATAATCAGTAAAACCGAATTGCAATGATCAACCACCACCACTTAATCCTCCACAAGCCTGCGGGATATATCTCACAGCTGGTCAGCAACCAGCGCAAGCAAAGGAAAAAGAAATTGCTGAGCGAACTGTATGACTTCCCGGATGGGAGCATGCCGGTAGGACGATTGGATGAGGATTCCGAGGGTTTGTTGCTGCTTACCACCGATGGTAAGCTGAGCGAGCAGATACGCAGTAAAGCGGTGGAAAAGGAGTACTACGTGCAGGTAGACGGTGAAATTACTCTGGAAGCGATAGAGGAACTCAAAAAGGGTGTTGAAATCAGTATCTTTGGAAAGAAATACACCACACTGCCTTGTGATGCAGCGCCTTTAGACCCTCCGGATGTGGGGCCTTCCAAAAGAAAGCGAAGCGAACGGCACGGACCTACAAGCTGGCTGAGCATCACCATTACCGAAGGCAAATTCCGGCAGATTCGCAAGATAACCGCCGCCGTCGGTTTTCCAACACTAAGATTAATACGGGTAAGGATTGGCCATATCACTCTTGATATTTTTTATTAACTTTGAGGATATGAATAAGCGTACCACCAGCATATTACAGTTAATACGAAAAAAAGTGAATTCTGTCGATCCTCAGGCAGAAGTAATCCTGTATGGTTCAAGGGCAAGAGGCGATGAACATACCGATTCGGACTGGGATATTCTTATAATAACGGACTATTCTGTGGATGTATCTATTGAAGACAAATTCAGAGATGTATTATACGATCTTGAATTAGAGACCGAAGAATCGTTATCGGTTTTTGTATTTTCTAAAGAAGAGTGGCATAACAAGCAACGCATTACACCCTTTTATGAAAATGTAAACAAAGAGGGTATCACACTATGAATAGAGAGGAAAGAGATGAGTATGTTAAATAATAAAATCATTTCAAGTTTTTTCCTCCCCCTCCTTTTATCCGTTTTAAATTACTATATGTAAAGCACAAGCATAAATCCCTTTTCATGGTCGTTTCCTGATTTATAAATCCCATCCTGAACTTACCGGATACCTAAAACCAAAGAAATATTTTATAGCTTTAAACCGGAAATTAAAGGGATCGGTCTGATAAGCCTTGTAACCCCTAAATCCCCTAAAGGGGACTTTTTTAAACTGCATTTTTTTAGCAGTCAGGGTTAAAAATTGGTAAGTACCAGCAATTTAAAGGCTTCTAGACCAGACTCATTAAGCATATCATCAAATGACGAAACACTCGAAGGAAGAAAAAATTCCGTTTGGACTGGACCGCAGGGAATTTATCAAGTGGACTTCCGCCCTGGGACTGTCGGCCGGGGCATTCGGGACGATGCCGCATGTGATGAGTATGGTGGATAAAAAAACCCGGCCGTATGTGGTGGCCGACAAGGTCATCCGTGCGGGCTGTCCGGCCCACAACTGCGGTGGGCGCTGTGTGCTGAAGCTGCATGTGAAGGATGAAAAGCTGGTCCGCATCGAAACTGACGACCGGCCCAAAGACACCATCGCCAACCCACAGCTGCGGGCCTGTATCAGGGGACGTGCCTACATGCGTCGCCAGTACCACCCCGACCGGCTGAAATATCCCATGATTCGAACCGGCAAGCGGGGCGAGGGAAAATTCCGGCGCGCAAGTTGGGAGGAAGCCCTGGATAAGGTGGCCTCGGAAATCAAGCGCATCAAAAATCAATACGGCAACCAGGCGCTATACGTTCCCTACGGTACGGGCAGCTATAACCAACTTAACGGTCGCCAGACGGCCAGCCGCCTGTTCAATCTTATCGGTGGCTCGCTGGGCTTTTACAACAGCTACTCCTGGGCGGCGATTTCCAAAGCCACACCGTACGTTTTCGGCACCAGCGTCACCGGCAACCAGCGCCAGGACTGGGTCAATTCCAAATACATCCTTATGTGGAGCTGGAATCCCAGCGAAATGCGCGACGGCACTAACAGCGAATACTTCCTCAAGAAAGCCAAAGAAAACGGCGCGAAAATCGTCTGCATAGACCCACGGATGAGTCTGAGCGCTGTCAGCCTGGCCGACGAATGGATACCGATTCGTCCGGGCACCGACGTGGCCATGATGAGCGCCATGGCGTATGTGATGATTACCGAAGGGCTTTACGATAAGGATTTTGTGGATAACTACTGCGTAGGTTTCGACCGTTCTCAGATGCCCGAAGGAGCGGAGGATGCAGAAAGCTACAAAGATTATATCCTGGGCAAAAAAGACGGACAGCCCAAAACCCCGGAGTGGGCGGAACAAATCACAACTATTTCGAAAGAAACGATTATACGTCTGGCCCGCGAATACGCTTCTACCAAACCTGCCATGCTGTACCAGGGCTATGGCATGCAGCGCAGGGCTTATGGTGAAACGGCCGTGATCGGCGGTTGTGTACTGGCAGCCATGACCGGCAATATCGGCATTTCGGGCGGCTGCGCCAGCGGATTGGCTCTGCAGGCCGACGACGGCGGACCGTTCTGGAATGTGTTCCCGACAGGCAGTAACCCGGTAAAGGCCCGAATCCCAACCTTTCTGTGGACCGAGGCGGTGCTGCGCGGTAAGGAGATGACCGCCGAAGAAGGCGTTACCGGCGTGGATAAGCTCGAATCCAACATCAAGCTGATTTACGGCGTGGCCACCAACGCGCTGATCAACCAGCACGCTAATGTCAATCGCACGGCGAAAATCCTTGAAGACGAATCGAAGGTGGAGTTCATCGTTATCCACGACCAGTTTATGACCCCAACAGCGAAGTTTGCCGATGTAGTACTGCCGGCCTGCACCCAAATGGAGATGTGGGGACTGGAAGACGGCTGGAAGTACGGTGACGAAGTCATCCTGATGCCCCGGGCATTGGAAAAACCGCACGAAACAAAATCGGATTACCAAATCTGTGCAGAGGTAGCTGAGCGTTTCGGTGTTAAAGAAGAGTACACGCAGGGTCGCAGCGAGAAAGAGTGGATTGAGTGGGCGCTGGGCGTCTATCGCGACACACGCTTCCCGGAAGTTCCTTCACTGGAGAAATTCCGAAAAGGAAACAAAGGGGTGTACGCTAAGCCTATCACCAAACCAAAAATCGCTTTTGACGATTTCCGGCGCAACCCGGATAAAAACAAGCTCAACACCCCTTCCGGCAAGATAGAGATTTTCTCGAAGCGGCTCTACGATATGCACGATCCGAAATACATCCCACCGGTCCCGAAATACATCGAGGAATGGGAAAGCCCGTTTGGGAAAGAAGCGAAAAAATATCCTTTCCAGGTCATAGGGCATCACTACATGGCACGGGTGCACTCCACCCACGACAACAACGATTATACTAACGAGGCTTTCCCGCAAAGGGTATTCATCAACGAACTGGACGCGAAAGAAAAAGGCCTGCAAAGCGGCAATATGGTGAAGGTATACAACGACCGCGGCACGATTGTCATGCCCTGCCGGGTGACGAACAAAATCCTGCCGGGCGTAGTGGACCTGCCGCAGGGTGCCTGGTGGACGCCCGATGAAAACGGCATCGACCGTCGCGGGAATGTAAACGTGCTGACCTCCCACAAGTGGACGCCGCTGGCGTTTGGGAACGCTCAGCACACCATTATGGCGAACATTGAAAAAGCGGAGGAGGCATGAAGAAACAGTATGCGTTTTATATCGACACCAGCCGCTGCTCGGGCTGCAAAACCTGCCAGGTAGCCTGTAAGGACAAGAATAACCTGGACATCGGTGTGCTTTGGCGACGCGTGTATGAGGTAAGCCGGGGTAGCTGGACGAAACAAAACGGTGTGTGGAAAAACAACATCAAGGCGTACAATGTCTCGCTATCCTGCAACCACTGCGAAAAACCGGTTTGCGTAGAAGTCTGCCCCACCGGCGCCATGAAGAAAAACAAGAACGGCATTGTCACCATTGATGAGAAAAAGTGCATCGGATGTAACTATTGTGCCTGGGCCTGCCCTTACGGGGCTCCGCAATATGATGAGGCCAAAGGTATCATGACCAAATGCGACTTTTGTGAGGATTACCTGGAAGAAGGGAAAAATCCGTCGTGTGTGGACTCCTGCCCGATGCGGGTGATTGACTTTGGAGATTTGAAAGAGCTGAAAAAAAAATATGGCGGAGCGGAGCAGCTTTACCCGCTTCCCGAAGCCCATCATACCAAACCGGCAATCCTCATCAAGCCGCACAAAGATGCCGTGGACAGCGGGGATTCATTAGCACAAATCGTAAACGAAGAGGAGGTTTGATATGCACGAATGGTCATTAATCGTATTCACACTCCTGACGCAAATCGCCGTGGGAGTATTTATTGCCGGCGGAATGATGGAATGGCGCATGAAGTCCTTAAACCGGGAAAGCGCATCAACAAGCCAAAAACAAACCTTGCCGGTCGTCATCGTCCTGGCCGTGGTGGCCCTCATTACCTCTTTCCTGCACCTCGGCAGTCCGGGCAATGCCCTGCACGCCCTGAACAACATCGCCAGCTCATGGCTGAGCCGGGAAATCCTGTTTGTTTCGCTTTTTACCGGGGGAGTCATTGTGTTTTTTTTACTGACGCTTTGGACAACCGGCTCCGCCACCTTCAGAAAAATCGTTGCGTACATTACAGCTATTGCCGGACTCCTGGCCATATTCTCTATGGCGAAGGTGTATATGCTGGAGACAGTGCCGGTGTGGAACACGGTATTTACTCCATTGCAGTTCTTTTTTACATCCTTTTTACTGGGTGGACTGGTGGTGTTAGTTTACAACAAAAACTTCGAAGAGACCACAGTAAGACTTCCTATGAAAGTCCTGTTGGTCCTGGTGCTGGCAAGCATTGTTTTGTGGGTGGCGAATACTTACCTGGTTTCAGGCCAGGGAATAGCCGCCGGTACAAGCCTGGAAGTGCTACTGGTCAATAACGGATGGTTGTATTACGGCCGCCTGGTTCTTATGGCCCTGGCGGTGGTTTTGATGGTGTATCCCATCATCAAAAGGTCCATTCAAGAATATCCCGGATTAATTATAACATGCTTTGCCCTGCTTTTAATTGCGGAAATTATCGGAAGGTATTTGTTTTATGCTTCTTATGTGAGGGTTGGGGTGTAAAGAAAGTCATAATAAAGTTTAAAAAAATTTTTAGTATTAGATTGAATTTCATACCTGAACATTCTTATTAGGAAAAACGTTGGAACGTGTAATATTGGATTTGAATAATTTGTGATCACAATCATTTATTCTGGACCAAAACTACTATTATGGAATACATAAGTATCATTGCTCAAATCATCATAGCGTTAGGTATTTTCAACGTTTGGATCCTCAGATATAATAAACCCACAAGCTGGCGCGGCGGAGAGTCCGGAAGCATGAAAGAAGAGTTTGCCGCATACGGATTGCCGGGCTGGTCTGTTAAAGTGATAGGAGCCTTAAAAATCCTGTTAGCAGTGCTCCTGATTATCGGTATTTGGATTCCTGCCCTGGTAAATCCTTCAGCAATCGGTATAGCTGTTTTAATGCTGGGAGCAATCGCCATGCATATCAAAGTAAAAGACTCCTTCAAAAAATCATTGCCGGCTCTCGGCATGCTTTTACTTTCGGTGATAGTGATTGTTTTTTCATGATAGACACGTGTATCGGATATTTGCAATAGGATTAAGTGTTTAATCTTTTTCTTTTGTAATCACTTTTTGCTAGTTTCAAACTTCATGGATTTACCCTCCAAATTTCCCTACCGTGCCCCGCCGAAATGAAATGAAGGCGGGAAAGGGAGGCTTTAAGAGGAAAACATCCGGGGTTTTATACACGATTATTTGTTGTTGTGACTTATTTTATATCGCTCATAAATCAAGAACTTTTACCCGCTATCCCTCTTCAAGTCCCCTTCAGGGGATTTAGGGGTAAATTTGAGGAGTTAAAATTTAAGACAGTTTCTTAAAGATACCAATCCATAAAAAAATCCCGAAACTTTCTCGCAGACTTCTACTTCTTAAAATACACAAACAATCGGCCGTAGTTATTATTATCTTTATTCAGGCGATGATATTGAGATTTAATATGCGGTTGTTCCAAAAATTTCAGCACCCGCTTCCTTAGTTGGCCGCTTCCCTTTCCGGTGATAATCTCAACAGTTTTAATTTTTTTCTCGACAGCTTCTTCAATGATATTATTGAGTTCATTCTCAATTTCATCCCCTTTGTTATAAATATCATGAAGATCAAGTTTCAGTTTTGCCATAGTTTTCAGGAATGCTCTTTAAATTTTATTACACCTTAGTCTGTAACTTTCACTAGGTTTAATCAATTTTTCTCTTAAAAATAAGGAATTATGCAAACACGTCAATAAGTTTTCATTCAACTTTCCGGGCTTTTTATCGTTGATGCTATGTATGGTAAAACGATTAAGCATATTCCCCATTTTGGCTTTTATCATTTTCATCTCATCAATTCAGCCCTTGCGCGGGCAAATAAGAGCAAAAGTCACGGATGCGGCTAATCGGCTCCCCCTTGATGATGTGCATGTGTCAGCCTCGGGGCAAGTAATTGGGGCGACCGACCAAAACGGGATTTTTGAAATTGAAACCTCCGAATCCTACGATTCGCTCACTTTCAGAAGATTGGGTTATGCTCCGAAAAGCCTGAGAATTTCCGATGATTCCACCCTTCATGTTGTCCTCACAGCCCAATCCACCGAAATTGAAGGGATTGCTGTTAAAGCCGACCATTACCGGTCAGAAGCCTTTCGCTCAACGGCTCCCATCGAAACGGTATCAAAACAACAGATCAGCCAACAGGCCCTGGCGGATCCGACACCAATATTCAACAGCTTACCCGGGCTTTACGCTCATGCCGGGGCGCAGAATACGCATCGCATCACGATCAGAGGCGTGGGAGCCAGGAGTATGTATAGCACTACGAAAATCAAGGCCTACTTAAACGAAATTCCCTTAACTTCGGGAATGGGGGAGACCACGCTAGAAGATCTGGATTTGAATATGATCGACCGGATTACCCTTGTCAAAGGACCCTCTTCCACCCTCTATGGTTCGCCGCTTGGCGGAGCCATCCTCTACAAAGCCGGGCCGATGACCGGTACAAGTAGTTACTTAAAAACCCAAAATACCGCCGGTTCCTTCGGCCTTATGGATAATCGCCTGGCGTTTGGCTGGCGGGGCGATAAGACTTCCATAGAACTATCGCTGAACCGCTATTCAAAAAACGGCTTTCGACAAAATGATGACTATAACCGCCGGGCATTTACCCTGGTGGCACAGCATTACATCAATGAAAACACCAGTGTCACCTACATTGGAAGGCTGCACGATCTGAAAGCCTACATTCCGAGTTCCCTCGACCGCCGGACCTTTCTCAATAATCCCGGAAATGCCGCTGCCAACTGGTTAGAAACAGAAGGGTATGAGGACTATTCCAGGCTTCTTAACGGCTTGTCGCTCTATCACCGGTTTAATTCCCGGATGAACATGCAAGCAAGCGTCTTCCACAAAAAATATAACGGTTATGAACGTCGTCCTTTTAACGTGCTGGATGACAACACTTCTACCTTTGGAGCCAGAAGCGTCCTGAATATGAAACCGGATTGGTTTTCACAGAGTACCTGGGATATTGGCTTTGAAGCATTTTATGATGATTACACCTGGAAAACCCGCGAGACGCTTCCGCAGGACAGTCATGGTAAAACATTGACGGATAACCGCCAGAAGCGATTTTATTACAATCTCTTCACCACTTTCCGGACCTCATGGAAAAACTTTTCACTGGATGCCGGTTTAAATATCAATAAGACCGGTTACGATTACATCGATAATTTCGCCGACAGCATTGATTACTCCACAAGTCATGAATTTGACCGGATACTCTCTCCGCGTTTATCGCTGAGTTACCGGGTGGTGGATAAGCTTAATCTCTTCGCAACGGTAAGTCATGGTTTTTCAGCCCCCTCATACGAAGAGGCGATTGATTCGGAAGGATTCGCCAATACGAGTTTGCAAGCTGAAAAAGGTTGGAGCCGGGAGTTGGGGCTAAAGTTGCGTTTGTGGCATGAAAGGGCCTATTTCAAAGCTAACTATTTCTCTATGGATGTTAATAATCTGCTTGTGACCAAAAGGCTGGCCGAAGATCAATACACGAAAATTAATGCAGGAAAGACCCGGCATAATGGTTTTGAGATGAATGCCGGAGTGGATTATCCGGGTAATAAATTTTTTGACGGTAAGGCCACCATAACCTATGCCTATTCGGATTTTAAGTTCCGGGATTTTGAAGATGAAGGAGAAACTTTTGACGGAAACCATATCCCTGGAATTCCCGAGCATAAATTGTATACGTCGCTGGACTTTACTGTTTTAAAAAACTACTTCATCCATACCGGTTTGCTTTGGGTGGATGAAATGCCGATGAATGATGCCAACACACTTTATTCCGATGCTTATCATCGCTTAAACCTGAAAGCCGGGTGGAAAAAGAAACTCACCCAAAAATGGCAACTTGAAGTCTATGGCGGAATACGGAACGTGACGGATAACCATTATGCTTCTATGATTTTGGTGAATGCGGTGAGCTATGGCGGCAGCAATCCCCGGTATTTTTATCCGGGCCGGCCGGTAAATTATTACGGGGGCTTTTCAGTCTCTTATTTTTTTGATAACTTTAGAATCTCTAAAAATAAATAGCTATGAAAAAAACTGGATTTTTACTCACTTTAGCGGCAGTAGTGTTGTTCTCATGTAATAACACCGCCGGAGATTTACCAGGTAATAACAATGATAAAGCAGGGTTGAATTTGCCGGAGGGCTTCAAAGCTACAGTTGTTGCTGAGGATCTGGGGCCCGGCAGACATATTGCAATGCGGGATAATGGAGATATATACCTACAGCTGCGAAACAACTCGAAAAAGGGTTCTACCGTAGCCCTGCGTGATACCGACGGCGACGGGCAGGCTGATGTAATAAAATATTTCGGTAATCTGCCCGGTACGGGGATAAAGGTACATAAAAATTACCTTTACACCAGTACCGACACTTCGGTACAGCGCTACAAGCTGAAGGAAGGCGAACTGCTGCCTGCCGGGGAGCCTGAATTTATTGCAGGTGGATTTGATAATCAAAGCCAGCATGCGGCCAAGCCTTTCACGTTTGACGGAGAAGGCAATATGTATGTCACTGTGGGCGGACCGGCTAATGCATGCATGGAACAGATGCGTACTAAAGGTTCGCCGGGGCAGGACCCTTGCCCCCTGCTCAAATGGCATGCCGGGATATGGCGTTTCGATGAAGACAAAACGGGACAAATGCAAAAAGCCGAAGGTGACCGCTATGCAACCGGAATACGTCATGCCGTGGCTATACGATGGAATCCGGCGGCCGACTATTTATACGTAGTACAGCACGGCCGCGACCAGTTATCACAATTTTTCCCCGAGATGTTTAGCGCTGAAGACAATGCGAAGTTGCCCGCCGAGGAGTTTTTCCTGGTAAAAGAAGGTTCCGATTTCGGATGGCCTTACTGTTACTACAACCAAATGAAAGAGCAAAAACTCCTGGCCCCGGAATATGGCGGCGACCGTGAAACCGTAGGCCGGTGTGCCGATAAAGAAGACCCCATAATGGGCTTTCCCGGTCATTATGCGCCTAACGACCTTCTTTTTTATACGAAAGATCAATTTCCCGAAAAGTATAAAAACGGTGCTTTCGTGGCATTTCATGGCTCGTGGAACAGGGCACCGCTGGAGCAGGAAGGCTACAACGTGGTTTTCGTGCCCTTCGAAGGAGCTTATCCCTCAGGCGAGTGGACGGTTTTTGCCGATGATTTCTCCGGGAGGGAGACAATCAAAAGCCCTTCCGATGCCGAACACCGGCCTACAGGCCTGGCTACGGGGCCCGAAGGTTCGCTGTATGTCGCGGATAGCCGCTCCGGTAAAATCTGGAAAATATATTACGACCAATAAAATCAATAACTTTTAAAACGTATGGAGAAGATTATGACTATTTTAAAAACAATTTTATTTACAACTATCAGCATTGGCCTCTTAACGGTTTTTACCGGTTTTGATAGTGAAAGCCCCGAAAAGAATGCAAACGCTGAAACAATGGTGCAGGCCGAAAAAGGCCCGGGCCAGCAGCTTTACAAGAAACACTGTGTTAGTTGTCACCAGGGCGACGGCTCAGGGGTTCCCAGTATGTATCCGCCGCTTAAGGACGATAAAAGAGTGTTGGGTGACAAAGCGCCTTTGATTAAAGTAATTCTGAAGGGCGAAAAGGGTCCTGTCCTTAACAAGGACGATTATATGGGAGCTATGGCTTCCTACAAACACTTGTCCGACAGTGAAATCGCCGATTTGTTAACCTATATCCGCTCCAGCTTTGGCAATGATGCCGGAGCCGTGAAGCCCGAAGAAGTCGCGGAAGTGCGTAAATCGGTCGAATGATGATTTCGCGGGGAAGATGAATATTCGGTTTTGCTTGAGGTAATAGGAATGTTTTCACTGAATAATTGGGCCGAGATTCCTCACATCATCACTCCGCTATCGCTCCGTGATTTGTTCGGAATGATCTGATTATGTGGGGAGAGTGGGGGAAAAAGGGTGCCCGGACGTAGTTAAAATAAAATATGGTGTCCGGACACCCTTTTTCCTTTGTATCCCCCACCAAATGAATCATTCCGACCATAGATACTGAGCGCTAGTGAAGTATCGGAGGGAGGAATCTGGTGATTCCACATAAAAACCTGCCATCTCTCTCCTCCCGCAGGTCCCCCGCCAAGAGCTGGCAGGTCATAAGAAGAAGCCCCCGCCATATTTTATTCCAGGAAAGCCGCAGCGTCAGCAAAAATGCGGCTGAAAGCCCGGTCGATTTGTTCATGGTCACCCTCTTGCGGAAAAGGGTTTTCATGCGAATATTCAAAAGGAAAATCCTGCGGATTGACTATATCTTTGATTTCCCCGCAGACGCGGGAAAAAGTTTCTTTCACCGATTCGGCGGGAACGACATGGTCTTTCCTGAGGGGATATAACCGAAGGCTGTCTGCCAGGGATGAAAAACAGGCATGCCTGTATTCCCGGTATATCGAAGAGTCAACCATCGCGTGGAATATTTTCCTGAGATCCAGCTTTTGGATTTCCTCCTCCACGGAGTCCGGTAAGGCGATGGTAAAATTCGGGTTAAGGTAGAAATCCTTTACGCTCTCAGCAGCTTTACTATCGAGGATACAGCGCGACGTGCCATACATTTTGTCAAAGGTCGGTCCGCCGCAAAAAAGGAACGCACGGCTGCGGCTCACCCGCTTTTCGGGGTTGGACATAAGCATAATTTCGGTAAGAAAAGCGCCGATGGAATACGCGAAAAAGTTGATTTCGGGCCGGCGGGAAATATGGGGATGCTCCCCCGCCTGTAATTGACGGATCAAATCATATAAATCAAAATAGCTTTCAAGACCCGATAAAAAGAATCGCTGGGGTTGTTCTTCGAAGCGTTGACTGATAGCGGCATTAACAAAGGTGGACTCCCGGAGGTCAGGGTGCTTTTTCTTCCTGTGTTTAACCAGGGGCATCATGCTGCGGGGTTCACTCCATCGGGCGGGTGCACGGTTGATATGAAAAGCGATAGGAAAAAGGATAACCGGATGACCGGTTTTCAGACAAAGTTCCTTGCCCCAGGGTAAATACTTGTGCCAACTGCGCTCATTCAGGCCATGAAGCAGGATGATGACCTTGCTTTCATCACTGTTGTGGTTGTTTTTTATCACGGGGTAAGTAAAATTCCGGTTTTCGGGAATTTTTTGATCGGGTTGCAGAAAAAACTCCTTATCGCTGGAACACGCTGCCTCACATTTAGCGGGTATTATTTCCGCATAGCGGGAATGAAAAGCCGGGTTTTTTATTTTTATTCCCCAATCTTTAAGGGTCAGCGTATCCTGGTCAGTACGGTAGAGCTTTGTCAGTTGATGAAAGTCATTTGTGTATCCCATAACCAATCACCTTTTCACAAAGGTAACAAAACTTAATGGAGATAGGGGGAAATAAAAAAAACCTGCCGATGATTTATTCACCGGCAGGTTTTGCATTCCGCGAAAACGGATTAATCCAGCTGCACAACATTGATCGCAACCGGTCCTTTATCACCTTGCTTAATCTCGAACTCTACCTCTTGTCCGGCTTGTAAAACCTGGAAAGATTTTTCGAGGCCTGAGCGGTGCACAAAGATATCCGTTCCATCTTCTTTTTTGATGAAACCGTATCCTTTGATGTCATTATACCACTTTACCGAGCCTTTCATAGAATAGGAGTGTATTAGCGCTAGCGATCGTTGCTTCGTCGGTTGTCAGAACGTTCACGAGCCTGGTTGACTCGCATGCTGCGTCCTTTAACCTCGGCGTCATTGAGTTCTTCCATTGCCTGGTTGGCTTCCGTATCATTTTCCATTTCAACGAAACCAAAACCCTTGCTTTTTCCTGAGAACTTGTCGGTAATGATTTTTACAGAGTTGACAGTACCGTATTCTTCGAAAATCTCTTTTAATTGTTCTTCACTTAAATCATAGTGAAGATTTCCTGCGTAAATGTTCATAAAATAAAAATTAGTAATTTGTAATTCGACAACAAAGGTATACTTTTATAGAAATCACCAAAATATCGCGTGATTTTTTTTGATTTTTTTTTACGAAAAAGGATGGATGGGTGAATGGATGAATGGATGAATGGTTGAATGGTTGAATGGTTGAATGGATGGGGGAGGGTTGATGAAAAGAAGTTTTGAAACGCTTGAGCAGCAGGGAAGGAATAATATCATGAGGATATTCATGAACAACCAGACCGAATTCTACGATAGCTATCAAAAAAAGCCGGGGAGACTGTAAACAGTTGCCATATAGAGTAACAACATTAATTGTCGGTTATTTTGAAAAAAAAGCATCTCGAAAGAGAGGCAATATTATACATAACATGAAATTTCCATCGAATGGTAAAAAATTTCCGTCGAATGATAAAAAGTTCCCGGCAAATGATCATTTTTAAACAAAATTGACAATAAATGTCATATATTAGTTTCTCTAATTCAGCTTTATGAGCGATCAATATAAAATACAACGCATCCTACAATTGCTTGTCGACCTATCAGGAGGTTATGGAAAAACCAAACAACAAATTGCCGAAAAGCTGGAAATTACTCCCAGAACAGTATATAGATACCTGGATACGATTAGGAGCGTAGGGTTTGTAGTGGAAAACCGGGATGGCTATATCCGTATACCGCAAAACAATCCCCATAACAAAGATTTGAGCAATCTTTTGTACTTCAGTAGTGAAGAATCATACATTCTCCAACAAGCCATTCATTACATCGATGATAACAGTACCATTAAGCAAAACCTCATCAATAAGCTCTATTCGCTTTACAATTCACGCCGCGTGGCCCAAACCATCATGCATGCCGGTATGGGCGAAAATGTAAGAAAACTATGCGATGCCATGGAAATGCAAAAGCAGGTAACACTGATCAATTATCGATCAGCCAACGCTGCCAGGATTACCCACCGGCATATCGAGCCTTTCGAGTTTACAACCAACTACATTTCGGTGTGGGGATACGACCTAAATAAGCACGAAAACCGGGTATTCAAAACCGCCCGGATAAAAGATGTGGAAATAAACAATAGCAATTGGCAGCACAAGGATAAGCATCAATCAAAAGAGACTGATATTTTCAGAGTGGCCGGCGATAACCCAACACCCGTTAAAATTAAGATGAGCTTGCGGGCAACAGAACTATTGAAAGAAGAATATCCGCTGTCGAAAGAGTTGGTTCGCCTGGATGGAGGTAACCGTTTTATTTTTGAAGGAACCATAAATGGTTTTCAAGGCGTCTCCCGCTTTATCCTGGGATTGATGGATGAGGTGGAGGTGCTGGAGCCGGAGGAGTTGAAGGAGTTTTTGAATGATAAAATAAAAAATCGAAGATTTTAGAGGGGTGTGACGGATGTTGTCAATGAGGGAAGCTATATTTGGAAAATAATAGAATACAAGCAAGATTATGAAAAAAGTAGTATTTAAAAGAACATCTCATGTTTTACTAAATAATGGAATAATAGGATTGTATTAATATTATAAATAAGCAAAAAAATAAATTATGCATGATAGAGCAATTGCAGCCATTGGGAAATGGCAATTAAAAAAATTAAGGGAACAAAATTTGGAAAAGGTAGACATGTATATCCAAAATATGTTTCCAGGTCAGGATTATCAGGTTTTAGTTTTAATATTTGAGATTAATGAAAATTCTTGCATTTACAAAGGAATAGATATTGAGAAAGTAACATCTGAAAGAACTGAATTTCGAAAATACGCTTATCGAAAAGGTTCTTCAAGAGGGGGAGATATAACCTTCACTACAAAACTAAGTAAACCACAAAAAAAGGAAAATGAAAAAACTTCAATTGAAAAAAAAATTGAAACGGTTAAAAATAATACATTCAAAAACTTACTGATATTCAAAAATGACTATCCAGAAGAGGGTAGAATTTTTGAGATGGTTAGAGATTGCATAAAAGATAATGAAACAAAAATAAAAGATGACTTAAATGATGTTTTTGAGAGTTTTGATAATCAACAAGCCCAAAGTACAGGACTAACATTTAAAATAAAAGAAAAAGGCATAGACAAGTATTTAAGAGACTACGAAATCATTAAAAAGTTAATACTTTCTGTTGGCGAGAGTACAAAATACACTCATGTTGGTATCAAATCTAAGGCTAAATCACGGATATGTTCAGTAACCGGTAAACAAGAACCTGAGATTTTCGGATTTGCTGCACCTTTTAAATATTCTACTGCAGATAAACCAGGGTTTTTAAGTGGTTTTTTTAACCTGAAAAATAATTGGAAGAATTATCCAATATCACCTGATGAAGCATTTAATTTAGAATTGGGAGGGAGATTCATTAAAGAACACTTAAAAGGTTATTTTTATGTAAGTGAGTATTTAATAGTACCACATCCGATTTTAAAGACAGACATAGGACAGCTTGGAAAAATTATTAATTTATTGAAGTCTGCTTTTGATGAAGAAAGAAAGGCAAGAAATGAAAAAAGAAAACGGGCAGAGGATAGGGTACAAAAATTAATTGCCCAAGAAAAGAACTACTTTAATCTGGACATGCTTTTCTTTACTGAAGACAAAAAAACAGGCTCTATATCTATTCACATGATGATTGAAGAGATTTTGCCATCGCGATTTAGGACTCTCTTTATTGATGTGCCCGAAATAATTAACCAAAGGACTCTATTCAAGAATGCGATACAATATAATAAGGAATTAAGTGATTTAAAATTTAGTTTTCAGTTGGTTAAAGATTTTTTCGGGGACGATTTTCTCGATATGGTTCATAAATTATTCACAGGCAAAAAAATTTCCGAAGATTACGTCTTCGAACATATTATTAAGACTATCCGCAAAAACTACATTGAAAGAAAAACTACTGAGAATTTTGTAGAATACACTGATTTGACTGTAAAAAAGGCAATAATGCTCCTAACATATTTACAATATTTGACTATAATAAACTACAACAAAAATTATACTTATATGGAAGCAGAAACTAATGAAAAAAAAGAAGGCCGCTTTGATGCGGAAGGTTTTAATGAATTCATTCTTTCAAATAACAATTTTCTCGACAGCGATATAAAAGTAGGCATTTTTGCTGTTGGGGTTTTAGTAAGATTTCTATTTGACATACAATCACAAAGCTTAGGTACTAAGCATCCACCTTTTGAAAACAAATTAAGGGGATATAAGATTAACCCTGAGCTTCTAATGAATGCATACACTGAGGCCTTAGATAAAATTCAAAAGTATCAAAAGAATTTTTATGTATATACTGATTTAAGAAATATTATCAATCGGTATTTTATTCCTAATAGCAATCAGTTAAGCCAAATGACGAACAATGAATTGTCATTTTATTTTGTTGCGGGCCTCGAACTTGGTAAACAATTCAAAAATGAAAGAATTAGTGAAACAAATGAATAACAAACTTTAAAACTAAGATTATGAGTGAAATTATTAACAAACGAAGCGAAATTTTATTTCTTTACGATATTGAAAATGCCAATCCTAATGGTGATCCAGTCAATGAAGACAGACCAAGGTTTGATGCTGAAACCAATACGGTTTTAGTAACTGATGTCAGACTTAAAAGAACAATTAGGGATTACTGGTTTGATTATAAGGGGTTTAATGGAAGCGACGGAAAGGATATTTTTGTACGCGAAACCTACTATAACGAAGGAGATAAACAATACATAAAAGACGGAAAGCGCAGAGCGAAAGATTTTAGTGAGAAAGAGCAGGAAATACTTAATAGGTGTATAGATGTTAGGACTTTTGGTGGAGTCATTCCATTGACCAATGCATCAATTACAAAAATAGGTCCAGTACAATTTCAAATGGGCCGATCTTTAAATAAAACAGAAGTTATTGAAGAGCAAGGAACCGGGGCTTTTGCATCTGGGGAGCAAAAAACCAAAACAACATTCAGAACAGAATATAAAGTTCCTTACGCATTAATTGGTTTCAATGGTATTATAAATGAGAAAGCAGCGCTGCATTCCCAAATGACAAATAATGATAAAGAATTGTTAAAAGAAGGCATCTGGGATGGAACCAAAAGCTTGATTTCCCGTTCAAAATTTGGCCAAACCCCTATTTTTCTAATTGTTATAGATTATAAGGTGCCGTTTTATATAGGTAAGTTAAGGCAGCGAGTTAATCTTTTGACAGACGAATTAAATGAAATACAGGTAAGAAGCATTGATGACTATAAACTTGATATTACGGAGTTAATAAACGAACTGAAAAATAACAAGGATAAAATTGAGGGTATTGATTTTCACGTAGACCCAAAATTACAAATGCTTTATGACGGTAAAAACATAGCAAAAATTAGTAGGGATGAGTTATAAAGAAATTCTCATTTTCGACATAAGTAGCGAATATGGGCATTTCCGTAAATATAACACCACTACTTCGCCTTTATCCTACTCATTACCACCAAGAACTGCAATCGCAGGGCTTTTTGGTGCTATTCTTGGTATGGAAAGGGAAATTAGAGCCGGTGTATATCCTGAGGGCGTAATACCTGTTCAGGATTTTTTTAATAAAAAAAATGCAGATATTGGTATTCAAATTATTAATCCAGTGAAAAAAGAAACTGTGGCTATGAATTTAATTAATACCAAACATTCTTTTTATAACTTAAGTAAATCAGGGAGGATACAAACTGAATTTGAATTACTTAAGGATGTTAAGTATCGAATATTTTTCAATTGTAACGACGAGAATGTACTGCAGGAGCTTATTGAACGTATTAAAGAAAAGCGATTTCATTTTACACCTTATCTGGGACTTGCTCAGTTTACAGCATCAATAGATTTTGTTGATAAAATAAAAGCAACTCATATTGTGAATGATCAAAATGAATTCGTATTGATAAATACAGCAATAAATTTGTCCAAGGTGAATGATAAAGAGCCTGTAGAATTTAATAATATAGGAATGTATTCTGCGAATAATATGCCTGTGGAAATGGACAAAAATAGAGAAGTTCAGGAGTACTCTGAAGTTTTAATTGAGAACAACGGAAAGCCTATAAAGGTAAAAGCAAAACAGTTTTATCAAACAGAAAATTACGGTAATATTTTGTTTTTATGAAGGACGTAATTGAATCACATCCAGGTAAACCTTTAATTCAACATCTAAAGGAAGTTGGTAGTATTGTTCGTTCAATTATTGAAGGGAAAAGAATAGACTTTTCCCTTCATTTGGATGACGCTTATTATGATATTAATAAACCTGTGTTGGATTTGGCCTATATTACAGGGGCATTTCACGACATTGGAAAATCTACTTTCTATTTTCAGGATTATATTGAATATCCTGAAGATAAGCATAATGATAAAAAAAAGAGTCATGCCTTACTTTCTGCATTGTTTACGTATTTTATCTCATCGAAATACTTACAGGATACAAATCTTCCAGAAAATATTAAGCAGCTGTTAGCCATATTCACATATTCTGCCGTTAAAAGGCACCATGGAAAGTTGGGAAATCTTTCTGATGAAGTCATGCTTGATGCTGAAACCCGGACATTAATGACTGACCAAATCACTAACATTCCTGAAAAAGAAACAATTGTCATAATTGATGAATTGCTAAATGGCTTTTCATTTTCTGTTAAATGGCAAGATTTTATTTTTTTTGTTACTAATCAGGAATATGACGAAATATTTGAAGAATTTGCCTTTGATTTTCTTGATATAGATTACTTGGAACTTAGGCCTGATACAAAACTTACACTATTTTATTTACATCAGTTTCTATATTCAGGTTTATTATTTGGTGATAAAAATGATGTTATTACTAATAACAAACAAAACCTCATATCACCTTCAAACATCCTGGATGCCATCAAAAATTACAGAAATAAGAAAGGCTTTAATAATCCTTCGTCACCCATTAACAAGCTTAAAAATCAAGCGTTCTTCGAATCAGAAATATTTCTAGATAAGAATTTTACTAAAGAAAAGCATATTTACTCCGTTACTTTACCTACTGGAATGGGTAAAACCATTACAGCCTTCAATCTTGCCGATAAGTTAAGAAAACTGGCGGGATTAGATTATTCAAAGATTATAATAAACATTCCCTTTACCTCTATTATTGACCAAAACTTTGAAGTTTATTCAGATATATTAGGAACAAATAATTCCAATATTCTATTAAAACATCATCATCTGGCAGAACCGGAATATAAATTAACAGAAAGTATCTTAGATTATAATGAAAGTAAGTTTCTCATTGAAACTTGGCACTCGGATACTATCGTAACAACTTTTGTACAGCTATTAGAGTCTATTTTTTCCAATGATAAGACAAAATTAATGAAGTTCTCTAATATTGTCAATTCTGTGGTTTTGCTTGATGAGATACAAACTGTTCCCTATGAATTATGGGAAACAATCAGAGAAACATTTAAAGTATTAGGAAAAAAATTCAATATTTATTTCATACTTATTTCTGCCACACAACCATTAATTTTTACTCCAGATGAAGACATTACAGAATTAATCCCAAATTATAAACAATATTTTAATTTTTTTAATAGAACGAAATTGGAAATCCAGCATGAACCTGTTGATTTTGAAAAATATAAAGACAGGCTCTCTAGTTACATTCAAAATCATCCTCACGAAGACATTCTTGCTATTATAAATACAAAAAGAGCAGCTCGGGAAACTTTTCAGTATATTTGTGAAGAAATTAATACTACTAAAAAGGAAATCTATTTTTTAAGTACACTGATCACTCCATACGAACGCAAGCACATCATCCGTTTAATTAATAAATCATCTACGAAACAAAAAATTATTATTTCAACACAATTGGTTGAAGCTGGTGTTGATATTTCTGTCGACACTGTTTTTAGGCAAAATGCACCGTTAGATGCTATTATTCAGGCAGCAGGAAGAGCTAACCGGTATTATAAAAATAGTGAAGCCTCCAGGGTTTTTGTTTATGATATTAAAGAACTACAAAAAGCAACAAATAAGATTTATGGAAATGATTTGATGATAAAAACGAAAAATGTTCTCAATAAATTCGATGTAGTTAATGAAAAAGAATTCATTCATTTAATTGAAGAATATTTTGTAGAAGTACGTAAACAATCAAATCAGACTAATAATAAATTGCTTCAGGCAATGCAAGGATTAAATTTTGCATTAGTGAATTTTCAACTAATTGAAAATAGGGAAAGCGAATCTGTTTTTGTTCAATTGAATGAAAGTGCAAGAAGTTTATGGAATGAATACGTTAATATTTATTCAGACGAAAATCGAACGCCGTGGGAGCGAAAAGAGGCGTTTAGTAAAATACGGGCTGATTTTTATGATTATGTAATCAACGTGCCGATCCCTTATGGTAAGGATACTATAAATTTTGATTCTGAAAAACAATTTAATTTTTATGTTTCTGATTTATACTGCCCAAGTCAAAATTATCAATATTCTGAAAAAGACTATACGAAAAATATTGGTTATGTAAGTATTGAAAATAAAACTGTAATTGTATAATATGAAGATTAAAACTGCTACCCTACATTTCCCGGAAATCAACTTAGCTGTACGCGACGCCCACAAAATACGTGGCTTCTTCGGTGATTTCTTTAAAGAACACTCCCCATTACTGCACAATCACATGGAAAGCGGCGAATTAAAATACACATATCCTTTGGTGCAGTACAAAGTGGTGAACCAAACACCTATGCTGGTGGGAATCAATGAAGGAGGAGAATTGCTTACCAGGCTCTTCACTTCCATTGATCATCTTGACATTGATGGAGAGACTATCCCGGTAACGAATAAACGAATCAAGAATGAAATGACCCGGGTCGGCGTGGCAGAACAACTGTATGAATATAATTTTGCTACATTATGGATGGCTTTAAACCAAGATAACTATGCCACTTATATGAAAAAAGATGAAAAAGCCCGGAAGAAAATGCTTGAGCGGATATTAACCGGCAATATCCTTAGTTTTTATAAAAGCATCGATTATCATGAAAAGGAAAAAATCCTTGTAAATACTAAACTACAACAGAAAACCACTCAATTTAAAAACAAAAAAATGGTAGCTTTTACCGGTGGATTTACAACCAACGTCATCCTGACCGATTATATTGGTTTGGGAAAGAGCGTTTCACGGGGCTTTGGAACCATACAACGTGTACAGCAATGAATATCTACATCAACACATACGGCACGTACCTGCACGTCAAAGATGAACTATTTGAAATCAGGGTCAAAAAAGACGGGGAATATCAAAAGCATCACTATGCGGCCAAGAAGCTGAATAACATAATCATCACTACCGGTGCGGCGCTCAGCACCGATGCTGTGGAACTGGCCAATAACCATAACGTCGATATTTTATTTCTCGACCGTATGGGAAGACCCATTTCCCGCATCTGGCACAGCAAATTCGGTAGTACCTCCAAAATCCAGAAAGCACAGTTAAAGCTTAGCCTCTCTGACAAAGGCCTGGACTATGCCAGGAAGTGGGTGTTGCGCAAAATCGACAATCAACTGGCACTAGTCCGTGACCTGAAAAAACATCGCCGTCCCCAAAAAGAATTCATTGACGAAAAAATCAGGCGCATGGAGGAGTTGCGGGCTTCCGTTGATACCCTCGACCTGGAAAAAGATTTTGACCCCGGAGCGACGATTCGGGGATTGGAGGGGACGACCGGCCGTCTTTATTTTGAAACCCTCAGCCATGTCCTTTTGCCGCAATATAAGTTTAACGGCCGTAGCAGCCGCCCGGCCGAAGACCAATTTAATGCTTTCTTAAACTATGCTTACGGGATTATGTACGGACGCATTGAACGCGTCCTTCTCATTGCAGGCCTCGACCCCTATATCGGGTTTCTCCACCGCGACGATTACAACCAAACCAGCTTCATCTTCGATTTTATCGAACCTTACAGAATTTATTGTGAAACAGTAGTATTCCGGTTGTTTACCGGTAAAAAAGTAAAAAAGGACCATACCGATGAATTGGGCAATGGGGGTTATTCGCTGAATAAGGAAGGAAAACAACTGTTGATCGAAGCTTTTAGCAAGCATTTTGAACAAGACAAAATTCGTTACAAAAATCGGAACCAAACGCGGGAGAATGCCCTGCAAATGGATGCCCATGAATTTGCCAATCAAATCATAAAACTAAATATATGATAGTGTGGGTGCTTTACGATATAACCGAAGACAAAAGCCGGAACAAAGCGGCCAAAGCCTGCAAAAAAGCAGGGCTGTACCGTGTGCAGTACTCCGTTTTTCTGGGTACGCTTGATGATAACGAAAAAGATGAGTTGTCGGTGGAACTGGAGGACTTGATCGACCAAGAAAACGATTCGGTTTACATTTTTCCGATGAGTAAAAACGAACTAAAGCAAACTCAACTGCTCGGGCAGGCATTCGATAAAAAACTGGTCACCGACCAGGTAAAAGCCATGTTTTTGTAAATGCTGACACCGTCGAATATCATACAATACCTGTATTGTCCGCGATTTGTATATTTCGAGCATGTGCTGAAAGTACCGCAAAACGAAGATAAGTCTTACAAAGTACAAAAGGGGCGGACCATTCATAAATACCAGGCTTCGGTCAATCAAAACTATTTACGTAAAAAGATTGGTGTTACAGGCAAGCTCACAGAGGCCTACCTGAGCAATGAACTGCTCAGGGGCGTGGTGGATGAAGTGTTGTGGCTAAACGACGGAACCATGGCTCCATTGGATTATAAATACGCCAAATACAAAGACCGCGTTTACAATACCTACAAAACCCAAATGTTTTGCTATGCGGTGCTTATCGAAGAGAATTATCAAAAACCCGTGAAAAATGCTTACCTTGTGTATACCCGCAGTCAGAATAAATTGATTACCTTAGAGGTGACCAAAGAAGACAAGCAAAATGTTAGGCAAAGTGCACAAAACATACTGGATATCATACAATCCAATCGGTTCCCGAAGGCTACCCGGTACAAAAGCCGGTGCAACCAGTGTACCTATGCCAACATTTGCATTAAATAGTGCCGGAGGAGAAATTATTGAAGACAAATAAAAAATAGAGGATATGTATCTGAAATATTGAAAGTTATGATTACGAAAAAAGCTAAAAATATAAATACTACGTTCTTTGACATCCTGGATAAAAACGAAAAAAGAGGAATTCAAAATAATAAATATAACATTGATTTTCTGTCAGATAGATTTATAAACGGCTCACAGAGCGAATTCCACTAAAACAAGGATTGAAACGCGACCTGAGCCGCCTCAATGCCCGTAGCGAAAAGCTCACAGAGCGAATTCCACTAAAACAAGGATTGAAACAAATCATAACGTTATGTTTGGAATCAACCTACTAAACTCACAGAGCGAATTCCACTAAAACAAGGATTGAAACCCGATTACAACGCCAGGGCGCGGGAGGTGAAGGTAACTCACAGAGCGAATTCCACTAAAACAAGGATTGAAACATTAAACGTATAATACCTATTAACCTTCTTAATTTCTCACAGAGCGAATTCCACTAAAACAAGGATTGAAACTACATCCGTTTGGCGCGCTTGGTGAGAATAAGGAACTCACAGAGCGAATTCCACTAAAACAAGGATTGAAACGTTGTAGAAGCACGAAATATAGCAGAAGCAATCTTCTCACAGAGCGAATTCCACTAAAACAAGGATTGAAACCTTTTGCTAATAAGTTACTATTAAGTTAAT
>JAIPAH010000170.1 GCA_021740175.1 Bacteroidales bacterium
CACTGGAGCCTGGAAGACTATATGGATGCGTTTGATAAAGGAAGACTCAGTTTGGTGTCCAAAAATGACATATCCCATAATGTTATAGAGGGCTTCAGAACTTCCTTGAAATATATGGGAGGAATGTCTATGAGTCAGTTTTTGAAGTTTTTCTTTTTGGTTAACGTCAAACTCAGTATCTATCTGCTTAAGAAGAAAAGACGGTATTATGTTTTTTATGGCCGTAAAGAGGCGCTTGATTAAGGGTGCGTTTGTCAGGGTTCCGGAAAAGTTCAAAATCTAAAACCCAAAGCCCAAAACGGCTCACGACGATCTGATAAGTGTGGAGTTGGTTTTCCTCTATCGACCGCCGGTAGATATAGATTTTACCTGTCTGATCCGGAGAGATCTTTGGCCCTAAATGTTAGGGGCCGTCCAAAAAGCCTTATAATAGGATATTCAGCAATTTTTACCCTTAAATTCCCTGAGGGGAAATTGCTGAATATCATTGAGTTTCGTTTTTTAATTGGACTTTATCAAGTTACTTTAACGGTAAATATTAACCTTTTTGGACGGCTTCTTCTTTCATTTTTTAAGTTTACCCGATTTTTACAAGCGGGTCTCTGGCTTCTGTTAAAGGATTTTTCGAAATTCCTTCTTTCCATTAAAGTATTTGGTGTTTGATTAATCCCTAAACTTAGAACTCTTGCCCCTTTTCTTTAGAATCATTAAAAATCAGGTATTTGGATTTAGTCCATCGTAAAATAACATGTGGCATTGTTGTCGTAGACCGATTTTTGTAAAATAGTTAAAATCAGATTATCAGTTTTCTATGAGATTCAATAATGATTTTTTATTGCCCTCCCGAATAAAGATGAGCCATTATGTTCCATGCCGAATCAGGAATTCTGAAACTAATTCTTGCATGTGGATTGGGGCAGCCAGAGGCTGCAAGAATTTCGGGTCAAAACGAAGACGTTTTGACGAACCTCTCGCTAACATTGATTGTACGACCCAAACATTAGGTGAAGCGCAGCGGAACCCTGTGACAAAAAGAGACGAATTATTCAAAGCTCTGAAAGAGCCTAACGTAAATACCTATTTTCATTTTGATTTGAGGATTAGGATTTTTTTAGAACTTGGGATTTAAAAGTTGGGATTTTAATCAATGAATCCCCCCATTTTTAAATCAATCACCCTTTATTAGAATAGAGCCTCGAATTTAAAAGAAGTAGTTCATTTCCTGTTTGCCGAGAAAGGTCATGCTGGGAGAGTTACATACAAATTTCCGGTTTATGGGGCATTCTCTTCATTCATTTTTTATACCTTTACATCCGCATAATAGATTTGATGAGGTCCGGGAATTGTTCCCGGAAGATTGCTGAAGGTCTGTTTTACATACTTTTTGCATAACTTCATCATAAGGCCAGGGGAGCGAAAATATGGATTATGAATTAGCTAAAGAATATATTGTAAAGCGAATGGAGAGGGGCCTCAGTCCTTCGCTGCATTATCACAGTTTAAGTCATATTTTTGATGTTTATGAGTCGGCCACGCGCCTGGGCGAAATGGAGGGTATTTCTCCCCATGACCTGCGAATTTTGCAAACCGCGGCTTTTTATCATGATTCGGGAATGCTTTTAACCTACGAAGGACATGAACAAGCTTCGATGGAAATTGTCAATGAAAAACTTCCCTATTACAATTATTCGCCAGATGATATCGAGCTAATAAACAGAATGATAATGGCTACGAAGCTGCCCCAAAATGCCTATCATGAACTGGAGAAGATTCTTTGTGATGCCGACTTGGATTACTTGGGCAGGGAAGATTTTTTCCTGATTGCCCATCGCCTGAAGCTGGAATGGATGGAGCGGGGAACGAAAAACACCTTGCGGCAATGGTATGAAGGACAGATTAAATTTCTTGAAGAGCACCGCTACTTTACTGATTCAGCTAAAAAGTTACGCCTGCGGAAGAAGAAAGAAAACCTTCAGGAAATCAGGGAACTTTTCAATCATACGATCAAATAGCTTGTTTTGGGAAAAGTGTTTCATTTAAATAACCGCGAAATGGATAAAAATACAGCACGTAAAAAAATTGCGGAACTTACCGATCAACTGCACCGGCATAATTACAAGTACTACGTTTTACATACTCCCGAAATATCGGACTATGAGTACGATATGATGATGAAGGAGCTGCAGGAGCTGGAAAAACAATTCCCCGATCTTGCTTTGCCCGACAGCCCCACGCAACGTGTAGGCAGCGATATCGACCAGAAATTTGAACAGGTGCCCCATCGCGTGCCTATGCTCTCGCTGGATAACACCTACAATGAACAAGAGCTGACGGATTTTTTAAACCGGATTAACCGCAACGTCTCTGAGACGGTGGAATATATCTGCGAGCTGAAATACGACGGTGTTGCCATCAGCCTGAGGTATGAGAACGGCTACCTGCAACAGGCGATAACGCGCGGGGATGGTTACCAGGGTGATGACGTGACCGAAAATATAAAAACAATCCACAGTATCCCCCTTCGTCTTCTGGGGGATGATTATCCCGAATCTTTCGAGATACGGGGTGAAATATATATGTCGCATCGGAGCTTCGAGGAGCTGAACAAAGAGCGGCGGAAAAATAACAAAACACCCTTTGCAAACCCCCGCAATTCCACTGCCGGGACTCTTAAGATGCAGAAATCATCGCAAGTAGCTCAGCGGGCGCTCGATTGTTTTTTGTATCAGTTGGTCGGGGTGAACTTACCCTATAATGCGGACTATGAAAACCTGCAAAAGGCTAAAGAATGGGGCTTGAAGATCCCGGAACACATTACCCGGTGCTCTACCATAAAAGAAATATTCGATTTTATTAATTACTGGGACCGGGAACGAATAAACTTATCATACGATACCGATGGCGTGGTGGTAAAAGTAAACCAGTATCACCTACGCGAACAATTGGGTTTTACCGCAAAATCCCCGCGGTGGGCGATTGCCTACAAGTTCCAGGCCGAACAGGTGGCCACGCAATTGCAATCGGTGAGTTTCCAGGTAGGACGTACCGGAAGGGTAACCCCCGTGGCTAACCTTAAACCGGTCAGCCTGGCGGGAACTACCGTTAAGAGGGCTTCCCTGCATAATGAAGATATCATTCGTAATCTTGGTTTACGCCATGGCGATACTGTATGGGTAGAGAAAGGCGGGGAGATTATCCCCAAGATCATTGATGTGGATAAATCCCAGCGCCTCCCCGATAGCCGCCCGGTGACTTTCATAGAAAAGTGCCCGGAGTGCGGGACATTGCTGGTTAAAGATGAGGACGAGGCTGCCCATTATTGCCCTAACGAAAAGGGTTGTCCGCCGCAGATTAAAGGACGCATTATTCACTTCTGCAGCCGCGATGCAATGGATATCGAAGGGCTCGGGAAGGATATTATAAACCGTTTTGTAAATAAGGGTTTCCTGCTTGAAATTGTAGATATTTATAAGTTAAAAAATAAGCGAGAGCAACTCGAAGGACTTGAAGTGCTTAGTAAAGAAAAGAAGGGATTGGATAGGGGCGTAGTGCCTTTAAGTCGTGTGATTTATGCGTTCAGGCTGGGGGTGAATAGTGTGAAAGAAGCTGAAGGGCTGGAACAAACATACGGAAGTATCTCCGGTATCCTTGCCGATAGCCCCGAGGATAAAAACAAGGGCGACCAAAAAATCGAGGCTTTAAAAGCTTCTGCCCGGAAAGAAATGGAGTCAACGAAAAATCGATCGCTGACACAAACCCTTCGCGATGGTGAAACGGGTACAGGTAGTATCCGTAATGATCATGTCATACATGCGCTGAATATTCCAGGCCTATCTTTTGAAGATTGCAGAAAACTGGCCGAGGATTTTGATTTTGTTTACGAGGTTTTTCTCGCTTCCGATGAAGAGCTGAGCAGGTGCCTGGGCCGGGAAAAGATTTCGGCCATTCGAAATTTTTTCGCCGGCAGGAAGACTTATAACCTGGTCAATGGCCTCAATCATGTAAAAAAAATAGCCCTGCGAAAGAAGAGTGTGGATAATATCCTTAACGGGATAGAGCAGTCGAAGCAGCAGCCTTTTGAGAAGGTGCTTTACGGGCTGGGGATAAGATTTATCGGGTTGGCCACAGCTAAGCTGCTGGTTGCCAATTTCAGCTCCGTTGATAAAATGATGGAAGCATCTCACGAGGATTTTAACCAAATCGAAGGCATAGGCCCGCGCATTGCCGGGAGTCTTACAGAATATTTCAGCGACAGCTATTACAAAGGGTTGATTGAGAGGCTTAGGCGGGAAGGCCTTAATTTCGAGAAACAGCAGCAAGAGTCCTCACGGAAAGCTCCTTTGGAGGGGATGACATTTGTCATTACCGGGACCTTACCCACTTATTCGCGAAAAGAAGCCCAAAATATCATCGAAGAAAACGGGGGTAAAGTCACCTCTTCGGTTTCCTCCAATACAACTTACATTTTAAGCGGTGAAAATCCGGGTTCAAAGATAACCAAAGCCAAACAATATGGGGTTAAGATTCTGGAAGAAGATGAGTTTAAAAAATTACTTCCGGAATGATGATTGGAAACAGTTACATCCAGCTTTCAATTTTCTCCAGGAGCTGAGCTTTTTTAAGGGGCTTAGCGATATAATCATCGCAACCTGCCGAGAGAGCCATGGAGCGATCGGTTTTCATGGCGTAAGCCGTTACTGCAATGATAGGTATTTTCGGATACTTCTCTTTTATCTTTCGAGTAGCATCCAACCCGTTCATTACCGGAAGCTTAAGATCCATTAAAATTATATCGATGTCTTGTCGCTCATCCATCGTATTCACAGCATCTTGTCCGGTTGTCACCCATAGGGTTTCGGCTCCTTTTAAATCGATGATTTTTTTCAACAAGTAATAATTGGAGTACTCATCTTCTGCAATCAATATTTTTTTATTTTCCCAGGCATTCATTGTTGAAAGATTTGTATTCAAAAATAATTAATTAATTCGGAAATAGGGATATAAATATCTCTTTCTTTTTTTATCTTTATACAACTATACAATCCATGAGGAATTATGAAACGTAATAGCGAAATAAAAACCATTATTGACACTAACAGGAATGAGATTGCCCGCCAGGTTGTGGAAAAACAGTATAGGGCCAATCCGGATAAGTGGGAAAGTTATGGCGAAGCGGGCAAGCAGAAAAGCATCCGTGATGCCGAATATCATCTGCCCTTTCTTGCCGAGGCTATTATCTCGGAAAATGAGGAGGTTTTTACGGATTATGTGGAGTGGGCCCGAAAACTGTTTCATAATCTCCGCCTTCCTGAAAATACTATGCTTGAGTTTCTTGAAATCAACAAGGAAGTCTTAACAAATTATCTTGATGATGAGAAGAAAGCGATCGTTGACCAATATATTGACCGGGGACTGGAAACTTTGCTATCTCCATCAAAGGAAGCGATTTCATATCTTGATGAGAAAAATCCATACAACACTCTGGCAAAAGCTTTTAATGAAGCTCTACTGCGGGGTGATCGCCGGACAGCACAAAAGTTAATAATGGAGGCGGTGGAATCCGGGGTAAAAGTGAAGGATGTCTACCTGTATGTATTCCAGCCCTCGCAATACGAAGTTGGCAGGCTCTGGCTTAACAATCAAATATCCGTTGCTAAGGAGCATTTTGCTTCGGCGGCTACACAGCAGATTATGGCTCAACTTTATCCTTACATTTTTAGCAGCCGGAAAATAGGTAAATCCATGGTAGCAGCTACCGTTGGAGGCGAACTCCATGAAATCGGTATTCGGATGGTGGCCGATTTTTTTGAGATGGAGGGATGGGATACTTATTACCTGGGAGCCAATACCCCGGGAGCAAGTATCATTCAGGCGGCAAAAGAATATAACGCCGACCTGGTGGCGCTTTCGGCAGCTATGCCTTATCACCGAAGTGTGCTGAAAGAAATAATCGGCGAAATTCGACAGCAGGTGGACGATCCTTCTCTGAAAATAATGATTGGGGGCAATGCGATAAAAAATAACGCTACTGACTGGCAGTGGTTTGGGGCCGATGCCTATGAAACGGATGCCCAAAAGGCTATAAAAAAAGCGTTTGAAATTGTTCAGTAAAGAATAATATGGTAGAAGAGACTAAAAATATTGAAGGTATCGCTCTGGTTTGTGACCCCCAGGGATATGTGGAAAGTGTCTGGAGAGATGACCTGGGCCTTGAGGATAATCACCCGGTGGGGAAGTTGTTTGTGAACCTTATCGACAGCGGAACACGCAAGAAAGCACTGAATTTTATACATGACACCCGAACCCATAAGGTGGCCTTTGATTATGAACTGAATTTACCTATTCAAGGGGAGGTGAAGACATTAAGCTTCTTCGGCGTATTACTCGATGAGAAGATTTTATTATTGTGCGCCCTTAACAAAAAAGAAGCGATGGAATTTACCAACTATCTTCAGCAAATTAATAATGAGCAGGCCAATTCGATTCGGGAATTGATAAAAAATCAATTTCAGGACGATGCTCGCCCGGGAGGACTCTCAGAGGAGGAGAGTTATTTCGATGAGATTACCCGGTTGAATAATGAAATGGCCAACCTCCAGCGCCAGTTGAGTAAGAAGAATACGGAGCTGGAGAGAGTGAATAGATTGAAGAACCAGTTTATGGGGATTGCTGCTCATGATTTAAGAAATCCTTTGAATATTATTCTGAGCTATGCCGATTTCCTGCAGGAGGAGGCCGCTGATAAGCTGGATGAAGAGCAGAATGATTTTCTCAGTAAAATCGTTGAATCCAGTAACTACATGCTGAAACTCATTGAAAACCTGCTGGATTATTCCAAAATCGAGTCGGGGGATATGAAGCTGGAAAAAGAGGAGTTTGATATCGTTCAACTGGCCCGGCATACGGTTGAACTCAACAGGCAAATCGCCTCCCGTAAGCAAATCGAAATTCATCTTCGTTCTGAATTTGATAAAAAAATCG
>JAIPAH010000171.1 GCA_021740175.1 Bacteroidales bacterium
TTTTTAATGATCTCACCTGATGCCCGCGGAGGTTCTATGGGAGATGTGGGCGTAGCGACAGAACCCAGTGCAAATTCCATGTTTTGGAATCCGGCAAAATATGCATTCATCGAAAAAGAATCCGGATTATCCATTGGTTATAGCCCATGGCTTCGCGATTTGGTGGATGATATCGGTCTTTCCAATTTGGTATACTACCAAAGGCTTGATGATCAACAGGTCATTGGTGCTACGCTCAGGTATTTTTCGCTTGGAGAAGTTGTATTTAGAAATGGCCCTGAGGATGATGGAAATATTTATGAACCCAATGAGTTTGCCGTGGACGGTACCTATTCCCGGAAATTAACTGAAAAGCTCTCCCTGGCTGTATCCGGGCGGTTTATTTATTCGAATCTTACATTAGGACAAACTGCCGGAGGCCAGGCCACACGCCCGGGTACTTCAGTGGCAGCCGATATTGGTATGTATTACGAAGATGATATGGACTTCGGGAGAACCGATGGAATTTTCTCTTTTGGAATAAATATCTCGAATATTGGGGCCAAAATATCATATACCGATGATGTTGATAAAGATTTCATACCCACGAATTTACGATTGGGGCCGGCCGTTAACCTTGAACTCGACAGCTATAACGAAATTTCTTTTGCCCTGGACATGAATAAATTACTTGTCCCTACGCCCCCTATTTATAAAGAGGATGACCAGGATGAAATTGCTGAAGGCATGGATGATGACGTATCGGTAATTACAGGGATATTCCAGTCCTTTTATGATGCGCCGGGAGGCTTCAGTGAAGAATTGCGTGAAATTACCTATGCTCTCGGAACGGAGTATTGGTATGATGATACTTTCGCTTTACGGGGAGGCTACTTTTACGAGGACCCCAATAAAGGGGGCAGGCAATATTTTACGATGGGTGCCGGGTTGAAATACACCGTTTTTTCACTCGATTTTTCTTACCTTATCCCCACAGGCCAAAGAAGCCCGCTGGACAATACGTTGCGGTTCAGTCTGCTCTTTGATTTTGATACATTTACAGGAGGAGGACAATAAAAATTTATGAGAAATAGGAGAAAGAGCAGGTAGACCCAATTCATTTACCTGCTCTTTTGCTTTTGCAAAAACGAAACACCATGGATATCAGAGTAGGATTCGGATATGATGTTCACAAACTGGAAGAAGGGTTCCAGCTTACGCTTGGGGGAACAAAGATAGAGCACACCAAAGGGGCTAAAGGACATTCGGATGCCGATGCATTGTTGCACGCCATTTGCGATGCCCTGTTGGGCGCAGCCAATCTTAGGGACATCGGATACCACTTCCCGGCTAATGACCCGGAATTCAAAGATATCGACAGCAAAAGGCTGCTTACGCGGGTGATAGCTTTGCTTAATGAAAATAACTGGATAACAGGTAACATAGATGTCACTGTTGTTCTCCAAAAACCTCGACTAACCAGTTATATAGATTCAATGCGGTCAGTAATTGCCGAAACCATCGGATGCGAAGTATCGCAAATATCGATAAAAGCCACCACAACCGAAAAGATGGGTTTTGTTGGGAATGAAGAAGGCGTGGCCGCCTATGCCGTTGCACTGATAAAAAGCAAACAATAGCATTGAAAGGATTATATTTCGCAGAGATTTAATCTTTCCTTTTTCGTAGTCTTTTCAACTCTTGTACATCGTTCCAATCCCGCGGTCTTCCCGATCTTATTTTGCTGTTTATCAGGTCATCATAGGATATGATATTCCATTTGTATTTTTCATGCCCCTCTGTAAAAAATTCCACAGAATCGGCGAAAGCCTCCCGAAAAGATTTACCGGGATCGAAGTTGACAATAAGTTCAATTTCAAGATTCGGACTTAGTTTTATTGAGATGTTTTGCTCTCCGTTTTTTACTTCATCGGGAAAATCATTGATTTTATAACCCAACTTTTTCAGAGCCTTAAGAAGCCTGGAAAAATTTTCCCGGGCATTATCAATCCAGAAATCAATATCCGCTGAATAGCGCTTGTACCCATAATAATTGACAGCAACAGCACCTACCAGCAGCATTTTTACATCATACTCGTTGCATGCTTCTACAAAATCATAAACTTCATTGTCCAATTTTCTTTCCATCTTTTTTCCTATTACAAAACGCTTCTCTTCATCAAGATATTTATAGTCATAATGCTCCGGAACAGGAGGAGGTAAACTTACCATATGGATAAAAGCTTTTAATCTCGCTTCCGGCTCCATTTCCAAAAACTCAGCTTCCCTTCTGCGATTATTTCCTTCTTTTGTGGCAAAAATTATTTCCATATCAAACCTTAACACCATTGATAATCATCATATAACTCAACCCAAAGGTAATATTTATTATAATTACAAAAAACTATTGCGTTTTCATTCCTCACTATTTCCTTTTGCTTTGCGGGCATAATATAAGGGCAAAGCCAGGAGCAATAGCCCCGAAGTGATTGCCAGGCTGTATCCCACGCCGAATTCATCGGCAAAAAAGCCCAGCAAAGGAGCCACAATGGCCGCTATAATCGACTTGGTCTGCGACTCGATCGACAGGACGGTAGCCAATACGCTTTCGTCAGGTTTTTTAGATAAATAACCCATTCCAATCGGTTTACGAAGATTTTCGACGACAAAGATGCCCACGTAAAAAACTATGGCGAGCCATAACACCTGCGTTTCATAAAGCAGTCCGCTGGCCATGCCCATAATCAAACCAACAGTTACAGTAAGATTCAGGGGTACGCTAAAAGTTTTAAAAGCATCCTTAAACCGCCCGGAGCGTCGTGATGAAGCGGAAGTTACCAGGTAAATCAAAAAATAAACCAACCCAACCATTACGGCGGTACGCTGTTTTTCAGAAAAGGCAGTCAGCAGGGGCAACGATAGAGCAAAAGTCCGAACCACCGGCTGCAGGTAATCTTTAGCGGCCTTATAAAACCCGCTGTGAGACGAGACATTAACGAGACTCCTGATGATAGCCAGGTTTTGAAAAGAAGTCTTAAAGGCCTGACCGACTCTTCTAAAAGATGCTTTTAACGAACCTTCATGACTGATAGCCCCTTCGAGTTTGGAAGGATACGACATCACATTAACTAAATCAAGCATATAAGGGATAAGGGTAAACAAAAAGATGTCGCGGTAATTGCCCTGGTAGAAAATAATGAGAGCTGCAACAAGCGAAGAAATGGCCGAACCCATCTGCGACCAAGAGCGGGTATTTCCATAATAGGCGACTTTCTGGTCTTCCCATCCGTTTAATTTCAGATAAGTGAAAATCATCGCCTTATGCGTTCCCGTACGGAAGGCATCACCTACGGCAAAAAGCACCATAGCCAGGATAAAATAGGGATAAGTATATGACAAAAAGAAAACAATGAAGGAGACTATGTAAAAAGAAAAGGAAGCAACCATAGTCTTTCGTCGGCCAAGGGTATCGGATATAAAACCGGCAGGGATTTCCAGGAGATTTCGGGTTATTTCCAGGATGCTGTAAAGCACCCCGATTTGCAGATAAGACAGTTCATTTTCCAGGAAAAACAACAAAAGAAAAGGCTCAAAGAACCGGAGGTTTTTCAGGAAACCATACAAGCAAAAGCGATAATATTGTATATCTTTTTTGAATCTCTCAGAACTCACTTTTTTATGTATTCCGGTTATAAAAACTAAGGGTTACTTTTGCTCCGCTTTCGCAATTATCAATATCTATTCGACCCGAATGGGCATCCATGATAAGCTTTGTAGCTGCAAGCCCCAAACCAAATCCTTCCTTATGATGCATAACATCATCCGATCCGAAAAAATCAAAAAGTTTATTTTGGGCTTCCTCGGAAAAGCCTGGGCCTGTATCTCTCATCTCAAAAATATAATCGTCATTATTATAGATGTAACTATTAACTTTTATCTCCCCTCCTTCGGGAGTATAATTGATAGCGTTATCAAGAATATTGGCAAAACATTTTTTTATAAGATTCGGGGCAACCTCTAACTCCTTGTCCGGTTGCTGTTCGTCTTTTGTGAGCGTAATATCCTTCTCCTGCAGCCTTTCTTCATACTCCTTATGAACTTCAGCAAACAATCCCCCGGCTTTGACTTTCTCGAATTTAAGTTCCATGTAGTTAGAGCTTAACTCGGTAATGAGCATGGCCGTTTCGGAAAAATTTATCAATCGCCGGCCGGATTGCTTTATATTCTGTACAAATTCCCGGTGCTCATCCTGTGTCAGCTCCTGCTCCAGGATATCCGAAAAACCAATAATTCCATTCAAAGGGGTACGTAACTCATGGCTGATGATGCCCAGAAAATCGGTTTTTGCTTTATCCAGATTAGCCAATTTTGCATTAGCATTTTCCAGCTCCCGTGTCCGGTCTTTTACTTTTTGCTCCAATGTCTGGGCATACTCTTCGATTGTGGCCTTCTGCTTTTCTATTTGAGTATTAAGGGATTTCTGAGTTTCATAATTTTGATGAAGCTCTTCTTTCTGAGTCTCTATCTTCGCCTCATAAGAAGCATTAATTCTCCGGCTAATGATTGATGAAATTACCGAAATAAGTAACGCCAGTGCCACAAAGCCCGTATAGGCTCGCATTCTTAGATCAGCCAGATTAGCTTCTATCTTATCCAAATTTTCATGAACCGAAACTTTCCAATGCGTTCCGGGTACCGGGACCATGTACGTAATTTCCGAGCGAGCAGGTTCCTGCATCGAAAGCACACCTCCTTCCTGTTCGGAAGAACTTACGGCATTTTCAAATAACTCCTCTCTATTTTCCTTTAGATTCTGAAATTGAAATTGTTGACCTTCGATTTTTGTACCAATAACAGAGGGGTCCGGATGACAAACCAATATGGATTTTTTGGTGTCAAACATGCAGAGATATCCCTCATTCACCTGGCTACCGGCAATAGCTTTTTGAAAAGAATCCAGAACCTCTTTTTCCGAAATTCCGGACTTTAGCTTGTCAGAAAGTATTTCAGATACAACTTCGGCAGTACGTTTATTGGATTCAAGCTGTTGATTAACATATTTTTCTTTAATATTTGATACGGAATAAGTTACGCCTATAAAACCAATAATAAGAATTGCGGCACTAATAGCAATAAAGGTCCATAAATAAAGTCGCCTTTTCTCCTGGGATTTTGCCATAATTAAAAAAGTTATCTATTCAAAAATAAATATTTCTATCTGTTAGTCATAATAATACACCCCCTCTTCTTCTTCAAAGAACTCTTGCTTAAAATTGACAAGGTATAATTGTTTCGTGGCCCTTGTCAAAGCAGTGTAAAGCCATCTCAGGTAATCAACTGACAGCATTTCATCCCTGAAAAACCCTTGCTCCACGAAAACATTATCCCATTGGCCGCCCTGGGTTTTGTGACACGTGAGGGAGTAGGCAAATTTTACCTGGAGGGCATTAAAGTAGGGATTGCTTTTTACCTTCTCCAGGCGCTTGCGCTTGCCGGCAATATCCGTATAGTCTTCCATAACGGCCTGAAATAATTTCTGATTTTGCTCATAAGTCAGCGAGGCACTCTCGGCATCAATAGTATCGAGCAAAAGCATAACATCCAAATCATCTTCTTCGGGATAATCCACGAGGCGTACGGAGACACTGGCAAAGCGAAATCCATACATTTCTTCTATCCCTTTTACCTTAAGGATTTCTATAATATCACCGTTAGCAATAAATCCGGCTTTGGATTCACCGGGCAACCAGAAATAATTGTTTTTTACCACCATCATATAATCGCCGGAAGAGAGCTCATCGTACTGAAAAAGAATCCGCCGGCGGATTTCCCGGTTGTAAAGATTGGCCCTTTTATTAGAGCGGGTGATCACCACCGATTCTTCGGTTTCCCGCCCGTTGAAGGTATCCAGAAGCGCTTCTTCCAGCTCATTCCCCGTTATGCGATTAACCTGGGGGAGTTGATGGGTTCTGAAAAACGGGTAATCAAAATCTTCTACGGCAATTTTTTCCCTCAACTGGGTGGCATTGACGAGAATGCCCGAATCCTGTTCCTGCCTTACCACCTCGGTTAATTCATCGGAAAACAGGTCCAGGCTATAAGAACTTTTCAGAAATTCAGTGTCCAGTGCGGGGCTAATAGATAAACCTACGGGGGGCAATTGAGCCGCATCACCAATAAGTATCATCTTACAGTTTTGTCCTGAATAAATATATTCCACGAGATCGTCAAGCAGACTATGCTGGGCGAAGCCTTTGGAGTCAGTGCTGCGGTCGGGGATCATAGACGCTTCATCTACGAAAAAGATGGTATCCTTATGCATATTTTTGTTCAGGGATATCTTCATGCTCCCATCTTTGCGGGTATAAAGCCGGTATATTTTTTTATGAATCGTATAGGCCGGTTTCCCGGAATATCCGGCCAGCACCTTGGCCGCTCTTCCCGTGGGAGCCAGCAATAACGAACGCATTTTTACACGGGGAAGAATATTTATCAGCGCGCTTACCAGGGTGGTTTTCCCAGTGCCAGCATAACCTTTTAAAAGAAAAACCTGGTTCGGGTCGGAGGAAAGCACAAATTCGCCCAATTGGTGAATCATGCGCGTCTGATCGTTCGTAGGATCGTGCGCTAGTGCCTCATAGAAATGCTTAATAAATGTTTCGGTCATGCTCTAATTGATTAATTATTTAAGGATATTCAAAGATAATGAAAGAAAAAGAAGCCGATAGCTATAAAAGGAAAATGTGATGGGAGAATTTTACATTCATTAAAATGCTTTTCACCATTTAAACTATAATTTCACTGCGATAGAATAATCCAAGGATAGAATTTTTATACTCTTCGGGGGTAAGACTTAGAATATCCATAGGAACGATAAATTCCTTCTGCGTTTTTATCTCCGGATTCATTGTTAAATTCGCCCGCTCAAAAATATCCAGATTTTCAAAATCGGGGGAAATAAT
>JAIPAH010000172.1 GCA_021740175.1 Bacteroidales bacterium
CGGTGATAACGATCATACGCTGAGGCTTTATATTAAAAATAATGCTAATACCGGGGAAGATTCGTATATCGAGGGGACATTCAACAGCAAAGGATTTACTTCTGTAGACCAGGGATTGTATGTCAATGCCTCAGAGACAAATCCATACGGAGTCGATCAGATAGATATGGCTGCCGGGGATACAGCGACCTTAGAAGCTATCACTTACCTGGGGTCGAATGCTCCCGATTATGCATGGGAAACATCGGATATTACTGTAGTCAAACTCACAGAAACTTATGACCCGGGAAATTACAATATAAAGGCTATTGCTGCCGGGGAGCAAGGTCAAAGCACTGAAGTGACCGTGAATGACTACGCCAATGGTATGGAAAAAATCATAACCATAAATATCGTAGAAAGCTCAGGCACTACCGAAGGACTGATTGCTCATTATGACTTTGCCGGCGGCTCGATGGAAGATGCATGGGGAAACTTTGATGCCAGCAATCATGGGGCGGTACCCACCGAAGATATAAATGGGAATATGCAGGAAGCCATGTATTTTGAACCCAATGCCTACATAAGTACTTCCCAAACGCCTGTGACTGACGGCCCGAAAACCATTACGTTCCGAATAAAAACGGAGGAAAATGATCGCCGGCAAATTTTGGTGGCCAACTCTCTTGACAGTGAAAGCAGTGATGATGGTTTTCTTATTGCCAAAAAAGCCGATAATACATTGGAATTTTTTATAGGTAACGGCCAGGAAGAAGGGCATTATCTTTCAGCATCCACAAGCTTCAACCTTGATAATGCCTGGCACACTGTAACTATGGTATATGACGGGAATGAATTGAAAGGATACATAGACACCCAGCTCAGGACCTCGACCTCCAGTGAAAATGGCTCGGAAAGCTCCCCGACTCTTGGATTACAAATGGGTGGCCCATTCCAGCCGGTGAATACTTTCTTCAAAGGCACGCTCGATGAAGTGAAGCTGTTCGAGAGAGCCTTGTCGAAGCAGGAGATTACGGAATTGTATGAGTAAGTACTTAGAGACAATCCTGCATCTTTTACAGGTTTGACTTTTGAACATCGTAAAACAATATATCTTATTGTTGTCGTAGATAGATTTTTGATTAATATTTAAAATGAGATTATCAGTTTTCTATAAAATGCAATAATGATTTTTTTCTATCCACCCGGTAAAAGATTAGCCATGACGTTTTATAGCGAATCAGGAGTTCTGAAACTCTTCAAAAAACCTTATTTTTCGGTATTCAACCTTACTAGCTCCGGATTCCCCACGAACATTGTACCTTATTGATTTTGCAGAAGGTTCAAGAAAATGAAAAAAGATAAGGGAAAAAATATCCGCGACGAATATTTTCAAGCCCGGAAAAATATTCTCTACCCCTTATTTATCATATCCAGCACCATGTAGTCCTTTTCTTCCATCTGGAAATCGGCGGAATGAAAGTTTTCCCGGATATGATGCCTGGAAGTCGCCTTAGCAACAGTAGCCAGTCCTTTTTTGTGAATCAACCAATTTAAGGCTACCTGTTCGGCCGATTTATCATACTTTTCCATCAGGTATTTGATAATGGAATTTTCGCTGTCCAGCTGACCTTTAGCAAGGGGGCGCCATGCGACAACCTGTATTTTGTTTTCCCGGCAATAGGGGATTATGGATTTTTCCATGTCAGTGTTAAATTTCCCGTAATTCCGGGTTTGCAGGTTATATTCCAGCTGGTTGACATCGACGGGATGCTTCGCTGCTTCCCTGGCCTCTTTTAATTGTTTGACATTGAAGTTGCTCACCCCAATTGATCGCACCATTCCTTTATCAACCAGCTCATCCATAGCCTTCATGGTTTCTTTTACAGGAATTTCGGGATTGGGATGATGTACCAGGTAAAGGTCGAGGTAGTTGGTTTCAAGCCTTTCCAGGCTTTTCTCTGCTGAGCGCAGCACATTTTCGT
Organism: Bacteroidales bacterium; assembly: GCA_021740175.1. Taxonomy (GTDB): domain Bacteria; phylum Bacteroidota; class Bacteroidia; order Bacteroidales; family JAIPAH01; genus JAIPAH01. The sequence goes on from JAIPAH010000172.1 coordinate 1,965, forward strand.
AAGCCAGATTGAATTTAGCCACTTTACTGGTAATGATGAGTTCTTCACGATTGTAACCCTTTTTCGCCCGGGCCAGCAGAGTTTCGGTATGACCGTCGCCGTATATCTCAGCGGTATCGATATGTCTATAACCGCTTTGAATAGCGGTTTCAATGGCTTGGATGTATTTATCGTCAGCGCTGTCATCTTTAGTGGTCCTCCCGCCCATTTCCCAGGTTCCGAAACCAAGGGCCGGGATAATTACTCCGCTTTTGAGTGTTTTTTGTAACATGGTTGAAAATTAATTTGATGATGACCCTGCTGCAGCAGCTGCGGCGCTAGCTGCCGTTACCGCAGCTATCATAGCGGCTTGCATTTCTTTGATGGATTCGCTGACAGCAGAGGAGATTAAACCTTCTTTGATTTGATGTTTGATTTTCTTCCTGGCTTGTTTTCTTTCTTTCTTCTCTGAAAAAATCGTTTGAAATACCCCCGAAAGATATAGCATAGAAATAACAGCCCCTTCTTTTTCAGTATAACTTTCCTTCTGAAGAATGATATCATGAAGGTATCTGTTGACTTCCTGCTTTTCCTTTTCTTTAATAATTGGGTGAATCGTATAAGGAAAAATTCCCAAAAACCTCTTATGCTCAGCTTTCATATAACCTTTATCTATTAAAGATTCCCTGATAGGTTTTTGTAGTTTTTTATAATGATCCGTGAAAGCAGAAACCCAGGTTTTGATTTTTCGGGGTTTTTTGCGATTCTGAAGTTTATTCAGAATATAATCAAGGGCGCGATCATTGGTAAAAGTGCTATCTTGTACTATTAGTTTTTTGTTTTCAATCGTAATACGTTCCCGCGACGTAAGTTCCAGGATAGCTCCTCCGATAATTCCATAATGGAGGTTTTCATGCTTTAAAGGAGCTTTTCCAGTGTTGTTTTTAACAGCCTGGAGATAGATAACTTCCTTAACTGTCAAGCTTTCCGGTAACATTGGTATAAGTTTTAATGTTCGGGCATTCGTTTAAATTCTTTATTCCGGTCAAAAAGATAACGATACGTATGATGTACCTTTAGAACTTTTCCTCCCACTTGTTCGGCCACACGCATCATTTTTGGGTTAAAATCTCCGATCCAATTCATCTCCAAATCGGTGTACTGAAAGTTTTTCTTTTTACCAACAAAATCGGCAAAAGCCATAACCATGGCAGCTTCTACACCTTTGCCCTGGTATTCGGGTATAACGCCGAAAAGGGTTCCTATGGCCTTAGTGATTTTTTTGGTTTTCATCATGTAATAAAACTTGAGTTTTCCTATCCAGTCCAGCTTCCCGTTAACATGTTTTACAATCTGGTTGAGATCAGGGAGCATCAGGAACATGGCAACCGGTTCTTTGTTGTAATAACCTATCCAAAAGAGTTCGGGGTCCATGATGGGTTTAAGTTTTTTGATCAGTGCTTTTGCTTGTGGTTGTGTTATTTTCCCCAGCCCTACGAATTTTGCCCAGGCTTTGTTGAAAATTTCACGAAACTCTTCAGCGTACTGCTCAAAATTGTTTTTATCGATATGCATAAAATGGTAATTTTCGTCTTTGACAATACGCTGAGCTTTTTCGTAGACCCGGTCGTCAATAACGCTGATATCAGAATGAATTTTCCGGTGATAGGTATATTGCTTAAAATAGATTTGGAAACCGTAGTTTTCAAACAGATCCTTGTAGTAGGAGAAATGATAGGGCATCCCATAATTCGGTGGGTAGTCTCCTTCAACCAATAATCCCCAGTTTTCATTACGGTCGCCGAAATTAACCGGTCCATCCATGGCTTCCATATCTTTTTGGCTTAACCAATCTTTGGCGGTATCGAAAAGCAGGTTAGCCGCCTCCTGATCATTGATGCATTCGAAAAAGCCAATCCCGCCGGTGGGTTGATCATTTTTTTTGTTGGCTGTATTGTAATTAATAAAAGCCGCTATCCGGCCTACAGTTCGGCCTTGCTTATCCTGAAGGAGCCACCGCGTGGCCGTGCCGTTTCTGAAAAATTTATTTCTTTTAGGGTCAAATACTTTCTCAATATCATCATCCAGTGGTCTTATCCAGTTTTTTTCGTTTTTGTAGAGTTTTACAGGTAAATGAATAAAGTCCTTCCCGTCTTTAGCGTCTTTAACCTCTTTTAGCTGGTAATTCATGTCTCCTTTCCTACTAACTTATTTTAGACCGCAATGTAATAAATTATTTTAGATTTTGAATTTGTGAAGGAGTGGGATCGACGACTCCTTTTTCGGTGATAATAGCGGATATGTATTGTGCCGGTGTTACATCAAACGCCGGGTTTAGTGCTTCAGAACCGGGTGAGCTTACGCTTATTTTGTGCCAATCGCCCTGTGCGTTGGGCCCTTCCTGAAATAATACTTCTTCTTTAGCGCGTTCTTCGATGACAATTTCCCGGCCATTTTTACATGCAAAATCAATAGTGGATACGGGGGCTGTAACATAGAAGGGAATTCCGTAATGATAAGCTGCGACGGCTTTTTCCAGGGTTCCGATTTTGTTGGCCACATCGCCGTTAGCAGCAATACGGTCGGCTCCTACTATGATCATATCAATTTTGCCTTGCGCCATTAGCCAGGCACCGGCATTATCGGCAATAATGGCATGGGGAATATGTTCGTTTTTTAGCTCCCATGCAGTAAGTCTTGCCCCCTGCCCGCGGGGGCGGGTTTCGTCGGCATATACAAAAATATTTTTTCCTTCGCGTTTAGCTTGATAGATGGGAGCCAGGGCGCTGCCGTGGTCCACGAAAGCCAGCCAGCCGGCGTTGCAATGGGTTTCGATATTTGAACCGTCTTTAATGAAAGTGTTGCCGTAAGCCCCTATTTTTCTTCCTTCATCGATGTTTTCTTCCGCAAGGGAGCGGGCTTTTTCCAGGGCCTTATGAGCGGATCGGCTACCGGTTTCATAAACCTCTTTTGTGGCAAAGAAAAGGTTCTGAGCCGTGGGCCGGGTAGCTTCGATATCCTGGCGAGCCCTGGAAATAAACCTTTCGTAGTTGGTTTTCGGTGCTTCCATACACGCTTGTGCCATGGCATAGCCCGCTGCCGCGCCAATGGCTCCGGCTCCCCGTACCACCATATTTTTGATAGCCTCGCAGGTTTGCAGATAGTTTTCTGCTTGATAGATTTCAAAATGGTACGGTAGCTTAGTTTGGTCAATCATGTATACCGTCTGCCCATCAGCCCAAACTGTCACATAATAATTATCTCCCACTTTCATATAAAAGCTAATTCAGATGACTCTTGATTCGTGATTCGTTTTGGATAACTTAAAATACATACCTGACCGAGGCGGCCGCACCGAAAAAGCCTACTGCATTATCCGCTCCGATAAGATTTATAACCGGTTTCCAGTCAGCGGATAAATTAATCGGCACCTCTTCAAAGGTATATTCAATGCCTATAATACCGTCGACACCAATGGCCATAAAGTCATCAGCATCTTCATCAAACCATGCATTATCATTGTAGTCACTCCACAAACCGATGTGAGCGCCAAAACCGTAATACCAGTTCAGTCGCGGCGTGTCGGGGTCCAGGTTTTTAGTCACTTCATAAAGACCTGTTACAACAGCACCTCCCCAGCGTATCGAACCCAGGATTTCCAGGTAGTTGTTACTGCTTAGGGCTTTTTTATAAGTAACTCCATTGTACAAGCCTCCGCGCACTCCTATAGCCTGGTTATAGTCGTTTTGTCCGTATGTGGTTGCCGCAAGTGCAATGATAAAAATAAAGGAAGCAATTAGATGTCTCATAATCAATAATTTTTAGTGATTTTTTAAATGTTGTATGGTTAACCAGCTCATTAATTCTATAGCTGTTTTAAGGCTTTCTTCATCCAAATCAAATCTTGGTGAATGCAGCCCTGCTGTAATATCTTTATGTTCATTTCTAACGCCTAAGCGATAAAAACAGACAGGTATTTTATGCGAAAAATAAGCAAAATCTTCGGCAGTCATTCTGTAATCAAGTTCATGGACATTTTCTCCCTCTAAAAATTGCTCAGCATATTTCCTGCTCTTTTCAGTTGTATTTTCATCATTATTTAATACCGGGTAACCTTTGTCGATGAACACATCGCAGTATCCTCCCATACTTTCAGCTACGCCTTTGGCAATGCGGGTAATTCTTTTTTGAGCTTCTTCGCGCCAGGTTTCGTCAAAAGTCCGCAAAATACCATCAAGTTTTGCTTCATCAGGGATAATATTCGTTTGTCCTTCAGCGATGAATCTGCCGAACGACAAGACGGTAGGCATGCTGGGAGCAGCAATTCTTGAAACTACTTGCTGCAGCGCTACCACTACGTGAGAAGCAATCAGTACGGGGTCAACGTTTTGTTCCGGTAGAGCGCCATGCCCTCCACGCCCTTTGACAGTAAGATAGATTTCATCCGTAGAGGCCATATAATACCCGCTTTTCATCCCCACTTCGCCGACTTCCAATTGCGGATAAACATGTTGCCCGAGCATCATATTTACTTTCGGATTTTGCAAAACGCCTTCTTCAATCATCACCTTTGCCCCTCCCGGAAATTGCTCTTCCGAGGGTTGAAAAATGAGTTTAACCGTACCCTCAAAACTGTCCTTCAACTCGTTCAATATTTTGGCTGTACCAAGTAACGATGCTGTATGAGCGTCATGACCACAAGCATGCATTTTTCCTTTGTTTTTCGAGACAAAATTATGGGTGTTTCCTTCCTGAATGGGAAGAGCATCTATATCACCCCGAAGACCTACTACATAAGAATTGGGGTTATTGCCTTCAATGAAACCTACAATTCCTGTTTTTGCGATTCCTGTTTGATGCTTTATTCCATATTCTGTGAGTTTTTGAGAAATATATTCCGAAGTTTTATACTCGTCAAAAGCTAATTCGGGGTATTGGTGGATGTGGCGCCTAATCTGTATTACCTCCCCGTGAAAGGAG
>JAIPAH010000028.1 GCA_021740175.1 Bacteroidales bacterium
GTTTTCTGGCAAATCGTAGAGAATTTTGGAGTGGAGGTAAGCCAAATGGAGACGTTTACCGGGTCCCTGTTTTCATTAAATGGAGCCACTACTTTTTTCTCATTTATTTTATTTTTCAGCATCGCCGGAATGCTTTTCTGCAAGACCCTGGCTCACCTTTGGTCGGGTGACTCAATGGTGAAGATCCTTATCTACGCTGTACTGTTATTCTCTGCTGATTTTGCTACCGCAGTTTTAAGCACAAACCCTTTTTCTTTCAGCATCCTGGCCGGTTTGGCCGAGAAAATCCTTTTTAGTTTGATCTACCTGTCCTTTGCCCGCATGAGGGCCCGCGAAAATCAACTGGTGATTAAAGAGGCAAAGGTGGAGAGCAACATCAGACCTCATTGTTCAAGCGAATAAACATAATTCTTTTCTTTGGGGATACTCATTCCCTGATTTTTTTCTAATTTTATTTCCGCGCAATCCAAGAGCAAATCACCTTCTGATGAAGCTAACAAAAGAACAGCAAGCCATACTCCGCTCAAAGGGCAACATCAAAATCAATGCCGTGGCCGGTTCCGGGAAGACCACCACAATCATCGAATATGCCAAATCCCGTCCTGCCAAAAGCAAAATCCTTTACCTGGCCTTTAACCGATCGGTTCGACTGGAAGCTATCAACAAATTCAGAAAAGAAGGGCTTACCAATGTCGATGTGGAAACCGCCCATTCGCTGGCATTTAAGCATGTGGTGAAAGGGTTTCATTATATCGTCCGCCCGCAGGGTTACAAAACCCATGAAATAGTCGATATTTTGGGAATTCGCGGTAACGGGGAAAAGCATACCGAGTTTATTTTTGCCAACCACATCAATAAATTCGTGACCTATTTCTGCAACAGCAAAGCAAAGAAAGTTCAGGAACTCGACTATCTTCAAACCATATCGGATACCAAGGCGCGTGACTTTGTAGAAGCTTTCTATAAATACATCGAAAAGAAAATGCGCCTTTTTCTCAGCAAAATGAATGAGGGTGAAATTGAAATAACTCATGATTTCTATTTGAAAAAATTCCAGCTTTCACAGCCGCGGCTCAAATATGATTATATCCTTTTTGATGAAGGCCAGGATGCTTCTGCTGCCATGCTCGATACCTTTTTCAACCAAAAAAGCACAAAAGTTATCGTTGGAGACACCCACCAACAGATTTACAGCTGGCGATACGCCGTAAATTCGCTGGAGCAGGCTGATTTCAAGACGTATAACCTGACTACCAGTTTTCGCTTTAATCCGGAAGTTGCCGGGCTGGCTATGGAAGTGCTGAAGTGGAAAGAACATCTTGAAATGCCGGTCAATATACCGATACGTGGAGCCGGAAAACACCAGAAGCAACGCTCCAGGGCCGTTCTTGCCCGAACCAACCTTGGCCTGCTGCTCAAAGCCATTGAATATCTGACAAAGAGGAACATCGAGCGAATTTATTTCGAGGGAAATATTCACTCCTATACATACGCCGATGAAGGGACTTCCCTGTATGATGTACTGAATCTTAGCAACGGGAAACGCCGGTTGATAAAGGATAAGCTGATACGGGAAATGCGCGACATTAATGATTTGGAAGATTATATTGAAAAGACGGAAGATATCCAGCTGGCCATGATGCTATACATCGTCAAAGAATATGGCAATGATATTCCGTCTATCATCAAGACGCTTAAAGAGTTGCACGTAGATAACGATGAAAAGGATAAAGCGGAAATTATCTTTACTACTGTTCATCGCTGCAAAGGCATGGAATACGACACGATTCAACTGGTGGATGATTTCATCACCGAAGAAAAGCTCGAAAAAATCATCCGTGAAGTAAAAAAAGAGCATATCGATTACGCCAAGCTGAATGAAGAAATTAACCTCCTGTATGTGGCAGTCACACGCACCAGGAATACGACTCATATCCCAGAAGCCCTTTTGCCTTCTGATTACTCACCTTCCAATAAAATCAGAGTCATCAAAGCACCTGCTGAAAAAAAGAAGGAAGCAAAACCAGCACCTTCCTATTTTGAACCCGAAATAAACCCACCGCCGGAAAATGCCCGGAATAAATCCTACTCCGTCGAGGCTATGCGCGAGACCTATACGTCAGCATACAAACACTGGACGGAGGAGCAGGATGATGAGCTTACGGTAATGTTTTGCGAAGGAGCGAAAGTAAAAGAGCTGGCGAAGCATTTCGGCCGGACAACCGGCGCTATCCGGGCCCGCATCAAAAAGCTGGAGCTGAAAGAGAAGTATGTGTTTTAGCAAAATGTTTTTTTTTATTGATTTTTTTCAAACAGCTTTGTATATTTAAACGCTGAAACTATTCAAAAACCAACCCTATGAGACCACTAATTACATTACTTTTAATAGCAGTATTTAGCCTGTCACAAGCCCAAAATGGCTATCAGATTACCGACACCACGAAACAATGGAATACGGTATCTGGAGGATACGCGGCCTTTGCTGTGTTATTCGGGGCAGATACCAGGATAAACAAGCTCGGGGATCCGGTTTTCATGAACGATCAAAAGTACTTTCCCCTACTGGAATCGACGGATTCGGCCCAAACCTGGTATGATCACGGTTACTTACGGGAAGATACCGTCAACCAAAAGGTTTACTATTATACTGCCGAAGATGGTGATTGCCTCATTTATGATTTCAGCCTGGAGGATGGAGACTCAGTAGTTATCAATAATCCCTATACAAACGTTTGGGATCAACTGATGGTCTGTGACAGTGTTGATATTGTGACCATAAACGGAAGTATAAAAAAGCGTCTATTCTTCAGTTCAGATGTCTGGATACAAGGAATAGGCAGTGTAAAGGGCTTGGCCTGCAGCGGTAATTGGTCAATGGATCATAATGAACTGCTCTGTTGTTATCAAAACGACGAAATTCTTTATGATAATGATACATACCAATCCTGCTATGTGGATGAGTTCTACCCGAATATCACCACCGAAAGTTACGACACGGCTTACATCAACACCTATTATGAATTTCAGATGGAATCCGAGAACCCATATGATGATCCGGTAACCTGGGATCCTATCAATCTTCCTAACGGACTGGAAATTAATGAAAATACAGGCATAATTTCCGGAATTCCGACTAACCCAGGATCACAGGCCTGTATTATCACCATCAGAAATAACTTACTTGGTTCCCGAACCGATTTCATTAATGAAGATTTGTTTGTGGTGAATGCCACAAACACCCCGGAAAATCAAATACCGGACAAAATCAGCATTTATCCCAATCCAGCCGATGATAGGATACTTGTCGACCTGAAAAATCCTCAAAATGCAATCTCAGCCAAAGTTTATGCACCTTCGGGAAGGATGGTTCATCAGAACAAAATAATCCAAACTCCGACAAAAATAGATTGCAGTAGTTTTACACCCGGAATATATCTTGTTAAGATTGTTGATGAGATGGGGCATGTGTTAACCAACAAGAAAATCGCGGTTAAATAGTTGATACTTTTTGATTGCTGGCATGCCAGAATTGAAAATTCATTTGTCTCATAAAACAAAACAATATTTTGTAATTTTGTATAGAGATGTCAATAATTGAAAAACATATAAAAGAGATCAGGAAGTTATGTCGGAAACACCAGGTGGGAAAATTGTTTGTTTTTGGCTCCTTCAATTCTGGCAGGTTCAATAAAGACAGTGACATAGATTTTTTGGTATCTTTTGCAGATGTTGACATTCATGATTATGCCGACAATTACTTTGACTTCAAATATTCGCTGGAAAATATCCTAAAACGAGAAGTAGATCTCCTGGAAGAAAAAGCTATCAAAAATCCTTACCTGCGTGAATCTATAGATTCTTCAAAAAAGTTAGTTTATGGATAAAGAAATTGATGAAATTCAATTACTACTCGAAGAGTAGAATATCATCAATCCACTTTTCTTATCAGTTCAATTCTGTCTAATCCGTCCAATCTGTGTGCTATTAGATTGGATACAAACCCCGTTTGTCAATAATCACAACATTTTTTTCAAAATAACTACCCCAGTTGTCAGCAAGATGACATTTTCCCCTTCGGGTTCGATCTAATTTTGAACCAGTTTAAATAATCAAAACAATTTTATACTATGAACACAAAAAAGCTTAAACAATCAGCAGCTTTGATTACCGGAACATTAGTAGCCGGATCATTTTCAGTATCAGCCAACGTCAACCAGGATAACCTTTTTGAATATGATAACCTGGGATCAGGCGCCGAACTTAGAAGTGAACTGATAGAAATGAACAGCGTCCGCCACAAAACATTTGAAATGAAATGCGGCGGTGAAAGTGATAAAGACAGCAAAACCTCTGAGGCCAATTGCGGCGCTGGGGATAAAAAAGCTGAAAAGAGCGACTCGACCAAAAAAGCGAAAAGTGGCGAAGCCAAATGTGGCGAGGGCAAATGCGGTGGTGATGCTAAGGAGGCCAAAAATGACACTACCGGGAAAGAAAGTAAAGCAGCACAATCGAAGTGCGGAGAAGGAAAATGCGGAGCAGAATAAGAGGATTGTGCTTTTATCCGGGGTAAAGCCTGCGGGCTTACCCCGGTTTACCTATTTAATCACGCTAAATGAAAAATAACTATTATGAATACAAAAGTTGGAATAGGATTACGAAGAGAATTTGTTGATGAATTAGCGCAACAGCAACAGTTGCATCCTGACTTTATAGAACTGGCCCCGGAGAACTGGATGAAAATGGGCGGCTATTGGAAGAAAAAGCTCCGCCAGGTCACCGAAAAGTATCCTGTCACATCGCATGGGTTGTCTTTATCGCTTGGGAGTCCTGAAAACCTGGATTATGACTTTATCAAAGACTTAAAAAAGTTCCTGGATGAAAACGATGTTCAGATTTTCTCAGAGCACTTGAGTTATACCAAAACCAATAATGCGCACATCTATGACCTGCTTCCGATTCCATTCCGGGAAGACGCGGTAAAACATGTAGCATCCCGCATCAGGGAAGCCCAGGAATTACTCGGGCGTAAAATCGCTATCGAAAATGTATCGTACTACACACCGGTTGATGCAGAAATGGATGAGGCTGATTTTCTAACCAATATAGCGGAAGAAGCAGATTGTAATATCCTTCTGGATGTAAATAATGTTTATGTCAACGCCTTCAACCATAACTACGATGCCAGGAAATTCATCAGCCGTTTACCGCTCGAAAAGGTTGCCTATATACACATGGCCGGCCATGAGCAGGTAGATTCCGATCTTATTATAGACACGCACAGTGAAGCGATTATTGATCCGGTTTATCGGCTGTTCGAGTATACGGTAAACCGTATGCCGGAAGTACCCGTGCTACTCGAGCGCGATTTTAACTTCCCCGAGCTTAATGAATTACAGCAGGAAATGAATAATCTGCGAAACATTACCGAAAAGGCCTGGAGGAAAGAAAATGCGAACGCTAAATAATTACACCGAAAATCTTCAGCATCGCCTTACCGAATACTGTCGTACGGGCATTCCGGATTTTTTGCCCGGAACCAACGACAAAGGCATGAAACACTACAGGCGGCTGTCGTTTAACATCTTTAATAATACGCTGGAACAAGCGTATCCTATAACCCACGAATACCTTGATGAGTCGGAATGGCTGGAATTAGTCAACGGCTTTTTCTCCGGTCACGATTGCCAAACGCCTCTCCTGTGGCAAATGCCCTACGAATTCTACACCTATGTGGAAGAAAATAATCTCAAAATAAAAGAAAAGTACCCTTTTTTACCGGAGTTACTTTATTTCGAGTGGCTGGAAATTGAGGTTCATACCATGGAAGATATTGACATTGAAGAACAATATATTCCCGATAAGCAATTTAACGATACCGTTCCTCTCATTAACCCGGAACACCGGCTGGTGCAACTAAACTATCCGCTGCATTTGAAACCGATTAAAGAAGCAATCCGGCATCCGGGACAATATTTTGTACTTATCTTCAGAGACCCGGATGAGGGAAACGTGCATTTTATTAACCTATCCGTGGTTTTTGTATTTGCATTGGAACAACTTTCGCAACAAGATTTAACCATACAACAACTTGCTGAAATGATCTCCGAAAAGTTCGGCGTAGAAGATGCCGAAAAAATAAAGAAACATCTGAAAAGCTTTTTCGAGGATTTATTCACACAGCAAGCCATGCTTGGATACAAACACAAAAAATAAATAACAAATGATTAAAACGTACAAAAAATTTATTAAAGGCGTAACTCAGTTACAAGACCTGGCCCTTTTGTTTATCCGTCTGATATTGGCATACGGATTTTACATGCCTGCGATGAATAAGTGGGGCAACATGGAAGGAATCGCTCAATGGTTCGGAAGCATGAACTATCCGCTCCCAACACTAAATGCTTACCTTGCCGGAACGACAGAGGCAACGGGAGTGGTGCTCCTATTCTTCGGACTCGGGACAAGGATTATTTCTATTCCACTGATGATAACGATGCTGGTGGCAATATTTACCGTCCATATCGGTAATGGTTTTGCTGCGGCAGATAATGGTATTGAAATCCCATTATATTATTTACTGATGCTGGTTCTGTTATTGGCTTATGGCTCCGGGAAATATAGCATCGATTATTTCCTGACTAAGAAAAGAGAGGGGTAGATTTTTTCATTTCTCAATTTTCATTGAGGTTTTGGGTTCCCCGGGCTGTTGGATTTATCCAGCGGCCCGGTTTTTTAACCTTATTGATCGACCCATATGGTCTGTTATTTTTTCAAGGCTTCCGGTTCGTGAATCAAAATCTTTTTCCTGTCGTAATTCATAATCCCGTCTTTTTCCAGTTGATTCATAACGGTGGTAACCGTTTGACGGGTAGTGGCCGTTAGGCTGGCCAAATCCTGGTGGGTAAGCTTAAGTTCTATCACCACCTCATCCCCCACCTTTCGCCCGTGGTCTTCGGCAAGGTCGCTTATAACCTGTTTGATGCGCTCAGGTGCTTTTTTAAACCACAGTGTTTCCAGTTGGCTTTGAATCTTTTTCAGGCGAAAACCAATGAGTTTGGTGACTTGCAAATTCAGCTGAGGATTCTTTTCCAAAAAACGCTCAAATTCATCCGCCCGGATAGTGCAAATCACGGCGTCTTCCGTAGCTTCAGCCACATGGGGCTGTTCCGTTTCTCCGGCAATAGCCTGCTCCCCAAACAATTCTCCGGGGCCTACGAGGGCATGAGTAAGCTCTTTCCCGTCTTCCGAATAGGTGGAAATCTTCACTTTTCCTTCTTTCAAAAAATAAATGGAATGCGACTTATCGCCCGGCAAATATATTTTTTCCGATTTAGCCGAATTCTTCATGGAGGTTTTCTCGCTTAACTCCATCATTTCCTGTTTGCTCATCGATTTGAGTATGTTGAAATTCTCGAAATACCAGAGCTTGCTTTGTTGTGTGGTTGTCATAAGCACCTGAAAATTTTCATCTAAAATAATATTTGTTATTCAAATGGAGAAAACTACATGTTTGTAAGTTTGAAGTTTGTATATTTTTAGGTTTGAAAAAGTGTTTAAGTATTTATGTGCTTATGTGTTTAAGTATTTATTTGCTTCCATCTTGGTGCGGAAATTATTATATTTGTAAGAAAGGGACGTTTATGATAGTAGAAAGAAAAAATAATGAAATTGTTGTTAGAATCTCAGCAAACACAAAAGCTTCTAAAATTCAGTCTATATTAGATTACCTGAGGTATGAAGAACTCACAGCAGAATCAACAGCAACACAAGAGGATGTTGATAAACTTGTAAAGGAAGCCAAAAAGGGACGCTGGGAGAGGATAAAGAGAAAAGCATAGTAACGTAATAGATAGATTCATTCAATGCCCGTCAAGAAACAAATAAAAAGATTGATTAAGCAGAAGGTTCAGGAAATGGATGCTACAGCCGAAGTGGTTTTGTATGGCTCGAGGGCAAGAAATGAAGAACACGAAGAATCCGACTGGGATATTTTAATCCTGACTCATTATCCGGTTTCTATAGATCAGGAAAAGAAATTCAGACACCACCTTTACGATTTGGAACTCGAAGTGGAAGAAGCCTTCTCTGTATTTGTCTACTCAAAAGATGACTGGTACTCCAGGATGAGAATCACCCCGTTTTTTGAAAATGTGGAGGCGGAAGGGGTTTGGATATAAAATGAATTAAAAATTAAAACTAAAATGATGTTGTTATCAAAAGAATCTTTCTCACAAGAGAAACAAAATGAAGATATTTTGCTTCGGTTTCAGCGTAAGGAGAAAAAAGAGGAAGAAATAACTTCTAACATGCAGCCGGAAAAAATTGCGGACATTATTTCGGATAAACTCATCAGGAAAATTCAGGAAGCTTTTAAAGCTGAGTATAAGGAAGATAAGTAATCAATTACAAAATTAAAATTTACTTTTGAGACCTTTATCTTCAGGTCTCTTTTTTTTCTAACCTTTGACTTTTCACTTTATTTGGTCCAATCCGCCTAATGTGTATCCCATCAATCTTCATCAATCTCTTTTCAATCTCATTCAACCTTTTTAAATCCCCCACAGCCCAATACCATCCAAACTATTTCCAAAAAAATCACCCCAACCTCTTGCGTTCATTTCCCCTTTAATCTAATTTTGCCATATGGTTAAACTAAAAGGTTAAATTATAAAGTTAAACCAATGAGTGAATCAAAAAACACCGAGGAAGCCATACTGGAAGCTGCCCAGACGGTCTTTATCCGCAAAGGGATGGATGGGGCACGGATGCAGGAGATTGCGGATGAGGCCAACATCAACAAGGCGCTTTTACACTACTACTTTCGCAGCAAACAAAAGCTCTTTGATGCGGTGTTCAGCAAGGTGCTTTCCGGGACGTTTAATGAGATGAGGGCAATTTTCCAAGCAGGTCTCTCTGTGGAACATGCGATTAAGCGGTTTGCGGATTCGTACATCGATACGCTTATTAAAAATCCCTACATTCCCGAGTTTGTCATCCACGAGCTGAACAAAGATCCGGAAGCGCTCAAAAAGACCGTCAGCCAAAACTTACCCGACATCAGCCCGTTTCTTCGAACTATCCAAAAAGAAATGGAAGAGGGAAAAATCATCAGAATGGAACCTAAACAACTCCTGATGAATACCATCTCGCTGTGCATTTTCCCTTTTGTCGGACGACCCATCATAACGCAAATTCTTTTTGAGGGGGACGAGCAGGAATTTTACCAAACTATGGAACGAAGAAAAAAAGACGTCAGTGATTTTATATTAAATGCGATTAAATCATGAAACAGACTATGTATCCAAAAATCTAAGATGCACACCGAGCATGATTAAATGTTTTATGAAACGGAAGCATCATAACAAAATTTAAACAAATGAAACATTTAGTAAATGGAATCATCTTAACGCTATTGGCTACCGGCGCATTTTCGCAAGAGCTGAACCTGGAGAAGTGTTTCCGGTTGGCTGAGGATAACCATCCTAAAGCCGGCGAGAAGGTCTTGCTGGATAAAAGCCTTCAAACCCGGCTGAATAAACTCAATAAAAACTTTTTGCCACAGCTTAGCCTGGATGGCAAGGCATCGTATCAGTCAGACGTAACCCAGGTGGATGCCGATGTTCCGGGCATGAACCTGGACATTCCTTCACCGGATAAAGACCAGTACAAGGCAACACTCAATCTTACGCAGACGATCTACGATGGTGGCATCACTAATACCAAACAACAAATCGAAAAAGCCGGTAACAAAATCGACAAACAAGAAATAGAGGTTACACTCTTCGATGTAAAAGAGCAAATCACCACAACCTACTTCTCCATCCTTTTGCTGCAGCAGCAAAAAGCTAAGTTGCGAACCACCAAAGACAAGCTGAAGGCCAAATACAAAAAGCTTCAGACAGCGGTTCGTCACGGGTCAGCCATTCCAGCCGATACCAATGTAATGAAGGTTGAGCTGGTGAAGCTGGACAATCGAATCCGCCAACTGGAGCGGCAGCGAAAAACGGCTTTCGAAGTGTTGGCGGAACTTACCGGAAAAGACTTCAACCCGCAAAGAAAACTGAGTGTACCACAATATGACTTACCCGATTCGAGCGGCTTTTCCAACCGCCCTGAAATGGAAAGGCTTACCTTGCAACAACAACGAATTGATGATTACAAAAAGTTGAGTAAAAGGAAACACTACCCGAAAGTCATGGCCTTCGGTAAAGCCGGCTATGGAAGACCGGGGCTGAACATGCTCAGCGAGGATTTTGACAGCTACTGGATTTTGGGGGCAAAAGTCTCGTGGGACCTGTGGAACTGGAACAAGTCGGATGACGAGCGAAAAATCCTTTCGCTGAAGCAGGACATCCTGGAAAAGGAAAAGGCCAGCCTGGCAAAAAACTTTTCGGTGAAGCTGGTGAAGAAAAAGTCCGAAATATCGGACTATCGCAGCCAGATGAAGGATGATCAACAAGTATTGGCGCTTTACAAGGATATCGTGGCCTCGTATTCGTCCAAACTCGACAACGGAGCCATCACATCATCCGAATACATCGAGCAGCTCAACAATCAGAAAAAAGCCCGGCTCGAATATGAGCTGCATCAGATACAGCTTGAAAAAGCCAAAGTGGAATACAATCTTACATTGGGAAATTTGGGTCAGTTCTAAAAAACCTTATGACCCCTAAATCCCCTAAAGGGGACTTTTTTAAACTGCCTTTCAGGCAGCTCCCCTTTAGGGGACTAAGGGGTGCGGGAAGGAAAATATTAGACGAAAAGCTTAATACACAATAATTTGTTTTGAAAATAAATACACTATAAATCATAAAAAAATGAAACGAATCATAACAAAACTATTAATCATACCGATTGCCTTACTTCTGGTATCCTGTGATTCGAACGAAGACAAATCGGATGCCTACGGCAATTTTGAGGCTACGGAGATCACCGTTTCAGCACAGGCGCAGGGTGAACTGAAAGCCTTCGACGTGAAAAAAGGGGCAGAGCTTAAGGAAGATCAGATGCTGGGTTACGTGGATACTTCTTCCCTGCATTTGCAAAGGAAACAATTGCTGGCCCAGAAACAGTCGGTGAAAACCAAGCTTAACAACCTGGATGCCCAAATAGATGTGCAGCAACAACAACTGGAAAACGCCGAAATCCAATTCAACCGCATTAAAAAAATGCACGCGGATAATGCCGCTACCCAGCAACAACTGGATGACATCCAAGGGAAGGTAAAAACGCTCAAAAAGCAAATTCGCTCGGTGCAGGTCCAGAAACAGGGCATCCGCTCCGAACTGGATGTGCTGGACACCAAACTGGCCCAGGTAGATGACAAAATCGACAAAGCATTGATTCAAAATCCCGTGAAAGGAACAGTCATCAACAAATTTGCTGAGAAAAAAGAATTAGTTAATCCCGGCAAGTCACTCTATAAAGTGGCTGTGCTGGATGAAATGGAGCTGAAGGTTTACATCAGCGGCGCCCAGCTGCCGCATGTCAAAATCGGCCAGAAGGTAGAGGTGCTGATAGATGAAAATAAAATTGAAAACCGCAAGCTTTCGGGTACGGTAAGTTGGATTGCCGACGATGCGGAATTTACCCCGAAAGTTATTCAAACCAAGGAAGAGAGAGTAAAACTGGTGTATGCCGTAAAAATCCGGGTACCGAACGACGGCTCCCTGAAAATCGGCATGCCCGGCGAAGCCAATTTTTAACCCACATAAAATTTGAAGCTATGAAAAAGACCATTTTTTTGCTGTTTACGATAATCGCTCCCATCCTGTTGGCAGCGCAGACCGATGCGGATGCTGTTACAGGACTATGGTATAACGAAGAGAAGGATGCCCGTTTCCGGATTTACGAGGAGGACGGAAAGTATTTTGCTAAAATCGTCTGGCTCGAAGAACCCATCGACCCGGAAACCGACGAGCCCAAGCTAGATGATGAGAACCCCGACGAAGACCTTCAGGACCGGCCTATCAAAGGATTGGTTTTCATGAAGGATTTTGTGTATGACGGCGACGGCGAATGGGAAGACGGCGAAATCTACGACCCGAAAAGCGGAAAAACCTACGATTGCTATATCGAAATGAAATCGCCCGACAAGCTCAAAGTACGCGGATACATCGGGATATCACTGTTGGGTCGCACCCAATACTGGACAAGAGCAGAGGAATAATGAAAGCGGCAGAAATCCATAACATCCACAAATCCTATGATGAGGTGAAAGCCCTTGGCGGGATCAGCATGCAGGTGGAGAAAGGGGAGATTTTCGGACTGATTGGCCCGGACGGCGCCGGAAAAACTTCGCTCATCCGCATTCTGACCACGCTGCTGTATCCCGACCAGGGACAGGCGTCGATTTTCGGAATGGACACCATTCGCGATTTCAAAGGTATCCGAAAAATTGCAGGATACATGCCCGGCCGTTTTTCACTTTACCAGGATTTGAGCGTAGAGGAAAACCTGAACTTCTACGCCAGCATTTTCGGGACGACGGTGAGTGAGAACTACCATCTCATCAAGGACATCTATCAGCAAATCGAACCATTTAAAAAGCGATTGGCCGGTAGGCTGTCAGGGGGCATGAAGCAAAAGCTGGCGCTTTCTTGTGCACTCATACACAAACCCGACATCCTTTTCCTGGATGAGCCTACCACCGGGGTGGATGCCGTTTCCCGAAAGGAATTCTGGGAGATACTTAAAAACCTGGAGGAGGTGGGGATTACCATCATCGTCTCCACTCCCTACATGGATGAAGCCGAGCTCTGCGATAGAGTGGCGCTGATGCAGGAGGGGCAGCTGCTGGATGTGGACACGCCCGCCAACATCATCGGAAAGTACGACCATGAGCTTTACGCGGTGGAATCCAGAGAACTTCATCAGCTAATCAAGGACCTTCGGAGTTTTGATAAAACCGTTTCAGCTTTCCCTTTCGGGGATACCGTGCATCTGGCCACGCAGGAAAAGCTGAGGAGAAAAGAATTGCAAAAGTTTCTTGAGGAGAAGGGCCATGAAGGCATTGCGGTACAGTCTATTGAGCCGGGCATTGAAGATTGTTTTATGAACTTAATGCGAAAACAAAATGACGAATGAAAATATCATCGAAGTAGAAAACCTGGTGAAGAAATTCGGGAAGTTCACCGCCAACGACCGGTTGACGTTCCAGGTAAAGAAAGGGGAAATCCTGGGCTTTCTGGGAGCCAATGGTGCCGGTAAAACCACGGCCATTAAAATCCTTTGCGGGATTTCGGCGCCTACATCCGGGAAAGTCAGTGTGGCCGGTTTTGATGCCGTGAAGCATCCCGAAAAAATCAAGCAAAACATCGGCTACATGAGTCAGAAATTCTCCCTGTACGATGATTTAACCATCAGGGAAAATTTCAGGCTTTTTGGCGGCATTTACGGCCTTTCGCGAAAAAGTATTCGTCAGCGCACCGAAGAGCTTCTTAAACGGCTCGAATTGTACGAATACCGCAACCGGATTCTGGAGGCGCTCCCACTGGGCTGGAAACAAAAGCTGGCCTTTTCGGTGGCCATCATGCATCACCCGCAGGTGGTCTTCCTGGACGAGCCGACCAGCGGCGTCGACCCGGTAACGCGCCGCCAGTTCTGGGAACTCATTTACGAAGCGTCCGAAGAAGGCAAAACCATCTTCGTTACCACGCACTACATGGATGAAGCCGAATACTGCGACACGGTCTCAATGATGGTTGCGGGTCAAATCAGGGCGTTCGGTGAGCCCCGGGAGCTAAAAACCGAGTATGGCGTAAAATCGGTTAATGACTTATTCATCAAACTTGCAAGAAACTAAAAACCAAACGCTGTGAAACGATTTCTGGCATTTGTCAAAAAGGAGATACAACACATTTTCAGGGATACCCGCACGATGCTCATCCTGTTCGGTATCCCGATAGCCCAGATTTTGATTTTCGGGTATGTTATCAAAAATGATATCAAAGATGTGGATATTGCCGTATACGATCAGTCGAAAGACGAATATACCCGCCAGATTACCAACAAACTAACATCATCGGGCTACTTTATCCTGAACCGGGAGCTGGATAACATGAAAAATATCGACCGCATCTTTAAAGAGGGCGAGGTGAAGCTGGTGGTGGTTTACGAAAACAATTTCTCGAAAAAACTGCATGCCGAAAACAACGCTACCGTGCAGCTTATCGCGGATGCTTCCGATCCCAACCGGGCCAATCTAATCACCAACTACTCAGGGGCGATTATTCACGATTTTGTAAAAGATGAATTCCACATCGACCAGTTACCCTACCAGATTAATTCGAAGGTTCGGATGCTCTACAACCAAAACCTGGCCAGCGTCTTCATGTTTGTGCCGGGAACCATGGCGTTGATTCTGATGCTGGTTTCGGCCATGATGACGTCCATTTCTATTGCCCGTGAGAAGGAGCTGGGAACCATGGAAAACCTGCTGGTGTCGCCGCTGCGTCCTGCACAAATCGTAGTGGGAAAAGTCACCCCTTACGTGCTGCTTTCCATCATCAATGCCATCACCATTCTGGTGCTGGGGGTATTTGTTTTCGGACTGCCCATCCGTGGAAGCCTTACGCTGCTGATGCTGGAGAGCGTCCTTTTCATCACCTTGTCGCTGTCGCTGGGCATTCTAATATCAACGATGTCACCCAACCAGCAGGTAGCAATGTTTATTTCGCTGTTTGCGCTGATGCTTCCCACGTTGCTTTTGTCGGGATTCATCTTTCCGATTGAAAACATGCCGAAGCTGCTGCAATGGCTGAGCGCCATTATGCCGCCGAAATATTTCATCACCATTTTGAAAAACATCATGCTGAAAGGGACGGGAATGGCTTTTGTGTGGAAGGAAACACTTATCCTTGGCGGGATGACTGCGGTATTCATCATTCTGAGTGTGAAAAAATTTAAGTTGCGACTGGAATAAAACCGAAACCATGCGAACAATAGGCTTTCTGATACAAAAAGAATTTATCCAGATATTCCGTAACAAAACCATGTTGCCGCTCATTTTTGCATTGCCGATTGTGCAGCTGGTCATCCTGGTTAATGCCGCCACGCTTGAGATGAAAAAAATCGACATGACCGTGGTGGATAAGGATATGACATCCACATCAAGGCAGATGATTCAAAAATTTGATGGCTCGCCGTTTTATCAGGTCGATAAAGCCAATTTTTCGGTAAAAAAGGCCGAAGCCGATCTAAAGGATAACTCTTCGGATATCGTCGTAAACATCCCGCAGGGTTTCGAAAAAAATTTACTGGGTGAGAAAGAAGCCGATGTGCAGTTTTTGATCAACGCCATCAACGGCACCGCCGCCGGCCTAATCAATGCCTATACTACATCCATCATCAGCGACTTTAACGACAAAATCCTGGTCGACCAGCTCGGAAAGGAGTTTGAGCTGCCTGTGGAGATTAACTCCCGCTACTTTTTCAATTCCCAGCTGGATTACAACATCTACATGCTGCCGGGCATCCTGGTGATTTTGGTAACTATTATCGGGATGTTTCTGACGGCACTGAACATCGTCCGGGAAAAGGAGCTGGGAACAATCGAGCAGCTCAACGTCACCCCTATCCAAAAGTATCAGTTTATTATCAGGAAGATGATTCCATTTATGATCATTGCCCTGTTCGAGCTGGCCTTTGGTTTGGTGATCGGGCATTTGTTTTTCAACCTGCCTATGGAGGGAAGCTATGCCGTGCTTTTCCTTTTTACGCTGATTTATTTGCTGGTGGCACTGGGGTTTGGGCTGTTCCTGTCTGCCATTTCCAACAGCCAGCAGCAGGTCATGTTCGTGATGTTCTTTTTCATGCTGACCTTTATCCTGATGAGCGGCATTTTCACGCCCACCGAAAGCATGCCCGACTGGGCCCAGACAATCAATGTCATCAACCCGTTTATGTATTTCATGAAGGTCATCCGCATGATCATCCTGAAAGGCTCCGGTCTGGCCGATATCCAGCACGAAATCTTCAGCATGCTGATCTACGCGGTTATTATTCTTTCACTGGCCATTTGGAGGTACAGGAAGGTTGCATAAAGTATTCGTCTTCCATTCGTGCATTCGTGGCATTCATTTTTCAGCCACGAATTTACGAATGAAGAAATAATCATTAACTTTGTAATGATATGGATAATCAGATAATCAATAAAATAGCGAAATATTTCATCAACCTACCTATTGAAAAGGCATGGGTTTTTGGTTCATTTGCTCGTTCGGAGGATAATGAAATGAGTGATATTGATATAATGGTAAGATTTCTACCTAATGCTAGAATCTCCCTGCTTAAATATTCCCGGATGAAAAATGATTTAGAGGCACTCACTAATAAAAAAGTAGATTTAGTCGAAGAAGGACAGCTAAAAGAATCCGCAAAAAACTCTGCCAATAGAGAAAAAGTTTTGATCTATGAGAGAAAAGCCAAGAGACCAAGAGAGGCTAAAACACATGGTAGAAGCGATTGACAATGTTTTTGAGTTTGTTGAAGGTAAATCA
The DNA here is from genome assembly GCA_021740175.1 of Bacteroidales bacterium. Taxonomy (GTDB): domain Bacteria; phylum Bacteroidota; class Bacteroidia; order Bacteroidales; family JAIPAH01; genus JAIPAH01. The sequence goes on from JAIPAH010000028.1 coordinate 16,500, forward strand.
TTTGAAGCCTTTAAGGAAGATAAAATATTGAGATTTGCTGTGATTAAAAACCTTGAAATAGTGGGAGAGGCTGCCTATTTGCTTACAAAAGATTTTAAATCCGAACATAGCAACGTAGAATGGAATGATATCATCGGTATGCGTCATATTCTTGTTCATGGTTATTATGAAATAAAGGATGAAATCATTTGGGAAACGATTCAAACAGATTTGCAACCGCTTAAAGAGCAAATTCAGGAATTGCTTGATTAGTTTATTTAACTTTTAGATTCTTAAGTAATGAAAATCAAACCAATAAAGACAGAAGAAGACTATAGACAAGCCCTTGAACGGCTTGAAGAGATATTTAATGCAAAATCAGGGACACCGGAAGGTGATGAACTTGAAATCCTTTCGATGTTAATTGATAAGTATGAAAATGAGAATTTTCCGATTAATTTTCCTGATCCTATCGAGGCGGTTAAATTTCGTATGGAGCAATTAGGACTGAAGCAGAAAGATTTGGCCAATGCTATTGGTTACAAAAGCAGAGTTAGTGAAATCTTGAACAAGAGAAGAAAACTAACCCTGTCTATGATTAGAAAGCTGCATCGAAAATTAAATATTCCCACCGATATTTTGATAAAAGATTATTGAAAGCTATTTGACCAAATCCTTTAGAATAAATTAATCATTTCATGTAATTTTGCAATAGTACTGCAAATTCACATATCCTTTTTTAGAATATTGATTGATTCATAAAAACCATACGTCTTTCTTTCCAATTATTTAGTTGGAATTCCAACTAATACCAATTAGTTTTGCAAAAAATTCAGCGATGCAAGATGAAGAACCTAAATCCATCGGAAGGTTAATATCCATTCTCCACCGCCAATCGCGAGTTTACTTTCACAGGCAGCTCGAGCCATATGGGTTAGGACACGGACAAATGCCCGTACTGATGTTTATCATTCACAACGAAGGAGTTACTCAGCATGAAGTTTCCCGGCATTTTCAAATGGATAAAGGAAGCACTTCCTCGCTGATCAAAAGTTTAGAAGAAAACGGCTTCATCCGTAAAGAAACAAAACCGGATGACAAGCGTTCTCACGGACTATATATCACAGAAAGAACAAAAAAATTGCACCCGGAATTCAAAACGATCTTCCGGGGACTTACGGAAATTTTGACACAGGATTTTACCAATGAAGAAAAAGAAAAGGCTTTTGAACTATTAAACCGCATGATAGGTAACCTAAAACAATACACCATTGACGAAGGAGGGCATTCATGAGGGCCAAGCAAACCGATTTAACTCATGGAGCAATAGCCCCGCTTTTGCTGAAATTAACCTGGCCCATGATTTTCGGTATGCTGGGAATGGTGCTGTTCAACCTGGCCGACACTTATTTTATCGGAAAAGTAGGAGTAAAGGAATTGGCTGCAATGGGTTTTACATTTCCCGTGGTCATGGTTATTTCCAGTTTAGTGCTGGGAGTGGGAATAGGGACTTCTTCATTGATTTCACGATCGATCGTATCTGAATCCTATGATACTATAAAAAAATATTCCTCGGAAGCTTTACTGCTGGGTTTATCTATCGTTATTATCATTATTATAACGGGTCAGTTGACTATCAGACCCTTATTCCGAACATTAGGAGCTTCCGAAGAAATCATACCATTAATCCACGATTACATGAGTATCTGGTATTGGGGGATGATTTTTGTCGTTGTGCCCATGGTGGGGAATAATATTATCAGGGCTACCGGGGATACGTTCACGCCGGGGATGTTTATGTCGATTTCCGCCATCATCAACATCATCCTGGACCCGTTTTTGATTTTGGGTTATGGAATTTTCCCTGCCTTGTCTTTGAAAGGGGCGGCTATTGCGACCCTGTTCGGAAGAGGAACCGGGATGATTCTAACGCTTTTGGTTCTAATACGCAGAGAAAAAATTCTAACGCTAAAATTACCGAATTTACGCCGGATCACGCGAACCTGGGGAAAAATCCTTTATATCGGCGGGCCGGCCACTGCCAGCATTTTAATCACACCCCTTTCGATTGGTATTGTAACCCGAATTGTTGCCAAATTCGGTGAAGAGGCTGTAGCAGCTTTTGGTGTGGTGTCACGCCTGGAAATGTTTTCCTTGATCGTGGTGAATGCTTTAGGATCTGTAATGATCATCTTTGCCGGACAAAACTGGGGTAAAAGAAAAATATCCCGTCTGCAAAACGGCTTAAGAACAGGTTCTTTGTTTGCCATAGCCTGGGGATTAATCCTTTTTGTTATTTCCCAAATCTGGGCTCAACCTATTGCTTCCTTATTCACAGATGATGCAGAGGTTATCAGAATAACAGCCAATTATTTAATTATCGTTTCATTCAGCTACGCTTTTCAAGGGATTTTAATGGTGGGCATCAATGTGTTTAACGGCATTAATAAACCCTTACCTTCAGCGGGATTGACTGCTCTTCGGATGTTTGGGCTCTATATTCCTTTGGCCTGGTTGGCATCTATTTACTGGAATTTGAGCGGGGTCTTTTGGTCTGCCTTTTTGGCCAACATCGTCGTGGGATCGCTCACTTTCATATGGCTGTACCGGTATTTGAAAAAGCAAAACAATGATCAAAAATTTAGCATCAACATACAAAAAGTAAGCGTTTAAGCCTGGGTCTCCAATGCAGAAATTATCCAGGCATTCGTCTTCAATCCGTGAATTCGTGGCATTCTTTTTCAGCCGCGAATGCACGAATGAAGAGTTCATACTTGTATAACATTTAACTTTGTGATAACATTAAATGATAGGAATATGCAAGTACCTGTTATAAAAATAGGCAACTCACGAGGTATACGCCTTAATAAAGCACTTCTGGAGCTGTATGGTATAGGTGAGATTGTTGATTTAAAACTCGAACAAAATCAAATTGTTATCAAACCGGTTTCTGAACCTCGTAAAGGCTGGGAAAAATCTTTTAAGGAAATGGCTGATAAAGGGGATGATGAGCTATTATTCGACGATGTTTTTCACGATGAAGATTTTGAAAAATGGAAATAAAACCGGTTGGGCCGTTTTGGATCAAATACGGACTATCGATAAACAAAGGGTCGTAAAGTTGCTTGGGGAGCTTTCCCATCCGGAGATAAAAGAAATAAAATCTGTGATAAGTGAAATTTACGTTGAATAATTCGTATTCCATTCTCGTTAGTCCATACAGGTCAGGCAGGCATTCATGGCATACTCAGTTAACCGTGAAAGCACTAATCGAAAATACTATCTAATCAGATGTTTCAGTTTCTCAGGAAAATTATACCAGGGTACCAGCCTTGTTTGATTAATTTCCATGTCTTGCTCTCCGTTATAAACCACCATTTTTTGATTTTCTATATTACCGGAAAGTATTTTATCAAACCGATTGAGGTTTTTTAAATAATCCTTTGTAAATGTTTCTCCGGCTTTTATCTCGAGGGTTACCAGGTTTTGCGGATTCTTTTCAATTACACAGTCTATTTCAACCCCGGCGCTATCCCGCCAATAATAGACAGCCGGTGATTTTCCCTGATGATAATAGTACTTTATGATTTCTGAGACAACAAGGTTTTCAAATAGGGATCCGTAATGATAATGTTTAGAAATATATTCAGGATCATTAATTCTTAGTAAAGAGGCTACCAATCCCGTATCATAAAAATATAGCTTTGGAGACTTTATCAATCTTTTATTCAAATTATTATGATACGGTTGCAGAAAATAGACTATAAAACTTGTTTCAAGAAGCGATAACCATCTTTTTGCTGTATTAACAGATATGCCGGTGTCGTTGGCGAGACCGCTGATATTCAGCACCTGGCCGGTCCTTCCGGCACATAATCCAAGAAAACGATTAAACGTTCTCAAATTGTCTATGGATTGCAATGAACGAATGTCTCTTTCGATATAAGTTTGAATATAGGAAGGATAAAATTCTTCCGGTTCAATATCATTAATTAAAACTCGCGGATAAAAACCCGAATAAATGGCATTGATAGAACTTGTCTTATGAATAGTTTCAATTTCGCTAATATCAAAAGGAAACAGATGATGGATTCTTACTCTGCCTGCCAAGGATTGTGATATTTTTTCATTCATCAGAAAACTCTGGGAACCGGAAAGTATATATTGTCCGTTAAGGTTTTGTTCATCGGATAATACTTGTATCGTACGAAAAATATCAGGATATCTTTGTGCTTCATCTATAATAATTCCATTGCCTTTATATTTAAGAACGCCAATCGGATCGGAAACAATTAAATCATAATGATCAATTCGTTCTAAATTAAAATATTCAAAATCGGGAAAAGCATTTTTTAATAATGTAGTCTTCCCGGATTGCCGGGGACCTGTCAAAGATACGATCGGAAATTTTTTAAGCGATTGTTCAATTCGATTTGTGATATGTCTTTCTATAATCATTTCATGTAATTTTGCAATAACACTGCAAATTTACATATTTTTTGTGAATATTGATTGATTCACCAAAACCATTCGTCTTCAATTCGTGCATTCGTGGCATTCTTATTTGCCGCGAATACACTAATGAATTAAATTTTCCACCACTTCCTTCCGCTTAATCTTCCCCGTCCCGGTTTCCGGGAAGGTTTTATAAAAATAAATTTCTTTCGGCGCTTCATATTTTTCTACAGCCCGATCAATGCGGTTTTTGAGTGCATCCAAACAGCTTTCTTCCATGGGCTCCCCTTCTATTATTAAAATGATTTTTTCTCCCAGTGCTTCATCAGAAATTCCGGTGATAAAAAACCTCCGGTAAATAAGTTTACCCAGCTTCTTTTCCACTTCTTCGGGGAAAACCTTTATGCCTCCCGAATTAATCACTGAGTCCATTCGGCCATGCCAGATGAAGCGCTTTTCATCCAGCAAATGAACCACATCATTGGTTCTGACTGTTTCACGCAGGAAATCCCCATCTATCATCAACCGTTTCTGTTCATCCACGGAAAAGCTTATCCCATCCAATGCCCGGTAAAACTCCGAAGGCTCTTCGCCGTTAACCCTTCTTAAAGCAACATGAGTTACGGTTTCCGTCATGCCATAGCTTTGAAAAACCACCGGCGAAATTCTTTGCAGCTTTCTTTCCAGCTGATGATCGATTGGCGCCCCTCCGACAAGGATGGTTTTTACCAATTTCTGCTTTTCGGGTTGTTTGACAAGCTTTTGAAGTTGCAGGGGAACCACCGGGACAAAATCGATTTCCGTGTCTAAATCCTGCCAAGGATCAGAAGAGGGTTCCTGCATAATCAAATTCAGCTCTCCTATAATTGCCCTGACAATCATCATTTTCCCAGCAATATACCGGGATGAGAGACAAAGCAGGGTGTTATCACCGGGCTCCAAACCGAAATAATCAAGCGTTTTCCGTGCCGACTGAACCATGGCTTCCTTAGATACGGATATGGTTTTAGGATTACTGGTTGTTCCCGAAGTTTTGACTTCCATTATATCACTGTCATGCATCCAATCGAGGATAAATTCGTAAAAATCCTGAAGCCATTCGGGCTGGGAAGGATCGATAATGATGCGCCTTCCTGTTTCCAGCAGCTCCTTTGGTGAGAGCCTTTTCCCGTTAATGGTCAGTGGTTTATTTTCCATTTTGAAACAAACTTAAGTCCCAGCTCCTTTCAGGGTTATAACGAATCCGCCCTTCAGCGATTTCCAACGGAGAAGCAATGTTGTTAGTATAGAGACTGCCGGTCCCCAAACCTTGTGGCATGGTGTTCCCGAGAGTGAATGTCCATTGGGCAATGGCATTCAATCCAATATTCGATTCGAGGGCGCTGGTCACCCACCAGCCTGTATCAAATTTTTCGGCGATATCAATCCATTCTTCGCTGGCTTTAAACCCACCTACCAGCGAAGGCTTCAAAACAATGTGTTGAGGCTGAACCGTTTCCATCAATTCATTCTTGACTTTGCATTCTGTAATTCCAATCAGCTCTTCATCGAGAGCCACCGGCACCGGGCTGTTCCTGCATATTTCCGCCATAGCATCCCACTGTCCGGCTTTTATGGGCTGCTCAATGCTGTGTATCTTCAGTTCAGCCAGCTCTTGCAGTCTTTTTGGAGCATCCTCCGCTGCAAAAGCGCCATTGGCATCTACCCGCAATTCTATCTGCTCTGGCGGAAAACTCTTCCTTATGTATTTCAGCAAGCTCAACTCTTCCTCCCAGTCAATTGCTCCGATTTTCATTTTAATACAATCGAAACCTTCATCAATTTTCCGCTCAATCTGGCTAAACATAAAATCTTTCTCCCCCATCCAGATTAAGCCGTTGATATCCATCGCTTTTTCTCCTTTAGTGAAAGGTGATGGAAAAAGAATCATCGGGGGCTGGGTATGAAGGTCTTTTAAAGCCATTTCCAAACCGAATTGTATTGAAGGCCACTCATATAAATCCTCTGAAATTCCCGGTTCGTTGATGTTTTCACAAAGCTGATTCAATTTTTGCTCATAACCCGGTCGGTCATCGATACTGAGTCCCCTTAAGAGCCCACACTCGCCAACACCCTTTTTCCCCGGTTGTGTTAAATCTTCCAGGATGATAAACCAGGAATCTTTCTGATGAAGAACCCCTCTTGAAGTTCCGGCAGGTTTTTTAAAGTTTAACGTATGTTTGAACCAACGGGCTTTCAGCATGCCAAAAGAGTTATTTTACGATTGATTAAGTTGCCTGCAAATATCCAACATGCTATTGCTATCAGGATGTTTGTAAAGATTCCGAATTCCAACAAAAATCATTTTATCTATTATCTTTGGTAACCGGTGCTTATAGAGTTAACATTTCACAGCCATTGAAAACATTTATAACGTTTCGACTATGAACTTACATCAAATACCCTATCCCAAAGCTAAAGGAAAAAATCAGCGTTGCTATTGCCAGTTTTCGCAACTCGGGGTCAAGTTCTTTGGGAATGGTGTTATGCAATACCTCCCTGATATTCATTATCAGAAATGGAAGCGTAATCAGAAATAAAAATTGGTATGGCGTATGAAAATGCATAAAGGAAAAAACCAAACCGGAGAGAATAGCTCCTGCCAAAAGGACAATATGATAAATTTTGGCTTTATCGCTACCCAGGATCACCACCAGGGTTTTCTTGCCGGAATTCTTATCGCTAACCCGGTCGCGCATATTGTTTAAATTCAAGACACCAACACTTAGCAATCCTATTGAAGTCGCCGGAAGAAAGATATCAGGAGGTAAAGTATTGGTGTGTAAATAAAACGTACCTACAACACCGGCCAGCCCAAAAAAAACGAAAACAAACAAATCACCCAGACCACGGTAACCGTAGGGATTTTTCCCGACGGTATATTTAATTGCCGAAACAATAGCCACAAGTCCGAGTACTAAAAATAGAAGTACATACCAGAAATTCTCGCCCTCGATACCAATAAAAACCAATGCGGAACCACTCATTAACGACAGGATGATAACAGAAATGATCATCGCTTTCATCTTCCTGGCTGGTATCAGCCCACTTTGTACTGTCCGCTGCGGGCCTACCCGGGTGGTATTATCAATTCCGTTTTTCGAATCACCGTAATCATTAGCCAAATTGGATAATATCTGAAGGGAAAGGGTTGTGAGTAATGCCAGGCCAAACACCCCCCAATCAAATCCACCTGTGTAATAAGCCAGCAAACTTCCCAGAATAATACTGGCCATTGAAAGGGGTAATGTCCTTAACCTAAAAGCGCCAATCCACGTCTTTACACTTGTCATCTTAATAAATATGTCTTTATCAGTTTACAAAACTAAATATTATATCTGAATACAAAATCATAAATACAAATATCCAACAGACGACAATATGTTTTGTTTTAAATTTACTTCTTTGTTTAGCTCATGTTTATTTATAAAACAAATATACTTAATTACACAATTTCTTAATTTTGTGATATGGAGAAGCATACTTTCTATACTATAGATGATTTTAATGCGATGCGTGAGGCCACACTTATGGAAAATCTGGGCATCACTTTTACCCGGCAGGGGGAGGATTTTCTGGAGGCAGAAATGCCGGTCAGCGAACAAACTATTCAGCCCCAACGCATCTTGCACGGCGGAGCTAATTTGGCCCTTGCCGAAACCATTGGCGGAGCCCTTTCACTCATGGTATTAGACCCTGAAGTCTATGTGGTTAAAGGCATGGATATCAATGCCAACCATGTCCGAAGCGTTCCTTATGGCGACAAAGTGATAGCAAAAGCCACTTTTTTACACAGGGGTAATAACAGCCATATTGTTCAGATTGATATCCGTGATACCGATAGCAACCGGGTTTCTATTTGCCGTTTAACCAACTTTATACAAAAAAACAATCAACATCATGAAAACCGGCCATCTCAATAGCATACACAAAAAGTGCATCACCAACAATTTGCCTTTTGCTACGTGGCGTTTACCCGACCAATCGCAATGTGAAACCATTATCGCCCCGGAAGCCGAAGAGCACTACCACCCCGACTTTAATTCCCTGGAGGGGTTTGTCGTTGCTCCATTCGAATTCACTACTCACCAAAGATTATGGGTTCTTCCCGTTTTTTATCATTTTGTAGAAAATGATTTCGATATCCAAAACCTGGAAGATATTAATAACATCCCTTTCCGGGAAGAAAAAGAAATCACAGCCACTTCTTTCGAATCCTACAAAAAACATTTTAAGCATTTCAAAAATCTCTTGGGACAAAACATGCTTCAAAAAGCTGTTTTGTCCCGCATAATAAATACCCGGACGATTAATCGTGATTGTGCTCCCGCTTTTTTTGAGACCTTACGTGAGAATTATCCTCATGCCATGGTTTACATGGTCAATATCCCGGAAAAAGGTTTATGGATAGGAGCTACACCGGAAACATTAATCCGGAAAGAGTCTCACGCTTTCCTCACCGAATCGATTGCTGCCACCAGGACCATCAGTACAACCAGTATGACATGGACGGAAAAAGAAATCACTGAACAGGAGATGGTCACCGATTATATCCGCAACACTTTGGAAAAGAATCAGATAAACATCTACCGCATGGATGGGCCTACAGACCACCTTGCCGGCAATGTAGAACATCTCAAAACAGACTTCGAAATCCCCTACGGCAACCTAATTCCCCGTCTTTCCGAATTTATCGTAGATTTGCACCCAACGCCTGCTGTTTGTGGCCTACCCAAAATGAAAGCGTATAATGAAATCATTAACACCGAAAACCATAACAGGGAATTTTATTCGGGATTTTTAGGCCCGGTGGGTTTAAAAAATAAATTGCAACTTTATGTCAACCTTCGCTGCATGCAAGTGTTTGAAAATTACGCAGCATTATACGCCGGTGGGGGGCTTACTCCAGCTTCCAACGTAGAAGCTGAATGGCGGGAAACCGAACAAAAAGCTGAAACGCTGCTAAACATTGCCGACAACATATGAGCAAATATCCCGAAAAAGAGAACATATTACATTTGACAAATATTCTGACAGAATTGGGCGTAACCCGGTATGTGATTTCCCCCGGTTCGCGCAATGCACCCTTGATAAACAGTTTTACCGCACACCCCGATGCCGTGTGTTATAGTGTGGTGGACGAACGCAGCGCTGGCTATTTTGCTTTGGGTATGGTATTGAAAGAACAAAAGCCGGTGGGATTGATCTGTACTTCAGGAACAGCAACAATAAATTTCGGGCCGGCACTAGCCGAAGCGTATTATCAAAAAATTCCCCTCATTGCTATCACTGCCGACCGCCCGGAAGAATTGATCGACCAACGGGAGGGTCAGGCTATCCGTCAAAAAAATCTTTACGAAAATTTTGTTAAAACCTCCTGCCATTTACCCCAGGAGCCTTTTGATGAAGACCGGCTCTGGTACAACGACAGGTTATCTTCAGAAACTATCAATATTGCCCTTACAGCTCCCACCGGACCAGTGCACATCAATGTTCCCCTGCGGGAGCCGCTCTATGAATACATAGAAAATAACACGAAAAATCATAAAACAATAAACATAACGCGGACAGCCAAGACATTGGAGACTTCCGCACTGGAATCTTTTGCGGCATCCTGGAACAACAGTTCAAAAATTATGATCCTGACCGGTGTTTTGAGTCCTGCTCCCGAACTGGATGAGCTTTTAAAAAAATTGGGAGCATTTCCATCGGTGAGCATTCTCAGTGAACGAACCTCGAATCTTTTCAAAGGAAAATACCATCACTACATTGATCGACTGCTGAATACAATGCCGGAAAATAAAGCCGATTATTCTCCCGATTTACTCATTACCATCGGTAATGATGTGGTTTCAAAACAAATCAAAGCTTTTCTGCGCAATCATAAACCCGATCGACACTGGCATGTCGAAGAAACGTATCGCCATACGGATACTTACAAAAGCTTGACCGATTTAATAACGGTACCACCGGAACATTTTTTCAAATCGCTCCTGCCCTACCTGGATAATCACGAATCGGAGTATTCCAGGCGCTGGGATGAGCTGGAAGCGTGTGCACTACAAGTTCATAAAGAATACGCCGGGCAGGCTCCCTGGTCAGACTTTAAGGCTTTCGAACAATTGTTGCAGAACCTCCCCTTCAACAGTGTACTGCACCTTGGAAACAGCACACCCGTACGTTATGCGTTGCTCTTTCCGCCGGATGAAACTGTGGAGTACTATGCCAATCGCGGAACAAGTGGGATCGATGGTATTATTTCAACAGCTGCGGGATTTGCTTTTTTAGATAATCGCATCAATACGGTAATTAGCGGGGATCTAAGTTTCTTTTATGATAGTAACGGACTATGGAATAAACAGCTTCCTTCGAATCTCAGAATCGTTGTCATCAACAATCAAGGCGGCAGTATTTTCAGGATAATTCCGGGACCTGATACTACCGACAATCTTGAAAATTACTTCGAGACCCAACAGGAGGTGAATACGCTAGGTATGGCAGAAACTCATGGATTACACTACTATTTCTGCGATGAAAAAAGCAACCCGGAAAAAATATTGAATAAATTTTATCAATCGCATGATAAAGCAGTCGTTCTGGAGATAAAAACACCCGGAGCGGTAAACGATAAAGTGCTTAAAAACTATTTCAAAAAACTAAAGGGAGAACTATGAGTATGCAAAGAGAATGGAAAACGCTAAAGGAATACGAAGATATTAAGTTTGAATTTTTTGAAGGGATTGCCAAAATTACCATCAACCGCCCGGAGGTTAGGAACGCTTTCCGCCCGCAAACCGTCAATGAGATGATCGATGCCATGAATCAATGCCGTGAAAACAATGATATCAACGTAGTGGTGTTTACCGGCGAAGGCGACAAAGCTTTCTGTTCCGGCGGCGACCAGAGCGTAAAAGGGAAGGGAGGTTATGTCGGGGAGGATAAAGTCCCGCGACTTAATGTGCTTGACTTGCAAAGAATGATTCGCTCACTGCCGAAACCGGTGATTGCGATGGTAAATGGTTATGCCATCGGTGGCGGGCATGTGCTGCATGTGGTTTGCGACCTGACCGTCGCTTCCGAAAATGCCATTTTCGGGCAAACCGGGCCTAAAGTAGGCAGCTTTGATGCGGGTTTTGGTTCTTCCTATCTTGCCCGCCATGTAGGCCAGAAGAAAGCCCGTGAAATATGGTTTCTCTGCCGCCAGTATTCAGCTAAAGAAGCTGAGGATATGGGTCTGGTCAACAAAGTCGTTCCGCTTGACCAACTGGAAGATGAAGTGGTTGACTGGTCCCGAACCATGATGCAGCGCTCCCCTATGGCCCTGCGCATGATAAAAATGGGGTTGAACGCCGAACTTGACGGACAGGCCGGAATCCAAGAGCTGGCAGGCAATGCCACGCTGCTCTATTACCTGACCGAAGAGTCGCAGGAAGGTAAGAACGCATTCCTTGAGAAGCGCGATCCGGATTTTCAAAAATTTCCGAAGTTTCCGTAGGTCATAAAAAATCCATGCAGTCGTTAAGCGGAGCGTTCTCGTTCCGCTTTTTCATTCTTGCCGCCTCCGGCGGCTCCAGGCAGTCGCTTAAAAAATAAAAAAAGAGAACATCCGGGCCAAAACACACCTTCCGAAAAGTTGGCGTTACAAACGCCGGGAATATTGGGCACTCGCTGCAAGCGGGCGCCAGCTTATATAGCAAAGGTGAGGGGACAACTCCACCAGATTCCTCACTGCATCACTCCGCTACCGCTCCGTGATTTGTTCGGAATGATGGGGTTTTTGCAGGGATTGGGGGAAAAAGGGCGAGCGGACGCATCGAAAATTAAAAATGGTGTCCGCTCGCCCTTTTTCCCTGTTTCTCCCACAAAACGCGTCATTTCGACCGGAGATACGGAGCGATAGCGGAGTATCGGAGGGAGAAATCTCATT
>JAIPAH010000173.1 GCA_021740175.1 Bacteroidales bacterium
ATGAAGTCAGCGCCTCCCATGGCGCCCCCGGGATGGCCTGATTTTGCATTCTCCACCATTGCGATGGAAAGGGTCCGGATATTGTCTGCAGCTTTGGTTGTTACTTTATTATCCATAGGTTTTATCTTGATTTTAATTTTTAACGAAATTGCAAATTAAATCCCATTTTACCAATCCATGAGGCAAGCTGTTGCTCCCCGGAATTTAATTGTACAGTATAATTTTTAAATTCCCAGCGACGCCGATAGTCTTTTCGATGCTTTTCAAAATCCTCTGGCTTTTTTCTTAATAATTGGTCATCAAAAGCGATGCTATAAGATTGAAATACAGTTGATTGCATTTGCTGAAACACATTTCCTCCCTGGGGAATGATAATATTTTCAGTTGGTAACGGGATTTGCGGAATGAAGTCATCCAATCCAAGCTGGAAGTAACGGCTTAGTTCCCTGACGATAGTTTGTGTTGCATTTGCTTTTCCGTTCACTGAATAACCGGCTATGTGTGACGTTCCTAATTCAGTTCTCGAAAGCAAATCCCTGTTTAGCAGCGGTTCATTCTCCCACACATCCAGTATGTATTTCCTGTCTGATGGGGCTTCCAGTAAATCGCTTGTTTTGGCTACTTCCCCTCTACTGGTATTGATAAGCCAGCTACCGGCTTTCATTTTTGAAAGAAAATCCTTGTCAACCAATGCCAGCGTTTGATCGCGTCCTGATTTATTAAGAGGAACGTGTAAAGAGATGATATCAGCCTGCTGAAGTAAATTTTCGAGGGAAGTATACCTATGAGACTTTTCGTGGCGTTTGCGCGGCGGGTCATTCAGCAATACTTCCATCCCAAAGGCTTCACCCACCTGTCTCACTTTTTCTCCCACATGTCCAACCCCAATAATTCCCAGCGTTAACTCATTAAAAGACGACCGCTCCTTTTCTGCAATTTGAAGTAATGCAGCTGTGAGATACTGTGCCACTGAAGAAGAATTGCACCCCGGTGCATTTTTGCATGTTATCCCTTGCTCCCGGCAATAATCAAAATCAATATGATCCGCTCCACTGGTTGCCGATACAATAAATTGTACCTTTGTACCTGTGAGGAAGTTCCGGTCGCACCGGGTTCGGGTCCTAATAATCAAGGCATCGGCTTCTCTTATAGCGTTGGAGGTAATCTCCCGGGCGGGAAGATAGGTTATGTCTGCCAGGGAGTCCAAAACACCTTTCAAGTAAGGAATATGTTTATCTGCTACAATCTTTAATTTCTTTTGCTTTGCCATTCATAGAAGTGATTTGGAACTCTGCAGGTGCAAAAGTATAAATTATTTAGCGAACATTCTGAATATAACAGGCGAGCAAAGGAACAGCAGCGTTAAAATTTCGCTCAAATCATTAAGAATAATTCTTACATTCGTTTTGAAAATCAAAAATTATGGCACAGAAAAAATTTGTGGTTATCGGAATAGGCCGCTTTGGTTCAGTCATCGCCAAAACTCTCATGAAAAGAGGGGCAGAAGTAATGGTCATCGACAGAAATGAAGAAATTATTAACAACATCGCCGATGAGGTATCTTCTGCTGTGGCACTGGACGCTACGGATAAAAAAGCGCTCATGTCGCAAAATATCAGCGATTTTGATGCGGCCGTAGTGTCCATAGGGGATGATTTTGAACAAAGGCTATTGTGCAGCAGTCTCCTGTATGATTTGGGGGTAAAGAGAATTATTGCCAGGGCCAGCGGAAAAAATCAACGCACTATACTGAGAAAAGTAGGTATTCAAGAAATCCTGTCACCGGAAGACGAAGTGGGGATCAACGTAGCCGAACGTCTTATCAACCCAAGTATCATGGCCTATTTTGAACTCCCCGATGGTTATGAAGTAGCAGAAGTTTTGGCTCCGCCCGATACAGTGGGGCGCACAACGGAGGATATAGGATTCCTTAACCGCTATAACATCATGCTATTAACCATAAAAAAAGAGATAACAAAATCTGAAAAAGAAAATCAGGAAGACAAAGAGTTTCATGTGACAGGGCTGCCCACAGGAGATGCTGTTATTCAGAAGAATGATTATCTTATCATTTTTGGGGGAAAGAAAAACATAGACAAGTTCATTGAAATAAACCAATAATGTCCAAATTTCGAGCTTTCAGAGAAAAGCTGAATGTAGAAATATATAAAATCAAATCGCCGTTGCTTCAATTTCTGGGTGTATTAGCATTAGCATCTGCGGCAATTGGCGGCGTTATTATTATCTATTTCATTGGTTTCAGCAACACCACTGCCCAGGTTGCCAACCTCTCTCACCTGCTAAACATTATACTGATGTTTTACCTGGTGAGGTACGTCATGCTTTTCTTACTTGATTTCAATCCATTGACATTTCTTAAACAAAACCTCTCCGAGGGCTTATTTCTTGTCGTAGTATTGCTGGAGTGGTCCTCCGGTCATTTTTTTGATGTTACCCTTTTGGAATACACCTTACAATCTACAACGGGTTTTAACCCCAGCACATTTTTCATCATGCAGGGAGTTTTATTCGCCGTATTAACCGTGATGGTATTCTTAAAATCGAGATTTAATCTTGCAAAACTTCACATGAACCCTGCTGCATTATTATCGCTGTCATTCCTGTTACTCATTACTTTCGGTACTATTCTTCTTTCGCTACCTGAGATGACTACCGGCCAAAGCATCAGCCTATTGGATGCGCTCTTCACGTCAACAAGTGCCAGCTGTGTAACCGGTCTTATCGTACATGACACAGCTGATTTTTTCACCATGCGGGGCCAACTGGCTATTATGGTCCTTATCCAATTGGGTGGTTTGAATATGCTCATTGTCGCCACATTTATTTCCTCGCTATACAGTGGCAGAGGCAGTTTGATGTCTGCCCGTATCTTTAGCAGCATGCTGGATACAGACCAAACACAGAATCTGAAAATCATCATCCGAAAGGTGATTTATTTCACGCTGATTATTGAACTGGCAGGAATTATTGCCATATTTTTTTCATGGGGCCAGTATCCTTTCAGCAGCTTTGCCGAAAAAGTGTACTTTTCCGTATTTCATGCGATATCAGCATTCAATAACTCGGGTTTCTCCCTCTTCAGTGACGGACTGTATGAAACAGCCCTTCAGCATCAGTATGCATTGCATTTAGTTATTGCCTTTCTTATCATTTTAGGAGGCCTCGGCTTTTTGGTATTACAGGATATTTTTTCGTTTGAAAGGTTCAGGAAAAGAGAGAAGCGAAAGTGGCGGAAACTTCAATTGCACTCGCGTTTGGTTATAAGAATAAGCGGTATTTTGCTTTTGATTGCCACTGTAACTTTCTATTTTCTAGAAAATTCTAACTCACTGGCCGGTTATAGTCTGGCAGGAAAAATTGTCACTTCCTTTTTCCAGGCTGTAACGCTGCGAACAGCCGGATTTAACACCATAGATATCGGCTCGCTCGCCACTCCCACATTATTGCTTTTCCTGTTTTTTATGTTTGTTGGGGCCTCTCCCGGTTCAACCGGTGGGGGCATTAAAACGAGCACTTTTTCTATTGCCATACAGGCTGCCATAGCCAACATCAGGGGAAAAGAACATGTGGAAATTTACCGGCGCACGATTCCATGGGAAGCAGTCAATAAAACCTATGCAATCATCATCATCTCCCTGTGTATTCTTTTCGGATTCACTGTGGCCCTCTCCATTACAGAACAACAATTCGCCCTCGAAGCGATTATCTTCGAAGCATTTTCCGCCTTTGGAACGGTGGGACTGAGTACGGGCATTACGGCTGATCTCTCAGATATTGGTAAGACCATTATAATCATTCTAATGTATATCGGCCGATTAGGCTCGCTTACACTGGGCATTGCATTAAGCCGGAAAGTAAAATATAAAAACTATAAATACCCGGAAGCTCATTTTATTGTCGGATAAATTAAAATTTGCGCGTCAATGGTATGGTAAGTTAACTTTGCAGCATGAATGAATTTTATATAGAGACAGAATATATCAATCTGATGCAGTTGCTTAAAGCTCTAAATATTGCGCTGACAGGAGGCGATGCCAAAGATATGATTGATACCGGGGAGGTAGTAGTCAATGAAGAATTAGAAAACCGATACAGAAGAAAACTTTATCCCGGAGATATAGTTAAGGTTATGGGGCAAGAAATAGAGGTTAAAAACGAAAAAGCGACGGAATAAAATCCGCGGGGAGTAAAAGTTATGAGCTCGGAATTTTATGCAAAACTGAGGAAACACTTAAATAATATACACACCTGGCCATCCGTATATTTATTTAAATTTATTATTCCTGATGAGCCTACGAGGCTCACCCAGGTACAGCAACTTTTCGGTGAGGAGGCCTCACTGGACTATACCAAATCACGCAAAGGGAACTATATCAGCGTTTCGGGTAAGGAAGTCATGTTCAGTGCTGATGAGGTAATCAACCGTTACAAAAAAGCCCAAACAATAGAGGGAGTCATCATGCTATGATTCATAAAACCAGCGCATGATAAATCCCAATTCATGTGTTATACCCATCCGAGTTTTGAGAGAATTCCTGTGGCATACAGCAAAATAATGACAATAGCCACCGGAGCAATATATTTGATAAGGTAATTATATACCCCGGCAAGTCTAAACCGGTATTTCCCTTCATTTGTGATTTCACTCCTGATGTTTTTCAGTTTATAGAACCAGCCCAGGAACAAGGCAATCATTAATCCACCGACAGGCAAGAAAATATTGGATGCCAGGAAATCGAATACTCCGAAAACAGTATGTCCGAATAAAGTAACATCCGACATGGCCCCGTATGAAAGGGAGTTGGGGATAATCAGCAAAGCCATTAAACCGGCAATCATGAGAATTCCTTTATTACGGGAAATCCCCAGCTGTTCGGTAACCGAAGAGGCTACCACCTCAACAAGTGACATAGTGGAGGTTAGGGCTGCAATCCCTATCAGGATGAAAAACAAGGTCTGGAAGATAATGCCACCCTGCATTGCGTTAAAAACACCGGGTAGCGTAATAAAAATCAATCCCGGCCCGGAGCTGGGTTCCAAGTCGTAAGCAAAAACGGCTGGGAAAATAATAACCCCGGCCATCAGGGCAATGGCCGTATCAGCTATAACTACCTGAAGCGATGTTGTCTGTAGGTTTTCCTGCTTTTGAATATAACTACCGTAGGTCATCATAACGCCCATCCCCAGGCTCAATGAGAAGAAAGCATGGCCCAGGGCTTCAAGAACACCCCCGGGAGTAAGGGCTGAAAAGTTGGGAGCAAAGAGAAAATCTATGCCTTCCATTGCTCCCGGCAAGGTGACCGAACGTATCATCAGGATAATCATCAGCACCAGCAAAATGGGCATCAAAATTTTGGTATATTTTTCAATCCCCTTCTTAATACCGGAGTGGATAAAGAATATGGTTAATCCCAACACCACGAAAGACCATATCAATGGTTCCACCGTGCTGCTGTTAAGATTAGAAAAAGCTTCATTAAAATTCTGACCACTTAGCGCACCCGATATGGAACGCGGAATGTAGGCAAAAATCCAGCCAGCCACTACGGCATAGTATGACATGATAGTGAAAGCAGCGGTATTAAACAGCACACCTGACCAATACCATCCTGTATTTGGCGCTAGTTTTTTAAATGCTCCAAAGACATTCCGGTTGGCCTTTCGCCCCAGCGAAAATTCCGCCAGCATAATGGGCAACCCTATGAGAGCGATACAAGCGAGATAAACCAGCAGGAAGGCGCCCCCTCCGTTTTCACCTGTGATGTATGGGAATTTCCAGATATTGCCCAATCCGATAGCCGAACCGGCAGCGGCAGCAATCACACCTATTTTGGAGCCAAAACTATCGCGTTTGGAAAAGTCAAATTTTGCCATAAACAGAATTTTAGTGCATTGTCGGAGGGTAAAAATACAAAATTCATTTAAACACCAAATTTACCGGGCACAAAAAAAAGCCGTCCCCAACCACGAGGACGACTTTCACTAACCCCCTAGGTCCGTCTGTATAATTAAGGAAGTATGTAGACGAACCAGTACAAAGATAAAAAAAATCGGATTATTTCAAAAAAATATTCGATCAGCAGCCTATATTTTTTATCATTTTATTTCAAATTGAGCGTAAATCCTTAAATATGGCGAAAAACATCCTCTCTCAATACCTTTATGAAGAAGAATGATCTATGTATTCGTGATTGCATTGGTTTTAACAGCGTTATTGATTTACGGTTTGATAGTGGCAGTATCCAATTTGACGCTTCCGGTTTAATTGACCATTCTTCATTGGCTCGCTCAACAGCCTTTAACAAGTTTCGTTGCAAATCGGTTTGATTTATTTTAGATTCGCTTGGCGTGAATGGTTGAATCATAAAGAAGTCAAAATTTGGGAAAAACAAAACGAAGAAATAGACGGTTAAAAAGCGTAAAAAACTGGCTTGCCGAATATTACGGCGACAACCTTGTAGAGGATTATCGGGCCAAGGTGAATGTGAACAGGATTTGTGCTCTTCTGGATTTGGATTGGGGAGGGTATCCCATTGATTATAAGGAACTGGAAAGCCTCAGGAAAAAACAACGGGAGAACGCGGAGGCAGTGAAAAAGCAGAAGAGAGAGGAACAACATAAACAAAAAGAGCTGGAAAAGCAACGCCTGAAACAATTCAGGAAAGAGCAAGCGCACAGACGTCAATGGGAACTGGAACAGGAAATAATGCGGGAAGAGCATTGGATGAACGATAACCCTCAAAATGAAGTTTTCTATTTTATTGCCGGTTATACTTCTGCAGGTTATCCATATGGGATAACATGGTATCAATATTATAAAGAACTCCAACACATTAATACAACCGGCCAGGGATGCTTTTTTTATGTGCATTACC
>JAIPAH010000174.1 GCA_021740175.1 Bacteroidales bacterium
GTATTTTTGCACCTTCATAACACATAACATTAATAGTGAATAAGATATGGCGAATCACAAATCGACTCTAAAAAGAAATCGCTCGGACTATAAGCGACGATTGCGTAATCGTTATTATTCGAAAACCATGCGTAATGCAGTAAGACGTTTCATGAAGATTGAAGATAAGCAGGAAGCGGAAAAGCAAATGCCCAAACTCGTTGCTATGGTTGATAAGCTGGCAAAAAAGAATATACTGCACAAGAATAAAGCGGGCAACGTTAAGTCGCGCATGTCCCGTCATTTGAATACGTTGTCATAAAGATAGTGCCGATAAGCCTATCCGTTTAAAGTAAAGGAATGTGTCGAATGGCCGTTTGTTCACACCCGCAAGCGGGGAGCATAGGTTGTTCGACATATTTTTTTATGCCAGTTTTGTAACAATTTCCTTGCAAATCATAGTGGCCGCATCGCCGTTGCCAAAAATTTCCGGGTAATCTTCCGGGGGATAATTTCTGAAATGCAAAAAAGCTTGTGCAATTTTCCCGGAATTGGCTCCGGTAAGTATGGTGGCATTATTTTCAGTGATTTCCGTCCATTCCGTTTCTTCCCGCAAAATGACCGAAGGTTTGTGGAAAAAATAAGCTTCTTTTTGTACGCCGCCTGAATCGGTAAGAATCATTTCCGCTCGCTTTTCAAGCATAATCATATCGAGAAAAGATACCGGTTCGATTAAATCGATGTAAGAATGATTATTGATTTCTTCTACGAAAGCTTGATTAGTAATGGATGTGAGTTGCTTCTGCGTTCCGGGATGGAGGGGCAGTACGACGCGGGTTTTCGAATCGGCAATTTTCTTCAGCCCCAGTAGAATTGCATATAATCTGTCCGGATTACCTGTGTTGCCGGCCCGGTGCAGGGTGCTCAGGACGAATCGCTCTTTTCTTAGCTGAAGGCGCCGGAGAATAGTAGAAGTTTTTTCGGCTTTTTGCGCAAAATAGAACGAATTGTCATACATGATATCTCCGCTAGGGTATATAGCCGGGTTATCCATCGTAGGAGGTGCATATTGTTCCAGTGAGAAACCTTCCCGCAAAAGATTTTGAATCCCCCGTTGTGTTGGGGTGAACAGCATGGTGGAAACATGATCGGTCATAATCCGGTTGATTTCTTCGGGCATTGCTTTCTTAAAAGAGCGCAAGCCCGCTTCGATATGAATAACAGGGATTTGTTGCTTTGAAGCCGCCAGGGCTCCCGCTAGCGTGGTGTTGGTGTCGCCGTAGACAATGACTGCCGCCGGTTTTTTCAGCAACAGCAGCTTTTCGATGCGTTCAAGCATGCGCCCTGTTTGCTGGCCATGAGTCAGCGACCCGATTTCAAGGTTGAAATGCGGGCGGGGTATGTCCAATTCATCAAAGAAAATTTGCGACATGTTGTCATCATAATGCTGCCCTGTATGGACAAGAAGCTCTTCCAAGTTCTCTGAATGTTCTCTTTTGAAAGCTCTGCTAATAGCCGATGCCTTGATAAACTGCGGTCTGGCTCCTACAATGCTTATGATTCTCATGACTCAGTATTTTAGTTTTTTATCAACAATTTTAGGCCAAATGTTTTAATGCACAAAAAGTGTTCGATGCTTCCCCTTCCCGGAAAAGTTTGTCAAACTTATAAAATATTCGGTATTGTCAGGGTATCTAAAATTAAGAAAATGCTTACCTTTATACAAACCACTAAAAACTATCACCATGAAAACCTACAAAGAAAACAATTCTATTAAATTCTGGTCGGAAGAAGAACGTCCCCGCGAAAAACTTTTGCTTAAAGGAAAAAGCGTGCTGACTAATGCCGAATTGCTCGCTATTTTACTTGGGAGCGGGACAGCAACCCTTTCGGCCGTGGAAGTTTCCAGGCAATTGCTTCAAGAGGCTACCGATAATTTGATAGAGTTATCAAAGATGACGGTTACGGATTTACAAAAAATTAAAGGCGTCGGCGAGGCTAAGGCTATCACTATTGTTTCAGCCCTGGAGTTGGGGAAGCGCCGCAGAAGCGAGGAAGCGTTACAGCGCCGGAAAATCACCAACAGCAAGGATGCTTTTGAATACATGCAAATCACTCTCTCCGATACGCATTACGAGAGTTTTTGGATTTTGTTGCTGAACCGCGCAAATAGAATTCTAAAGCCTGTAAAGATTAGTGAAGGGGGCATGACGGGAACCGTCGCCGACCCGAAAAGGATTTTTAAAACGGCCATAGACGCCAAAGCCGCCTCTATTGTTTTGTGTCATAACCATCCCTCGGGAAGTGTAAAACCCAGTGATGCGGATATTAAACTCACCCAGAAACTTAAAAATTCGGGGGAAATTCTTCAACTGCCGGTCATCGATCATCTTATTATGGGCGATAATAAATATTACAGTTTTGCAGATGAGGGCATGTTCTGATTATTCATAACGCAGGGATTCGATAGGATCCAAACGAGCTGCTTTAGTGGCCGGGATGATTCCTGAGAGTAGCGCGACTGCAAAACAGAGAGCTATTCCTGATAGAATCCATATCCAGGGAATGATAAATCCGGTGTTCAGTAAAAATCCCAGGATATTCCCTATCAGGATACCAAAAACTATACCCACGATACCCCCTAGCTGAGCGATGACAATAGCCTCAATCATGAATTGGTTGCGGACGGTTCGGCTGTTAGCTCCTATGGCTTTGCGGATGCCGATTTCACGGGTTCTTTCTGTTACCGACACCAGCATGATATTCATCAGCCCGATAGCGGCTCCCAGGAGGGTAATGATACCTATAATAATGGCTGCCAGGCGGAGGTTTTTAAGGTTTTCGAAGAGAGAGTCTGCCAGGCTGCTGCTTTTGCTAATACGAAAATTATTTTTCTCCCTGTGCTGTAACTCCCTGATAATCCGAAAAAGTCCCTCAGCCTCTCCGATAGCCGTTTCAAGGTTTTCGGGTCGATTGGTCATAATGTTTATCCGGTAATTGAAATCCTGTCCCCCGGAAAAGTTTCGAAGAGTTGTAACGGGTACGGTACAGCTTCTTCCCGAACTAAAACCGAAGGAGGAGCCTTTTTCTTCCAATACGCCTACAACCTCGTATTTTCCTGCTCCGATGCTAATAGTTTTTCCCAGCGGGTCTTCGTTATCAGCGAAAAGCAAGCTTTCAATGCCGTGTCCGATTACCGTCACGGGGGCGCTGGAACGGACATCCGCAGAGGAAATGTTTCTCCCCCTGGCTAGTTTATTGCCCGAAGTCATCATATAATTCTCGTCAGCTCCGTAGAGCGTTACATTGGGATTGGATTTTTCGGAACGGAATTTCACGGTAGCTGTACCCGTGGCTCGCGTATATACGGAAGTAAGTGCGGGAAACTGATACCTTCTCTTGAACTCTATGGCATCTTTATAGTCAATGGGTTTGTAAGTGCTGGCTTTAGCACCTTCCACTCTGACATCCTTACCCCGGATCGTTATCGTGTTGGCTCCCATTCGGCTGAAATTCTGGTTGAGCGAAGTCTTAACGGCTTCTATGGAAGTGAGAATACCTACCAGGGCCATTATCCCAAAAGCAATGATGAGAATAGTAAGGATGGCCCGCAGCTTGTGCGCTGTGACAGAACTCAGGGCTATGTTGATATTTTCTTTAACCAGTTCTTTTCTCATCCTGATCGTTTTAGACCTCAGTATTTGTTTTTAAGCCAAGTATCTGACAAAGATAACCCTTTTGTGATTAGAAAGGGGGAGCCTTCAGCCTGATGAATGCCGGCGTTTATTCCAGTTTTTTCCCGAAGGCCAGGTCTCCTGCATCTCCTAGTCCCGGTACGATATATGCCTTTTTTGTCAGATGTTCGTCAATGGCTCCCACCCAAATAGTAATGTTTTCGTTGCCCAGTTCTTTTTCCAGGGCTTTTACTCCTTCGGAGCTCGCTATAATCGTAACAAGATGCGCATGGCTTGGCTGTCCGTTTTTGAGCAATTCACGGTAAGCAAGGGCCATGGAAGAGGCCGTAGCCAGCATAGGATCCGATAGGATTAATGTTTTATCTTCAATTTTAGGACTGGAAGCATACTCGATATGAACATCAAAATCATTGGCGGAATGATATTTCCGGTATGCTGAGATGAATGCATTCCCGCTGCTGTCAAAGTAATTCAGTAGGCCGTTGTGCATGGGCAGTCCTGCCCTGAGTATAGTGGCTAATACGGGCTGGTCTGAAGGAAGATGCATCCGCTTGGAGCCCAATGGTGTTGGGACATCTTTCGGTGTGTAATCGAGGGTCTTGCTTATCTCATAAGCAAATATCTCACCGATTCGCTCCAGGTTTCTCCGGAATCGTATCCGGTCATTTTGGATTTCTTTATCTCTGACTTCTGCAATGAATTGGTTTAGAATTGAA
Organism: Bacteroidales bacterium; assembly: GCA_021740175.1. Taxonomy (GTDB): domain Bacteria; phylum Bacteroidota; class Bacteroidia; order Bacteroidales; family JAIPAH01; genus JAIPAH01. Next base: position 4,391 of record JAIPAH010000174.1, read on the forward strand.
TTGTTTTCCCCGAGGTTTTTCACCATGATACTTATTTTATACTGTTTTTTAATTTTTTTACTGCGTTTACTCCGTTTTTAACAAGCCAGGGCAGGGAATTCCGGGTATATTGATAATAGGAACATTGTTTTGCCCCGAAGCTGCGATAAAAGCGTGCCAGGTTCTCGTCATTGCTGCCTTCAAAATCAAAAGTTGCATTGCTGTGGGCATTATGAAAGATAAAGCGGTCTAAAAGGTAAGGCATGGCCCCCATTTCACGGGCATCGGAGGATGTTCCTGAAAACAGGAAAATCCATTTGTGACTGCTTTTAACAAAAACCGCTCCTGCCACCATGTTGTTGCGGGAATCATAGGCTCCCCAAACTTGCCCCCGCCCCCTGTATATCAAAACATAAATCAAATGTTTTAATTTCCGGTAGGCTTCACTATCCAGCTTTTTGATATATTTTCCGCGATGTTTCCTGAAGATGTCAATAACATCCTCGGGCTTGACGCTTTTCATGAACGTAATACCTTCTTTTTCAGCCTTTTTGAGATTACGCTTTAGGTTTTTGCTATAATGTTTTTTGATTTCTTCGTATGGCGGGATAAGATCGAGCTCGTAATTCCGGTTTTCAATATAATGGGAGGGTGCTTTTTCAATATCGGGTTTATTGAAAGCGTTCAGGTTAATTTCTATCAACCGGTATTTGGAAGGTATAGCCTCTAAAAATTGCCGGGTTATCTCCTCGTTTAATATCCCCTGCGAAAAAATCCCGAGTTGTTGGGTAAATAAAGGCTGGTACATGTAATGGATGCCGGCTTTTTTATTGGCGGTAATAGGAAAGACCCGGTAATAGTCATCCTCTACCAGGGCATCCCATTCTTTACAAACCACATCAAGGTACCACGAGTAGCCATACACCATGCCATTATAGGCTTTGTTTATACAGCGGTCCCATTTTTCCGTATCTACGTCATCGTGTTTAATATAATGAATCATTCCACTTCCTCTTCATCTTCAACATCAATAGCATATTTAATCATATCTTCATAAGGTTTTCTCCAGCCCCCTTCATTTATATTGTCGTTAAGTGAAGGGTTGTGCCACAGGCTTATAAGCGTTCCATCCACGGATTTCACCTCGTCGATTAGCGGCTTGATATATTGTATGGCTTCGCTGGGTTGAATACCTTTATAGTCCCTTAACGTTCCTTCCATTATACTAAACGGATGAATCCTCAAATTGGTTTCCGTTTCCATATCCAAATCGTAAAAGTTGAAAGTATCGCAGGTTCCGGCCCTGAAACCGAGCTCGGAAGCAAACCCCATAGTGTAATCATCGGTAATTTCCATATGGATCAAGTTCCGGTAGGTAGTCGGTAAATCCATTTTAAGGTAATGCATGCGGCTCGAATTAATCTCTTTATTCAATACCTGCGACAGCTTGTTGATTTCATCCCGCATTAAATCAGCATTACCTGCCGAAGCGTAGGAGGGATGAATCCCCAACTCGGCATAATCAGCAAGGTGCTTGATTAATACCTGGAATCTTTTGTTGTTTACAGACAGGTTTTTATCGTATTTTCCAAATTTCCCGAAAAGGATAAAATAAATCGGGTCAAGGCCATACTTCTTGTGCATGTTGATTTGGTAGGAATAGGTATCATAAGGATCCCTTTTTTGCCCCAATAATACCTGGGTGCGGTGGATAATATCTTTGAATTCCCCATTATACAAGGATTTTATATAACCTCCGACAGAACGAATAAATCCTTTGGAGCGATACGATAAAGCTACGTCAATGTCATACGTAGGTATGAATTTGAATTTTCGTTTTTTGAAAATCAGGTTGGGGAAGCGCTTTTTGAGGATTTTGCGTATTTGATAGGCCCAGATATTCACAACGGGCTTCTTAAGAAAACGATAACGGTATGCGATGCTGTCATGAGCATTGAACCGCCCGTGCTCGTCTTTCCTATAAGGCAGGTATTCTTCATAGCGCGCCAACATGTAAAAACCGGCGGCAAAAGGATCAAAAGGCAGGTAAGAAGTGTTATCATAAACGGGAAATGGAGCTTTTGAACCTTCATAGTCCAGCGTTTGAATCGTAAAACTTTCGATGCTTTTTTGAAACAGTAAATCCACTCTTTTAAGGAAAATCTCCTTACTGAAGGCTTTTTGGGAATAGTTTAATTTCGGTCCCTGGTATCTTAAAAATTTTTCCTTTTGAGTGGTATGATTATATTCCACTCCCAGGATGTTCCCGAACAGCATCCTTAGTGTATATTGCAAACGGTTGCTGTCTTTGTCTGAATAAATAAGCAGCATATGCTCTAGTTAACGATAAAATCGGACTAAAATACATAAATTTTCAGAAATGACAGGACTATTCTAATTTCCCGAGAGCTTGTGCTATTCTGTTAAGTGCCTCCTTAAGCTGCTTCTCCGACGTAGCATATGAGATTCGGATGCAATTGGGATCGCCGAAAGCAGTGCCGGG
>JAIPAH010000175.1 GCA_021740175.1 Bacteroidales bacterium
AAAATCATAGAAATTAACCCTGAAAAGAGCCTTTTTACCGGTGATATCACCGACATCTTTTTGCAGGGGAAAGCTTCAGAGGTTATGGATAAATTGGAAAAATATTTACAATCATTCGAAAATTAATCAGTAAACACACCATGAAAAAAACACTCATTACGATTTTTGTGCTGCTGGGAATTTCGCTAACCATCAGTGGACAAAACCCGCTTCAGGATCTTGAAGACTACTATCAACAATCCATGAAAGAATGGGAAGTACCCGGCATGGCTGTAGCCATCATCAAAAACGACAGCCTGATACTTTCAGAAGGATATGGTGTCAGGAAGGTGAACACCGATAAAAAAGTTACAGAAGAGACGCTTTTCGCCATTGCTTCTAATACCAAAGCTTTCACGGCTGCCGGCATAGGCATTTTGGTGGATGAGGGAAAGTTAAACTGGGATGACCGGGTTGTCGATTACCTGCCCTGGTTTGAGTTGTATTCGCCTTATGTCACGCAAAAGTTCACCATACGCGACCTGCTGTGCCACCGCAGCGGGCTTAAAACATTCAGCGGGGACCTGCTATGGTTCGGCTCGAACTACAACCGCCGCGAAGTGGTTAAACGTGCCCGTCACCTGGAGCCCGCCTACGGGTTCAGGGAAAAATTTGGCTACTCCAATATCATGTACCTGGCCGCCGGACTGGTTATTGAAGAAGTTTCCGGTATGAGATGGGATGAGTTTATGAAAAAGGAATTTTTTAAGCCTCTGCAAATGGAAAGAACCATTACTTCCACATCCAATCTGGAAAATTATAATAATGTGGCAGCCCCGCACAACGAAACCGAGGATAGCACTATCGCTATAGAATACCTTAACTGGGATAACATTGCCCCCGCAGGAGGGATTATCTCCTGCGCGAAAGATGTTAAAAACTGGTTGGCGTTGCAATTGAACAAAGGGATTTTCGAGGGCGATACGGTTTTTTCCAAAAACGTTCAAAACGCAATGTGGTCACCCCACACCCCGTTAAGCGTATCCCAAACCGCACGTAAAATGCGGCCCTCGACCCACTTTAAAAGCTATGGCCTGGGCTGGAGCATGTTTGATTACGGCGGCCGCAAGGTCGTTACCCACAATGGAGGATATGACGGTATGATATCTCAAACCGTTTTGCTGCCCGAAGAAAATTCTGCTTTTGTGATTCTCACAAATTCTGTTTCGGGGATATACAGGAGCCTCATGTTCAAAACACTCGATTATTTACTGGACAAAGAATCAAAAGACTGGAACAAGATTTTTCTTGAGAGATACGAAAATTATGAGCAGCGCAAAGAAAACCAGCAAGCCAGAAAAGATTCGGCGCGGGTTAAGGATTCCGAACCCTCGCTTGCCCTGAAAGAATATACCGGAACTTATAGCGGTAAAATGTACGGCAAAGCTACCGTTACCCTGGAAGAAGGTAAGCTGCGCCTTCAGCTTGAGCCCTCACCGGATTTTCACAGCAGGATGGAACACTGGCATTACGACACGTTCAAAATCAAATTTGAGGAATTCCCCTCACTACCCAGGGGATGGGTGAATTTTGTAATGGACCGTAACGGCAAGGTGGAACAAATGCGTATCGACGTCCCCAACCCGGATTTTGACTTTACGGAACTGAAGTTTTACAAGGAGTAGGGGGAGTTGTTCGTTGTTCGTTGTTCGTTGTTTGGTGTTTGGTGTTTGTTGTAGCTAATGGTTTTTAAAAGAATATAAGTTTCGCACTTAAAAGTTGGAATTATAAAATACTGATTTTGTGTAAATTATAATTAAATAAGTTCTTTCTTTGTGATACTTAGAGTCTTTGTGCCTTTGGTGGCCGTACTTCCAGAAGGCCACTAAGACACAAGGGCACCGAGATTCACTAAGAAAGCCATCTAGCATAATTGGAAGATATTAAAGTTTGATATATAGCTATTTACAAAAATAGCTTTTTTATAAGAAATTAACATTCAATATTCTAAAAGAAATGCGAAACTTTAGTTTAATAAAGGAAAAAGATTTGTTGAACATAACCTGATAAAATTATGGAATGGCTCTGGATTGTTTTAGGGGGGATATTAATTATCATAGGTCTGCTGGGCTGTATTGTGCCTGTAATTCCCGGCCCCCCGATTAGTTATGTAGGATTGATATTGCTTCAAATAACGGATAAACCGCCTTTCGAAGCGCAAACGCTTGTTATCTGGCTGTTAATAACCATTGCGGTAACATTGCTGGATTATGTCGTACCGGTTTGGGGCACGCGAAAATACGGCGGCACTAAGAAAGGGGTCTGGGGAAGTGTGATTGGTCTGGTGCTGGGCCTTTTCTTCTTTCCTCCCCTGGGTATTATCATCGGCCCCTTTATCGGGGCAGTGCTTGGAGAGATGGTGGCCGGGAAACAATCCAATGACGCCCTTCGCGCAGGGTTCGGTTCTTTCGTCGGATTGCTGGCAGGAACGCTTCTTAAACTGATAGCTTCCGCCTGGATGGGCTACCTGTTCTTTTCTAATCTACCGGTATAAAAAAATATTTATAATGATATGTTAATTTGTATACACTTAAGATCGCTTTTTTATTATTTTTGGAGAATGAGTTCTACATCAATTAAATTATAGAATAAAATGCTTAGGACAGATGCTATCATAGCTTTCTGCTTGCAAAATGACGAAAAAGTCTTTACAGATTTAAAATCAATAAAAATCATAAAGATATGGCAGCACCAGACAACCTTTTGCCAAAAATGATTGTATCATAAATAGAAACTAAAAAAAAGGAGAAAAGTATGTTAAAACGTTTACTCATATACACCGCCATCATCCTGTTTACCGGGTCAGGATTAATAGCCCAGGAGCTGGAGTTATCGACCGAAGAACAGGGCGTTTTGGAAGACGGACAGGTCATAACTGTTGAAGGGAACCCGGATGATAACCTGATTTCAGGCCATGTAAAAGTCACGAACACGGGTAATGATTCCATCCGGGTTCGTGTTCGTAAAGTGGAAAACAACATTGTGGGAGATGCTGTAAGCTTTTTCTGCTGGGGCCAGTGCTACTTACCCTCTGTCGACACCTCCACCAACTATGTCACGATTCATGCAGGGGAAACAAACACCGAATTTACAGGAGACTATCAACCATATGGAAATGCCGGGACAAGTTCTGTCTCCTATTACTTCTATAATGAAGACAACCCGGAGCAAGAGATTGGTGTAGAAATCCATTTTGTTACCGAAACCCAATCAACTCTGCAGCTTTCAACCGATGATGAAGGGGTTTTGGAAAATGAAGAAGTGGTAGAGGTTGAAGGCACCATTGATTCCACTCTTCTGGTATTTCACGCTACCGTAACCAATACCGGCGAAGATACAATTCGGGTACGTGCAGCCCGTGTCGAAAACAGCCTTGTCGACAGCACCGTAAATTATTTTTGCTGGGGAAGCTGCTTTCTGCCTTCCGTAGACACTTCCTCTCAGGCAATAGCAATTCCGCCGGGAGAGAGTACGAATGCATTTGACGGGGATTACGAGCCTCATGAAAAAAGCGGTACCAGCACTATCTCCTACTATTTTTATGATGAAAGAAATCCTGATAACAAGGTAGGGGTAGAAGTTAAATATGTCATAGAGACGTCGGGCGTCAGTGATGGAAATGAGCTCATAACCGGACTGAAAACGTATCCCGTACCGGCTGATAACTTTTTAAATGTGGAATACACCCAGAAGAAAAGTAAACAAGTAAATATTCAGTTGTCAACACTCACAGGGAAAACAGTATATAAACAACCCATCAGCGCCGGTACTGAGAAAATTCGCATCAATACTTCACAATTTGAAAATGGATTATACCTCCTAACTATTATGAATAACAATTTTCCCTTGCTGAGCAGAAAGGTGGTCATTACTCATTAGACTTAAAGAAAAGCAACCAGATTTTATACAATTTTAAAAAAGCCATCAAATCGATTGATGGCTTTTTTTATGGTTCTCATTTTTTCAAAATGGGACAAATCAAATTTCTCTTAAAAGCTATAACCCCACTCTTCTTTTTTGCCATATCGTGGCTTTCTGCTATTTTTGTGTGAAACAAGAAAGCCATGGTAACCTTTTCCAAAATTGAGCAGCTCAAATCTGTCGCGACGGAAATCCGCGTGAACACCTTAAAGAGCCTTGCCGAGGCCGGTTCCGGACATACGGGAGGCTCGCTGGGCCTGGCGGATATATTTACCGCCCTCTATTTTTATGTATTGAACCACGACCCAAAAAATCCAAAATGGGAGGATCGTGACCGCCTGGTGTTATCCATCGGCCACGTTGCGCCGGTTTTTTATGCTACGCTGGCCGAAGCAGGCTATTTCGACAAAAGCGAGCTTATGACGCTGCGAAAGCTGGGCAGCCGCTTGCAGGGGCATCCCGGACGCGAGCACGGGCTACCGGGCATCGAACTATCGGCGGGCTCACTCGGGCAAGGCCTGTCGGTGGCGGTGGGGATGGCCCTGGCCGCCAAAGCCGACAAGAAACAGCACCGCATATTCTGCGTCAATGGCGACGGGGAGCTCCAGGAAGGCTCCGTATGGGAGGCCATCATGAGTGCCGGGCATTACCAGCTAGATAACCTCATCAGTATTGTCGACCGCAACCGCGTTCAGATAGACGGCCCAACATCCGAAGTGATGGGGCTGGAGCCGCTTAAAGAAAAATTTGAAAGTTTCGGCTGGGAAGTCATGGAATGTGAGGGGAACAACATGGAACATATCCTCCGAACTTTCGCTTTAGCTACTAAAACGCTGGCCAAACCCACGGTCATTCTTGCCGAAACCACAATGGGTAAGGGCGTGGCGGAAATTGAGGGGGATTATCGCTGGCACGGCAAGCCTCCCAAAAAGGATCAGCTGGAATCATTTATCAACCAGGTAAAAAACGCTGCATCATGAAAAAATGGACCAACAAAGGAGACAAACCCACACGCCACGGCTTTGGCGAAGGTGTACTGGAAGCGGCCAAAATCAACTCCTCGGTCGTTGGCCTGGGAGTGGATATTACCGGATCGGTGAGTATGAACTTTTTTGCCGATGCATTCCCCGAACGATTTTATTCGATGGGCGTGGCGGAACAAAATGCAGTGGGTGTAGCCTCGGGGCTGGCCCTTTCGGGAAAAACACCCGTTTTTTCCACCTACGGGGTATTTTCGGCCTTGCGCGATGCAGACCAGGTACGTATTTCGATATGTTATAATAATGTGCATGTGGTTGTCGGCGGCGCACATGCCGGCATATCCGTTGGCCCTGACGGTGCCACGCACCAGGCACTGGAAGATATAGCGGTAATGCGTACACTGCCCCATATGAAAGTGATTTCACCCTGCGATGCTTACCAGGCTAAAGAAGCTACTATCTATGCTATCAATGAGCTTGACGGGCCGGTTTACGTGAGGTTCGGCCGCGAGAAGGTACCGAATTTCATGGATGAAAACTATCCTTTTGAATTCGGGAAAGCCCAGGTTCTGACAGAAGGCAGCGATATCACCTTTTTCTCGACGGGCCACATGACCTGGGAAGCCCTGCAGGCTTCCGAAATCCTCAAAAATGAGAACATCGGCGCGCGGGTTGTCAATATCCACACCATCAAACCTATCGATAAAGCGGCCATCATAAAAGCCGCCTCGGAAACACGGGCGGTGCTGACAGTGGAAGAACATCAGATCAACGGCGGTTTTGGCAGTGCAGTGGCCGAAGTGCTGGCCGAAAATCAACCCACATGGCTGAAGCGGATAGGGATGCCCGATACGTTCGGGGAGAGCGGCCAGCCCCGCGAACTGATGGAAAAATACGGGCTGGTGGGAGCTAACATCGCCCAAAAGGCCAGGGAAATCCTCAGCAGGTTAAAATAATTACCTGCAAAAACTTTTTATCTTTACGCCTTGTTTTTTAATTCAAATAATTTAAGATGATTAAATCAATACTAATCTGGCTGTTTACTTTTTTATTTACGGTCGGAATCGCGGTATACCAGCGAATGACCGGACCGACCTACCCGGTTGATGAAGAAGTCACGCTCAACGGAAAAACATTGGACGTAGAACTCCCCCGCTCCCATGGCGGCCCGGATGACGCCCCCATAGAAATCCGGGTGCCGGACCGTAGCTTCAAGGGCAAAATAAAATTTAAGCGTATGGGTACGGATGATACCCTACGCACCGTCAGCATGGAATACCGGGACGGTAAGCTAGTTGGCCATCTCCCCCATCAACCGCCGGCCGGGAAGCTGCGCTACGAGGTTTTCCTTTCAAAAAACCAGCAGCAGATTAAAGTCAATGACGAAAGCATTAGTATCCGCTTTAAGGGTGCCGTACCCGACTATATCCTCATTCCCCACATTATCCTGATGTTTACTGCTATGCTGTTCTCCACCCGCACCGGTATTGAGGCGCTTATCAAAGGAAAACAAACCCTCCGATACACTACGGTAACCGTAATCACCCTATTTTTGGGCGGGTTGATCCTCGGTCCCCTGGTGCAGCTTCATGCTTTCAATGAATTGTGGGCCGGATGGCCCTTCGGTGGTGACTTAACTGATAATAAAACCCTCGTGGCGTTTATTTTTTGGTTGATCGCCTTTTTCAGGATCAGAAAATCAGATAAGAACAGGTGGTGGGCTGTGGTGGCCGCCATAATGCTACTGGCAGTCTATCTCATCCCCCACAGCATGCTGGGTTCCGAATATAATTACGAATCCGGCGAAATACAAACAGGAAAAAACTAAACTATGTCCATATCCCTTGTTATCATCATCATAACGGTTTTTGTTTCTCTTGCGGCATTCA
>JAIPAH010000176.1 GCA_021740175.1 Bacteroidales bacterium
TCTCTAACCTCCCACTTGGCCCACGCAAAGAGCTGGCAGGTTATCGGCCCGACCTTCCAACTGTTTGCGCTGGCCCTGAGGAATGAATACAGGTGGAAAGTCTTGGAGTTTACGGTGATGTGCCGGATTATAAGGTTAATTATTTTATCTCTACTTATCTAAGAACAAAAGCTCATTGAGCAAAATACCTCCATTTTTCCTACCTTTGCGAAAACGGAAACAAAAAAATAATGCTCACATCCGGGGAAATTGAAAAGCTTTTCAGCAGTTTTACCAGGACCAAAATCCTGATCGTAGGAGACATTATGGTGGATGCCTATATCTGGGGCAGTGTCAGCCGAATATCACCTGAAGCTCCCGTTCCGGTCGTAAGCATTCAAAAACGGGAGAACCGCCTTGGTGGAGCGGCTAATGTGGCGAGAAATATTAAAGCTATGGGCGCACAGCCGGTTCTGTGCTCAGTGATTGGAGAAGACCAGAAAGGAGATGAGTTTCTCGAATTATTGAAGCAGGAAGAAATGAGCCGGGAAGGAATCGTTCAATCGCAGCAAAGAATGACCACCACCAAATTCCGCGTCTTGGGAAACAAAACGCAAATGCTGCGGGTGGACGAGGAAAAAACAAACCCCGTTTCAGCCTCTGATAAAGAACAATTCCTGGAACAACTGAGCCGAATCTTAAAACAGGGAGACATTGATGCGGTAGTATTCCAGGATTATGACAAAGGACTCCTCAATAAGGAGATCATCGAGACCGTTATTGCCTGGTCAAAAAGCCAAGGCATACCGGTCGCGGCCGATCCCAAAAAAGTGAACTTCATGCATTACAGAGAGGCGACCTTGTTTAAACCCAATCTTAAAGAATTGAAAGAAGGTACGAAAACGGAATTCGATACCAGCAATACCCAAGCATTGGAAGATGCTGTGGACACACTCCAGGAAAAGCTGGCCTGTGACATGCTTATGGTTACCCTTTCGGAAAGAGGAATCTACCTGAAGTACAAGTTTGATGGCGAGCAGCGATCGTACCAGGAGCCGGCTTATAAGCGGGAAATTGCGGATGTAAGCGGTGCCGGGGACACAGTCATTAGTATGGCAGCGCTGTGCCTGGCGCAGGATATCCCCGCGGGAGACATGGCAGCGATTTCTAACCTTGCCGGCGGGATTGTATGTGAAGTGGCCGGGGTTGTTCCTATCGATAAAACCAAGTTATTACAGGAGGTGAAAGCAATTTATCGCAACCTTGATTACAATGCTCAAACCTAAGAACAGATAGATTTATGACAGACTTAAGAAGCGACACGGTGACAAAGCCCACGAAAGATATGCAAGCCGCCATGTTCAATGCAGAAGTCGGGGACGATGTCTTTAAAGAAGACCCTACGGTGAATGCCCTGGAGCAGAAAGTGGCGGAATTGTTCGGGAAAGAGGATGCGCTATTCACGGCCAGCGGAGTCATGGCCAATCAAATCGCCATCAAGGCCCATACCCAGCCCGGGGATGAAGTGATTTGCGACAAACAGGCCCACATCTATAATTTTGAAGGCGGAGGTATCGGTTTTAACTCCGGGGCATCGGTCCGCCGTCTTGACGGGCAAAATGGCCGCTTTACAGCACAGCAGGTACAACAAAACATCAACGACCCCTCCAATGTCCACTTCCCGCTTACCCGCCTGGTAGCAGCTGAAAACACCTGCAACAAAGGGGGTGGCAGTCTGTGGGATTTTGAGGAACTGAAACGTATCGGAAAAGTGTGCGAAGAAAACGGGCTTGCCTACCACCTTGACGGCGCCCGGCTGTTTAACGCCCTTGTTGAAACTAAGGAAAACGCTAAAGATTACGGTCACCTGTTTGATTCAATATCCATCTGCCTTTCAAAAGGACTCGGTGCACCTGTAGGCTCCGTGCTAACCGGAAGCCAGGCTTTTATCAACAAAACCCGCCGAATCAGAAAGGTTATGGGCGGGGCTATGCGCCAGGCCGGCTACCTGGCCGCCGCAGGAATTTATGCGCTGGATCATCATATAGAACAGTTGAAAAACGATCATAAAAAAGCCCGCCACCTTGGTGATGTCCTGGAAAAACAGCATTATGTCGAGGAAGTGCTCCCGGTACAATCGAACATCGTTATTTTCAGGCTCAACGAAAAATATACGGAGAAAACGTTCCTGGAAAAGCTGGCAGCCCATGATATAAAAGGTGTGCCCTTCGGACCGCAGACTATTAGATTCGTCACGCATCTCGACTTTACCGATAAAATGCTGGAAAATACCGTTGAAGTGCTGGAAAAACTCTAAAGGTGAGCCAAACATAAACCTTTACGAGCTGTTGTCTGACTATTCGGGAAAAATAAATCCAAACAATGAGCAAAAAAGAGCAGGTCAGGAGCATGTTTAACAACATCGCCGGGAGGTATGATTTTCTCAATCACTTCCTTTCGGCGGGTATTGATTACATGTGGCGGAAAAAGGTGATACGTATCCTGAAAAAGCATAATCCGGGAAGAATACTTGATGTGGCCACCGGAACCGCTGACCTGGCGATTGAAGCAGCAAAGCTCAGGCCTGATGAAATTGTTGGCGTGGATATTGCCGACCGGATGCTTGAACGCGGCCGCGAAAAAATCTCAAAGAAAAGGCTTAAAAAAACCATCACCCTGGAAAACGGCGACTCGGAAAACCTTCGATTTGAGAGCAATAGTTTCGATGCGGTTACGGTAGCTTTTGGCGTAAGGAATTTCGAAGACCTGGACAAAGGTTTAAGCGAAATGAATCGCGTGTTAAAGCCGGGAGGTATTGCTGTTATCCTTGAGTTCTCGAATCCCAAAAAATTTCCGGTGAAGCAGCTTTACAATTTTTATTTCAAAAATATCCTTCCCCTCGCCGGACGTTTGATCTCAAAACATAAATCGGCTTATAATTACCTCCCAAACTCGGTAGGCACATTCCCCGACGGTGACAACTTCCTGGAGTATATGCATGCTGTAAATTTCAAAAAAACTTTCGCCCGGTCTCTGACTTTTGGCATAGCGAGCATATACACCGGGGAAAAATAACTCGCTCTATTCTGAATACGGGATGATTTGAAAAATTATCTATCTCTTAGGTATGTCAACATGCTGAGAAAGCTCAAACTATATAAAATGCGATGTAAAAATAAATACTAATTATCATTTGATTATGAAATATTATTTAGATTTCTCAGTCGCTTCGCTCCTTCGAAATGACTCGTTCTAGTGGAGTAACCAAAGAAAAAGGTCGGTCGGACACCTTTGTAAATTTTTATGGCGTCCGCCCGACCTTTTTCCCTCCCCTCCAAACTCATGGCAAGTCATTTCGAACAAATCACGGAGCGATAGCGGAGTGATGCCGTGAGAAATCTGACGGATATTTGGCCAAACGTGCCATACGTGTAAGGACGGGATTTTAATTGTTTTATCTACATTGTTTTAGGTAGTATCTATGTTAACACCTTAAAAATCAAAATTCAAAATTCAAAACGGCTCCCGAGGGTCTGATAAGAAAAATATTTCTTCAAAATTTTACCAATAACTTTACCATTGAACTTCACCATTCGGATTCCCCATCAAAATAGCCCGAAAGTATAATTACTCCGGGCCTTTCCATTTTGTTTGAGTTTTCTGCGTGGGATTAAAACAATATATTATTTTTTTTGAAGTAATCGACAATTTTATCTACCGATTCTTCGACACTCAGCTTATCGGTTTCAAGGGTTATTTCAGGATTCTCGGGCTCTTCGTAGGGCGCGGAAATACCTGTAAACTCAGAGATAACACCATCGCGGGCTTTTTTGTATAAGCCTTTCGGGTCCCGACTTTCGCAAACAGACAGCGGTGCAGTGACATGAATTTCGATAAAATCTCCTTCTTCATTGAGTTTCCTGGCTTTATCCCTGTCCTTGCGATACGGCGAGATAAAGGAAGTAATGGCAATCGTTCCCGATTCGGCAAACAAGTGAGCCACCTCGCCGATTCTGCGGATATTCTCTTCGCGGTCTTCGGGCGAGAAACCCAAATCACCGTTAAGCCCGTGCCTGACATTATCGCCGTCCAGGATAAAGACATTGGTCTCCATCTCAAAGAGGCGCTTCTCGAGGGCATTGGCTATTGTGGATTTACCACAGCCTGAGAGGCCTGTCAACCAAACCACAACGCCTTTATGGCCATTTTTCTTTTCTCTGTTTTCTTTACTAATCACCGAATCGTGCCATACCACGTTGGTACTTTTCTTCCTGTCGGCCGGAGCAGCTTCACCGTTAGAACTCAGATACTCTTTTAGAATATCGGCAACAGGCTTTCTCATGATGCGCTCGTCGACATCCTCGCCTTCTCTCAGCTTACGTCTTACCTCTTTCCCGCTAATGCTAACGGACTGATAACCCTTAGGCTGGAATTCGCTTATCATACCCACGCGGTTGATTTCCTTGAAAAAGGCAGCAAAACCCACTCTAACCGGTTCTATTTCTAATTTCCCGTTAAGCCGGTCAAACTTTTCATGGGCATCAAAATCTCCCCATATAGCTGTGCCGTCATCATAAGGTGCATCAGCATGTTTACGACCGATAACGATATTGGTGAACCCGTAATTTTGGCGATAGATGGAGTGCATCACGGCCTCTTTCGGTCCTGCATAAAACATTTTCATATCAAGCCCTATCAAGAGCATTTCGTCATCAAGGTCGTAACCTCTGGATTGCCACAGCTCTTCATCCTTATCGCCATAACCAATCCATCGACCATCAATCAAGGCTTCGTATGTTCTCATGCGCACATCCGCCGGTATATCATCCGATTTGGTGGCCCCTACCAAGGGATTCAGCACTGTGCCGGTATAGTATCCTTCGCGGGTAAGTTGCTCGGCAGCGTATACCATAGCATATTCATGGGCCCGATGAAGGGCATTACGCGTTTGAAAAGCTACAACCTTTTCCCAGCCTCGCTCCCGGAAAAGATTTCGCGTTTCGGTTGGGGTAAGCATCACATGACCAAAGCTGTTATTTTCAGGCTGTGGAAAAGCCCAGATATTACCCCCTAATAAATAGTTGCGGGGATCATTGTTAAAAATACGTGAACCGGGATGATCATTCCGGTTGGTCCCGTAGACAATATTATTGTATTTTTCTTTATCAAAGGGGTAAATATCGGTAATTTCAAGCGTCCCGACCAAATCCCCGTTTTCATTTTCAACGGCGACGGTCTCCCCTTCTTTCAGCCTATCTGCTTCCTTCTTATCAACGGGGAAAGCCAGCGGTATCGTCCAGGCATATTTCTCACCGTTTCTTTCAATTACCTCTTCATCCAGCACCTGGTGAAATTCCTCTTCACTCATCGGGCCTTTGAGAGGCGATAATGCACCGTCGGCTATCCTGTAAAAGATGGAGAGATCGCCATTACTAATTTTGTAAACATTGTAATTTTTTATTTTATTGGCCAAGTTTTCTCTTTCCAACTCCGGAATAGTTCGGTTTATTAGACCACAACCCCCATGCGGGGCTAAAAGCGTATTTTTCATGTTACGTGCGTTTTAAAATTTGACATTGATAGGATATTATTACATAGCTGTGTTTTGCAAAATTAGAAAATATATCCAAATTACAATTAATTCTGTATAAATTAGTCAATAAAGTTTATACTTAAAAGCTGGGATTGTGAAATATTGATTTACAAGGATTTATTATCAAATAAGTTATAACTATATGTTTCATTAATCTTATATGCAATTTTTAGAAAAAGCTTTCTTGAACGCCCTCTACACAAAATCTTGGAGCTGTGAATAAGTTTTGAAATGAAAGCATTGGAAAATGAATATATGGTTATATATTTGCGACGTATAAAAAAATACAATTTTGATATTAATAAAAAGCTTAAAAAATGGTGAACCAAGAAAAAGTGAAAGAGATTAGCAAACTGCTTGAGGGGGCCTCGGCTCAAGAGATCGTCAATTATTTCATGGAATATTACAAAAATGACACTGTCTTTGCGACGAGTCTGGGCGCGGAGGATCAAGTTTTAACCGATATGATTGCCACTGAAAATAAAGATGCCTATATCATCACTCTTGATACGGGAAGATTATTTCCGGAAACTTACACACTTATAGATAAAACCAACAAATATTACGATATTAAGATGGACGTCCTTTTCCCTGACTATCAAAAAGTTCAACAGATGGTTAAGGAAAAAGGCATAAATTTATTTTACGATAGCCTCGAAAACAGGAAAAGATGTTGTCATCTGCGTAAAACGGAGCCTTTACAAAGAGGAACCAAGGGTAAGAAAGTATGGATCACCGGCCTGAGAAGAGAGCAGTCTGTGACACGTATGAACCTTCAACCTATTGAATGGGATGCCCAAAACGAGATGATAAAGGTTAACCCGGTTTATAACTGGAGAGAAAGTGATATTTGGGATTATATTAAGATGAATCAAGTACCCTATAACGAATTACACGATAAAGGCTATCCGAGCATCGGCTGCGAGCCCTGTACCCGTGCCGTAAAACCCGGAGAAGACGTTCGTGCCGGCCGATGGTGGTGGGAAGAACCGGAAAAGAAAGAATGTGGTCTCCATTCCAATAATAATAAGAAGAATTAAAGCTTTATTCTACTGTAGCATATACGAAAAGCTCCCGGTTTTGGCCAGGAGCTTTTTTTATTTCGATTTCGATATTTGAGTCCGGTCTAAAAAGACGATAATAGATTTTCAAAAGACTTTCGCAGTGAAGTGATCAGATTCCTCCTCCTTCCATTGCGCTTCAATCTTCAGTGAAAAAAG
>JAIPAH010000177.1 GCA_021740175.1 Bacteroidales bacterium
GGCTCTATTCTAATAAATGGTTGATTGATTGTAATCATTTAGGGGTATTATCAATGTAAAGCAACATCGGTTAATTCAGTACCTGTCCTGACTTTTTGGGGTTTTATTACCTGCGAAATTGGTACACAAATACAACTGCTTATCACCGATTTTTTATTAAGGTAAATAATTATTTTATGACAAAATAAACCTTTATTGAGCAATCCAAAAAAATGCCTGAAAGGCATTCAGGTAAAAGCACAGGGTGAAGCGCAGCGGAACCCTGTGATAGAATGGGCTCCGTTATAACAAAAGCTCTGAAAGAGCGTAACGTGATTTCCTACCACCTTACCCCTTCGCATTATCCAAATCGATTTTACGTGTCGGGCTTTCAGCCCTCTGATTATATGTTTTTCCATATACACAGGGTTCCATTTCATTTCACCCTGTGCTTCCACGGATCAGGGCTTCGCCCTTTTTAATATTCACAGCATCTTTAATGACATTGACAGTTGATTTTTTCAAATCAACCCCTATTTAGAATAGAGCAATTTGTCCTCGTATCGGACAGATGCAAAACTTATGAGAATTTTTAAATTGGTTGGAATGTTCTCGTCAATCAGGATTTTCATTTATATACTTCTCAGAAGTGACAAATTTTTCAGCTAACTTAAGAATTTCTTTGGCTTATTTCTTTTTGACAGATGGGAAGTTTTTTAAAAATTCATCAAGTGTTCCTCCATTCTCAATATAATCAAATAAAGTCTGTATAGATACGCGGGTTCCCGTAAATACAGGGGTTCCACCAAGAATTTCAGAATCGATATTTATGGGTTTTTCTGCCATTTGATTTTCCTTTCATGTGATTCACTAACAAATATACATAATTTTCGTTCTTAAGTTTTTTGCCCTTAGTCCTAACGAGCCAATCATGAAAATGACTATTTTAGTTTACTAAACTTTAAAATCCAACAAATGCAAAATATTCATCTGGGTATTGATTTTGGCGGTTCAGGTATTAAAGGCTGCCTGGTAGATACGTCTCAGGGCGTCTTTACCACCGAAAGACATCGTATCGAAACTCCTTCACCTGCAAGTCCTGAAAAAGTAACGCAAATTTTCAAAGACATCATAAATCACTTTGACTATAGCGGCGATGTAGGTGTGGCCTTTCCGGCAGCGGTTCAAAACGGGTTGGTCCGCACGGCTTCCAATATCGATAAGAGCTGGATAGGTCAAAATGCAGCCACACTCATCGAAGAATCCACTTCCAACCGCGCTTCCGTTGTAAATGATGCGGATGCCGCAGCGTTGGCTGAAGTCAGGTTCGGGCATGGAAAGGATATTGCAGGAACCGTTCTGATGATAACTATTGGTTCGGGACTCGGTACGGCTATTTTTACTGATGGGAAGTTGTTGGCTAACACAGAGCTCGGCCATGTGTATTATAAAAACAAAATAGCTGAAAAGTGGGCCTCCGATGCGACAAGGAAAGAAGAAGACTTATCATGGAAAAAATGGGCCAAACGATTTAATGAGTACCTTCATTACATGGAGAAACTTTTCTATCCCGAACTTATTATCCTGGGAGGCGGAGCCAGTAAGAAATTCGAAAAATACAGCGAATACCTTAAAGATGTCGAAACCGAAGTCGTTCCCGCCTATCTCCAAAACCATGCAGGAATTATAGGAGCAGCAATAAGGGCCGCCGAACAGCACTAATCACCATCATCCAAATTATCCGGCTGATATTCAAAAATTATGGCGGGTAATAATTTTAACAAACTCTTAAGAACCTTTTAACAGAATGCTAACCTATACAATAACCGGATTGCCCTAGTTTTGCTAAAAACTAAATTTAATTATGCTAACAGATATCATAATTATTCTGTATATCCTAATGCTTTTCCCTTTTCTCTATGAATGTGAAAAGCTCCAATCAAAAGGCTTAAGATATTTAATCATAGGAGTCATCTTCACACCAATAGTTGGGTATTTTGCATTAAGGACATACAAACAAAGAAATCTGAAAAATAGCGACTAAATCTACCGGCAAAAGTTTTTAACAATTATTAATAGCATAAAAGGGTACAGGCCCTTGTTTTTTATAATTTTGCACAAAGCAATTTTAAGCGGATACTTATGAAAAGAATCACATTTCTCACGACTATCTTACTGTCTGTTATAACTTTAGCCGTAAACGGACAACAAGAAACCACATTTCGAAGCCACTTAACAACCAAAGTCGACATTTTTTCAGACATGTGGCAGGATAAACCGGATATTCTCGATTCAAAAACGATTAACCGGGGTGTAAACATAGCAACTACTTATAACTTCCCCATAGAAAATACAGCACTCAGCTTTGACATGGGATTGGGTATAGGCGTTCATAATCTTTACCATGAAAACTCCCTGGTAAAAAACGAAGAAGGAATGACACAATTTGATAAAATCCCCCCCGAAGACTATGATGGAGAACTTGGAGAGAATAAAATCAGTGTTGATAAAGCTAAACTCAGCTTTGCTTACCTTGATGTGCCGATGGAGTTAAAGCTCGAAACGGAATCGGATTTCAGAGCTGCTATCGGTTTTAAAGTGGGTATGCTTATCAATAGCCTCAGCAAATACGAAGGCACTAATTACATAGATGATAGACAAGAGACTATAAAACTTAAGGAAAAAGATCTCTCCAATACTAACAGATTCCGGTACGGGCCTAGCTTTCGCCTGGGCTACAAATGGATAAATCTTTATGGTTATTATTCACTTAATACCACCTTTGAAGAAAATAAAGGGCCGGCAATTTACCCGTTAAGTATCGGTATTTCTATTGTACAATTTTAAACCACAAGATAGCTAAAGAATAAAAACATAGACAAAAAGCCTGCAACATAGCCCGTATATACCTGGGCGGGGTTGTGGGCTTTTAATTTTAATCGGGCAAAACCTACTACCCCACCGGCAATTGTAACCCCATAGACCAAAGTCATAATATCAAGCCCGTAATTCATCACCAGCCCGGTAATTGCCCCCAGCAGGCCACCCATTGAAGCCGTATGCGCACTGATTTTCCAAAAATTATTAATAACCATCACAACAATAGTCACCACCGCAACGCCCAGCATCAAGTAAAAAAACGGAGCGCCGATTTGTAAATTTTTGAGCATGAACGCCGCTACAAGAAACACTGTTCCCGCTGTAAAAAAAGGAAGCATACGATCTTTCTTATCCTCCATATAAATACTTTTAATCCACCCCATTCGGTAATAGATCATTATCAAAAAAGATGGTAATACGGCGGTGGTAAGAAGCACGAGGGCTACCATAAGCAGTTTCCCTTTGAAAGGAACGATAAGTGAATAATGAATATCCACATTCAGAAATAGTAAAAGCAAATAGCTCGGGATAAGGAGGGGATGAAAAACGATCGAGAGAATAACGGCAATATTCTTTTCCATTGTATTGGATTCATTTAAAGTTCTTTTCTTAAACGAGCTACCGGTATGTTAAGTTGTTCCCGGTATTTAGCCACTGTTCGGCGTGCAATGTTGTATCCTTTTTCTTTTAAGAGCCGGGCGAGATATTCATCGGTATAGGGTTTGGTCTTATCTTCCGATTCGATGGTATCCTTCAAAATTTTCTTTATCTCACGGGTTGAGACCGTCTCCCCCGACTCTTTTTGCATGGACTCGGAAAAGAAGCTTTTCAGCAGAAAGGTTCCAAAAGGTGTCTGCACATATTTGCTATTAGCTACGCGAGAAATCGTCGAAATATCCAGATCAACCATTTCGGCAATATTTTTCAGAATCATGGGGCGTAATTTCTTTTCGTCGCCGGTTTGAAAATATTCGTACTGATAATCCATGATAGCTTTCATGGTGATATACAAGGTGTGCTGCCGCTGCTTGATGGCATCGATAAACCACTTGGCCGAATCGATTTTTTGCTTGATAAACATCATTGCCTCTTTTTGCTGGCGGCTTTGATTCTTCTTGTTTTCATTGTAAGCCTCCAGCATATCCAGGTAGGTTCTGTTAAGTTTCAATTCCGGGGCATTCCGGCTGTTGAGCTGCAGCTTTAACTCCCCGTCATCGTTGGTGATGATGAAATCGGGTATGACATAATGATTTGAGCGGTTGGTATCGGTAAGGGCATTGCCGGGTTTGGGATTCAGTTTAAGAATTTCATCCTTGGCAGCTTTCAACTGTGCTTCCGTAATCCCGGCTTTTTTAAGAATCTTTTCATAATGTTTCTTCGTAAACTCTCTAAAATGATTTCTAAGAATTTTTTTGGCTAACTCCACATTTTCATCGGGATCATTCTTTCGCTCCAGTTGCAAAAGCAAACACTCCCTTAAATCACGCGCTCCCACTCCGGGAGGGTCAAACTCCTGGATAATTGCCAGCACCTCTTCCAGTTCCTCTTTAGTCGTAGTAATATTCTGGCTAAAAGCCATATCATCGACCATTGAATCAAGACTGCGATGCAAATAACCCGATTCATCTATATTGCCGATAATATTTTCTGCCAGCTGCATACGGTGATCGTCCAGGCTCAATAGTCCCAATTGGGACTGAAGCATCTCGTGGAAAGATGTGCCGGATGCGTAGGGAATACTTTTCTCTTCTTCGTCAGGGCTGCTGTTCTGAGTTTGTAACCTGTAAGCAGGTATCTCTTCATCCTCGAGGTAATCCGACATGTCAAACTCTTCGCTATCCTGCTCCTCCGCTTCTTTATCTTCGGGGGTGAGCTCTTCCGACTCCACCTCTTCAGAATTATCTCCATCTTCCAGCGCCGGATTCTCCTCCACTTCTTGCTTAATCCTCTGTTCAAGAGCTACAGAAGGGACCTGCAGCAACTTCATCAGCAGAATCTGCTGAGGAGAAAGTTTCTGTAATAGCTTTTGCTGAAGTCTTTGGTTTAACATAGATGCATAATCAAATCATTTGGATGAATATGATACCTTACAAATTTAACAAATAATATTCTTTTTTTAAACTTTAAAACGCTGCATTTTGTGGTGTCCGCGGGAAAGGAATAACGTCCCTGATATTGCTCATGCCCGTGATGAAAAGCATCATTCGCTCAAATCCCAGTCCGTAACCTGAATGCACCACCGACCCGAAGCGGCGGGTGTCAAGGAACCACCACAAATCTTTTTCAGGTATCTGCAATTCTTTTACGCGGCTATAGAGCTTATCGAAGTCTTCCTCCCGTTGCGAACCTCCGATAATTTCCCCGATAGAAGGAAAAAGAACATCCAGTCCCCGAACGGTTTTTCCATCATCATTTTGCTTCATGTAAAAGGCTTTGATATCCCTGGGATAATCCGTAACCATCACCGGCTTCTTAAAATGCTTTTCAACGAGGAAGCGCTCATGTTCCGATTGCAAATCCGCCCCCCATTCATCCATAGGAAAAGCAAACTTTTTCTTCTTATTGGGTTTGGAATTTTTCAGAATTTCAAAAGCCTCGGTATAAGTTATTCTTTCAAACTTATTTTCCAGGACAAAATTCAGCTTTTCGATGAGCTCCATAGGCTCGCGCTCATTGGCCGGTTTCTGCCGGTCTTCTTCCTGGCGTTGTTTACTGAGGAACTCCAGGTCATCGCGGCAATTATCGAGAGCAAACTTCACAATATATCTAAGCATCTCCTCGGCCAAATCCATGTTATCGTTGATGTCATAAAAAGCCATCTCAGGCTCTATCATCCAAAATTCAGCAAGGTGCCTTTTCGTATTGGAGTTTTCGGCGCGGAAAGTCGGGCCGAAGGTATAAACCTCCGACAAAGCAAGGGCCGCAAGTTCGGCTTCCAACTGTCCTGAAACGGTAAGATTGGTCGGTTTCCCGAAAAAGTCTTCGCTGAAATCGATCTCCCCGTTTTCATCTTTCGGGGGATTCTTCAAATCCAGGGTCGTCACCCGGAACATCTCCCCGGCCCCTTCAGCGTCCGAGCCTGTAATGATCGGGGTATGAATATTAAAAAAGCCTTTATTATGGAAAAATTGGTGGACAGCAAAAATCATGTTATGCCGGATGCGATTAACTGCCCCAAACGTATTGGTGCGGAAACGCAAATGGGCTATCTCCCTCAGAAATTCATAAGAATGCTTTTTGGGCTGTAGGGGATATTTTTCCGGATCGGCTTCGCCCATGATTTCAATATCATTGGCCTCGATCTCATAATTTTGCTTGCTACCTTTCGATTCGACGAGGGTACCATTCACCGAAAGCGATGCTCCCGTATTGATTTTCTGCAGCATCTCATCGTCAAAATTCTGATTATCCGCCACAATCTGCAGGTTATAAATTATCGATCCATCATTCAGGTTAATGAAAGAAACATTTTTACTTGACCTTCGTGTTCGGACCCACCCTTTAATATTTATTTCCTTACCCAGCAGCTTTTCTCCTTCTTGTATAACTTCTTTAATCTTTGTTCGCTTCATCTCATGAATGGTTTTGTTCCAATTGAATTCATGCAAAAATAGTAATAATTGACAGCGTTTTGAAATATCATATATATAAATACCCTCTTATGAAACTTCTATCCGGCATAGACAATCATCCGGTAATATCTGTTCACGGGATAGAAATTTTAAAACTTTTAAATCAAATAATCCTTTATTATTCCATCTCCATCAAAACTTTCAGCAATTCCTTTTTGTTTATGATAAAACGATGAGGAGAAGTTAATACCTTTGCACTAAGAAAATGGATGAAAGACTGTTACAAATAGAAACATTTCC
>JAIPAH010000178.1 GCA_021740175.1 Bacteroidales bacterium
GTTGTCCAGCCCGATATTTATGTCGTGTGCGACCTCTCGAAGCTCGATGATCGCGGTTGCCTGGGCGCTCCCGATTTGATTATCGAGATTGTATCGCCCGACAGGGTTCAGCGTGATGTCAAGGAAAAGTTTGAACTTTACCAGAACCACGGTGTAAAGGAGTATTGGATCGTCAATCCCAACGATGAAAATATCAATGTTTTTGTATTGGATAATAATGGAAAATACCAATTCAGGGGGCTCTACGCAGGTGATGACAAAATACCCGTTAACATCTTTAATGGAGACCTGAAGGTAGACCTTACCGAGGTTTTCGTCCCTGAAAAAAAATGATTTTCAACACTTTCTCAATTCATTTTACATACTCTTTACTCATAACTCACTACTCATTTCTCTTTATCCGATTCGCACCCTCCAGCCAAAAGCACGGCCGTGCTTTTCTACTTGCATCATTACTCACTACTCTCCGCTCATCTCTCATCTTTTCCTCTGCGCACTCTGCGTGAATTCTTCAAAAAAAACTCACCGCTCATCTCTCACTACTCACTACTCTTCTTTTGCTTTCTCGCTAACTCGCCCCTCCAGCCAAAAGCACGGCCGTGCTTTTCTACTTGCATCATCACTCACTACTCATCACTCACCTCTCACCACTCGTCACTCACCACTCATCTCTTCTTCCTGGATATCAAATAAATCAAAACACCCAGTGCCAGCGTACCCACGCCTACCAGCGATGCCAGGGGTTTGGTTATCAAGGTATGTACAATCATCCAACCCATTATCAGCAAAAAAATAATTGGCGTTACGGGATAGCCCCAGGTTCGGTAGGAGCCTTTTTTTCCCTGCTTCCTTCGCAGGATAAATATTCCCGCCACGGCCAGGCCGGCAAACAGGCTTAGGGTAAAGCCGACATACACCAGGATGGTTTCAAAGGAGAAGGTCAATATCAAAACCATCGCGATAATCATCTGCAGGATAATAGCCACATAAGGGGCCCCTCCCCTGGTCTTTCGGGCAAGCACTTTAAACAGGGGATAATCTTCTCCTACCACCTGGTAAACGCGCGGGCCGGCCATAATCATAGAGCTTAAAGTAGACATAAGGAATACGGCAATCAACAACGATATCAACGTGCCTCCCTTACTGCCAAAAATCGCTTTGGCGACATAATGCCCCACCTCGACTTTACCCGAGATAGCCTCCATCGGCACAGCGGTCAGGTAAAAAAAATTCAGGGCCAGGTAAAGGCCGGTCACTATCACTGTTCCGCTTATCAGTGCCAGGGGAAGATTGCGCGAAGGATTTTTTATCTCCCCGCCCAGGTAAGCAGCAGCATTCCACCCGGAATAGGCATACATAACAAAAATTAAACCGGCAGCAAAGGCAGGATTAATAATATCTCCCGGTTTAAAATCCGCGATTGAAAGCGAACTGCTATCGCCGGGCGCCAGAATAAATCCGCCGGTAATCAAAGCCAGAATCAATAAAACCTTCAGCCATGTGATTACATTCTGAACATAGCCCCCAAACTTCACATTCCACAAGTGGACTAAGGAAAAAGCCAGCACCAACGCCAACGCGATTAATATTACAGGTAATCCCGGAATTACGCTACCGAGATAGCGGGAAAAGGCCACCGCCACTGCTGCCACGGGGGCTGAAAATCCCACAATCAAGGAAATCCATCCGGCCAAAAAACCTGCAATGGGATGAAACAGCCTGCTTAAGTAGTGATATTCTCCCCCGCTTCGCGGCATGGCAGTCCCCAGCTCGGCGTAAGTTAAAGCTCCGAAGAGGGCTACCAGTCCACCCACCAACCAGGCTATCAGAACACTTAACGGATGCTGCAAATCTTCGATGAGGAATCCTGTGGTCGTGAAAATGCCGGTACCAATCATATTGGCGATGACGACCGACAGGGCTGTCAGGGCCCCTAAAACCCTTTTCCCGGAATCATTTCCATGTTCTGAAGAATTGGTCATAAGCGGCTTCAGGCTGAAGATAATGGTTCTATTCTAATAAATGATTTATAGATTTAAAAAATTGTGTTTTTAGAAATCAATCGATATTTAGATTATAGCGAAGAAATCTACTCATCATCCGGTGGAATAGGATCGTCAGGATGTATCATAGGGACAAAGCGCACACCGGTGATTGTATTTTTCTTGATTTTACCATCAGCGGTTTTGCTCACCACCTTTAGAAGCTGAAAAGTATCACCCACGGGCAATACCATTTTCCCTCCGGGTTTTAACTGCTCAACCAAGGCCTGCGGAATTTTTTCGGGAGCTGCCGTAACAATGATGCGATCAAAAGGAGCATGTTCAGGCCATCCTTGATAACCATCCCCCCATTTCACATGCACATTATCATACCCCATCTTTTTCAAACGTCCTTCCGCCATATTTGCCAGCTCTTCAATGACTTCGATAGTGTAGACTTCTTTGACAAGCTGAGCTAATATGGCGGCCTGGTAACCGGAGCCGGTGCCTATTTCCAACACTTTTTCCGATCCCTGGATATCCAAAGAAGTAGTCATCAAAGCAACGATATAAGGCTGCGAAATAGTTTGCCCTTCACCTATCGGCAAAGGAGAATCATCGTAAGCCGATTTACTGTATCTTCCGGGCACAAATTTATGCCGCGGAGTGTTTTCCATCACCTCTAACACGCGTTCATCTTTAATTCCCCTGGACTCTATCTGCTTTCTAACCATTTCCTTCGCATCACTTTTCCACCAGCCTTCTTTTTGCTGAGGGTTTGCTTTTATTACTTCTCCTTTTTTACCTGATTTCTTGTCGTCATTACTATTGCCTATTAAAAAAGCAGTAAGCAATCCAAAAACCAAGACAATAATACTGTAAAAAAGAAACTTACCTCCCGGTTTACGGAAAAAATAGCTCCACACCATAAGCTAGCATTTATACTTATTACAAACTTAACAAAAATCTGAGGGATAGGAAAGTAAAGCCGAAATCAATGAGGGATTAAAAAAAATAACCCGGACGAAATCAGCAATT
This sequence comes from Bacteroidales bacterium, assembly GCA_021740175.1. Lineage (GTDB taxonomy): Bacteria > Bacteroidota > Bacteroidia > Bacteroidales > JAIPAH01 > JAIPAH01. Next base: position 3,021 of record JAIPAH010000178.1, read on the forward strand.
TAGCTGATGAATCATCTTATCAAAAATTGACTATTGTTTTATGCACTGGCCAAAGTTTTCAAAATTCCCCGAGCCGCTCTCGCCGATGCTCCCGGATCACCTATCAATTCTCTCAAACGCTTATAATCATTAAATAATTTTTCACGGCGCGTTTGATCATGCAACATTTTGTCCAGCTCCTTATTCATTTTGTCGATTGTCATGTGGTCCTGTATGAGTTCCGGGATTACAGGTTCATCAAGGATAAGATTAGCCAGACCAATGTAATCCACATTCACAACCCGCCGGGCAATTTCAACGGAAATCCTATTGCCTTTATAGCATATAACCTGGGGTAAATCAAGCAATGCCGCTTCAAGGGTCGCCGTTCCCGAGGTAATCAAAGCAGCCCTGGAGTATTTCATAAGTTCGGGCCCTTGGTTAAAAAGCACTTTAATATTCTCGCCTTTCATGTGCTGTTTGTAAATCGCTTCATTTTGCGAGGGGGCTCCTCCTATCACAAACTGGTAATCTTTATACAAGCGATTAAGCTTAAGCATTTCCGGTAAAATGGTATTGATTTCCTGCTTTCGGCTGCCCGGAAATAGGGATATAATGGGCACATGTCTCAGGTCATTTTTCTTATGGAATTCCTGCTTCTCTTCTTCAGATGTATCCAGGTTTAAATAGTCAAGAAGGGGATTGCCCACATATTCAGTATTCACGCCATACCGGCCAAAAAACTCCTCCTCAAAAGGCAGAATGGCAAACAGTTTATCAACGGTTTTACTGAGCTTTTTACTTCGGGATTGTTTCCACGCCCAGGCTTTGGGGGCGATATAATAAAATACCGGGAAAGGTTGTTTGGCAGCAAATTCCGCTATTCGAAGGTTAAAACCGGGATAATCCACCAGAATAAGCGCATCGGGCTGAAAATCGAGTATTTGCTTTTTACAGCGCCTGATATTCCGCAAAACGGTTCTGAGGTTAGCCACAACCTCATAAAATCCCATAAATGCAGCTTTGCGGTAATGCTGGTCCAATTGCATACCCGCATCGACCATAAGGTCTCCCCCCCAGCCGCGTATTTCCGCTTCAGCGTCCTGCCGCTTTAGTTCCCGGATAAGATGGGAAGCATGTAAATCCCCCGAAGCTTCGCCTGCAATGATATAATATTTCATGACGCAAATTTATAACTGTTAACAATTCAGGTTGATATTGGGGACCCGTCATCATCTTTCATTTTAATGAAAAAAGACAAAAAACAAAATCATATAAATAAAGGTAACCGCCAAGATCCCCCGACCTGTTTTGTCATACTTGTAGCTTATCAAATAAGAGCGCATGGGCAGCAAGTTGAGCATGATACCCAGGAGAACGAGGTGTTTAATCTTAAACGCCCACATATTGGCAAATATATTCTCCAATACAACGATTATCCCATGCAACACACCATAAAACACCACCGGCAATAGCAGTGCCATCACAATTCCCAGCAGATAAGAATCCCGCTTTATATAATCAAACATCCTGGTTAAGAGCTTTAAGTTTATCGATCATTTCATGGCTTGTCCAGTCAAACTGCATGGGTACCACCGCCACGTAATTATTCTTTAACGCCCATTCATCCGTATCTTCAAATCCATCGATACTAACATATTCACCTGTTAGCCAAAAATATTCCCGCTTACGGGGGTCCACTCTATGGTCAAATCGTTCATCCCAATAGCCCAAGCCCTGGCGGCAAACGCGAACGCCTTTGATTTGGTTAAAGGGTACAGCCGGAATATTCACATTAAGGCAATTACCTTCAGGTAAAGGATTCTCAAGTGTATTTCTTACGATATCCCGGATGTATTTCCTAGAGGATTCAAAATCTGCATCCTGGGAATAATCGTCTAGGGAAAAGCCAATTGATGAGATTCTCGACATGCATCCCTCAATCACGGCAGCCATAGTACCCGAATATACCACATTCACCGTGGCATTGGAACCGTGGTTGATGCCCGATACCAAAAGGTCAGGCTTTTCATCCAATGCCACTTTTTCTCCCAGTTTTACGCAATCTACCGGTGTTCCATTGGTGGCATACTCTACATAATCTTCTTCCTCGCGTTGTTTGAATAATCTTAACGGACTATCAATGGTAATGGCGTGGCTTTTCCCGGAATGAGGTTTATTGGGCGCTACTACGATCACCCTTCCGAATTCTCGCATCATATCAATTAAAGCCCTTAAACCCGGCGCATATATACCATCATCGTTGGTAACCAAAATGGTTGGCTTACTCATAATTCTTTTGCTAACAGTTATTTCTTTACGCTATTTCTCTAAAGTAGTTTGCAAAGGTAAGAAATCTATCTGTCATGGGTGCTAACTGACAGTAAAGTGCAATTAGCGTATATCAACTATCTATCAAAATGAAGGTTATTAAATTCCCGCATTTATTTTTTAATTTTAACCCAAATTTTGGCTTATGGAAAGTATTCCACACTTTTTTGAAAGATATGTAGAAAAACATAAAGGGAACCCTATTCTCTGGGAGAAACAGCAAGGTTCTTACCAAAGTATCAATTATGACGATTTCAGGGAATTGGTACACCGATTTGCTGCCGGTCTGGCACAAATCGGGTTAAAGAAGAGCGAGCGGGTAGCTCTCTTGTCTGAAGGCAGGAACGATTGGTTGATGAGCGAATTAGGCATCCTATACAATGGAGCGGTATGTGTTCCGCTATCTACCAAGTTGAATGAAGACCAGGAGCTCATATTTCGTCTAAACCATTCCGAAACTACCACCATTATTGTTTCTAAGCAGCAATATGAAAAGATAAACCGAATTAAAACGGAACTTATCCACCTCAGGCGCATTATCCTGCTCGACAACCACGGGGAGTTAATGGAAAACGAATTTTCAAAGGAATACATTTATCAGCAAGGGGATGAATTTCTACGGAATAATAAAGAACGCTTTGAGCAAATGTGGAAATCCGTAGCTCCCGGTGACTTCGCCAATATCAGTTACACCTCAGGGACAACATCGGATCCGAAAGGGATTGTGCTCACTCATAACAACTACACGGCCAATGCTGAGCAGGCCTGTGGTCTTATGGAGATCCCGAGCCACTATATTATGTTTATCGTATTACCGTGGGATCACTCCTTTGCCCATACCGGGGGATTATACAGCCTTATCAAAAAAGGCGCAAGCATCGCTTCCGTTGAAGCCGGGAAGACCCCTCTTGAAACGCTGCGCAATATTCCTAAAAATATGAAGGAGCTGCGACCGCATATCATGCTGAGTGTGCCCGCCATAGCCAAACGTTTCCGAAAAAACATCGAAGAAGGCATCCGCCAGAAAGGCCCGCGAGCGGAAAAAATGTACCGGCACGCCCTGAAGATCGCCTATAATTTTAACCGGGAAGGATATAACAAAAAGAAGGGCTTACAGCTTAAAAACCGGCTTTTACTCAAAATATATGACAAACTCCTCTTCCGGAAGATCAGGGAAAACTTCGGGGGACGGATGCAGTTCTTTGTCGGCGGAGGAGCTTTGCTGGATATTGAGCTGCAACGCTTTTTCTACGCTATCGGAATGCCCATGTATCAGGGTTATGGTTTGTCAGAATCCTCCCCCGTTATATCGGCTAACGCCACCCATGCTCATAAATTGGGCTCTTCGGGAAAAATCGTCGATAATATGGATATTGC
>JAIPAH010000179.1 GCA_021740175.1 Bacteroidales bacterium
GGCGGGGCATTATACCTACGGCTTACACCGCAGGCCCCGGTTGATTGGGAATATATCAACCCCAGTTGATTGGAAAGAGAATCAACGGGGCAGGCCCCAGATGATTAGGAATAGAATCAACAGGGCAAGCAGGGTAAACCCCAGTGAAATAAAAAGAGATTTCATCCCAGTTGATTGGGAATATATCAACGGGACAAGCCCCGGTGGTCTAAGAATATGACCACAGGGCGAGCAGGGTAAACCCCAGTGAAATAAAAAGAGATTTCACCCCGGTTGATTGAAAAGAGAATCAACGGGGCAGGCGGGGTAAACTATTGATTTTGCGCCGTTGGCGCTTTTGCTTCCGCACTCATCGCTCTTCTTCGCCATCCCGATAGCTATCGGGACGCCCGCTCGCCGTTTCTCTCAGACGCTGACAGGAGGTCTGCGGCCACGCTGTCAGATCTTTTGGGGTGGCGTGCCAGGGGGGCCGGCACATCCAATCGGGACGTACTATCGCAACTTATTAAACACGTCGCTAAGGGCATTTTATTCAAAAAGTGGAAATTCGCGGTATATCTTCAGTAACTTGATGGTTTCGGCTTTCATTTCTTGCCTGACAAAGATTTTCATTTTGGCGTCTACCAGCTCACCAATCCCATTAAGTAATCTTTTCGGAGGTATTTTTTCGATTCGGGTAATGCACTTATCTAAATATTTCTCAAAAGGCATATCCATCCTTTCTTCCACTATCATTTTGTTGATGGGTGTTTTTTGATTTAAGAAGTAATAAACATCAAAGACATCCCGGTTCGCTACCATGTTTCTGTCGAGCAGCGCACAGAGTTTATGTGCAAACATGTCGGGTTTAACCATGACTTTTATGGCTATCCCCAGGAAATGTTTGGTTTCATATCTATCCGGAAATTTTCTGTTTGAAATCTCAATTTTAAGGTTCCGCTCTTGCTCGCCGTAGTCAAGGACCAACAATAAACCATAATATTTTTCTGCCTCATCGCGGATTTTACCATACTTCAGGATTATTTTCCTGATTTTTTTATATACAACCTCACTCTTATCCGGCGCTAAAAGGTTAAAGTCCAAATCAACCGAAAACCGGGGAAGTCCGTAGAAGAGCATATGGGCTGTGCCTCCTTTAAACCCTAAAAACGATGCCAATTCAGTATCGGCATAAATATCTTTAAGCAGCGTAACCAGAAAAAACTTATGTTTGTTGATATCAAGCATCTTTCAGGAGTTTTTTAACCTGCATAGATAAACGACCGGATTGATAAAACGGAAGTATCTTTAAAACCTCTTCCTTATCTAACCGTTCTAATGAATCAAAATAATATTCTTTATTAAAATATAAGGTGTCGAGAAAAGCACGGGCAGCAGTAGCCATGCTTATCCCGTTATCATACATTATAATCCCAGCAGTGTTGTATAATATGTCATTTTTAATCTTTCGGTATGCCATTTCGTTCCCGTCAATATTTATCGTACGGCTTAAATAGCTTATGGCTGTCACCCGGGAGTTATACTGAAATACAATGCCGGATTTCTGTAAAACATATTCCAGTGATATATAAGTAGGTTTATATATCTTGCATGCCAGTTCTTCAACAGCGTAATTCTCTTTGGCATAAATGCTGCGTCTTGGATTCTTTATTTTTTTGGTACGCACATAATAGTTAATACGCTGCTTAAGCTTGTTGAAGTCAGGTTCGTCAACCAGCATTGCAATTTCCTGTAACGTAAAAACCGTTCTTTTATCATTATATATTTTATAAATCAAGTTCTGATTCATTTATTGTGAACTAAAAGTTTTGTTTTTTTAAACCTATAGTTCACAAATATAATAAAAACCATTTAATTAACGGATTGGATATCTTTCAACTCACATACTGATGAATAAAGTAGGGATTTCACGCTTTATGGTGGTTCCGCCCGTATTGAGGCCGGGGCTTCGATTAAGCTGATGACGACGGCGGCTGGGGTTTTGGGAGCTTTCTAACCCCGGGTTGCGGACTTCGTCCTTACCCGGGGCCCCGGTTGATTAAGAATAAAATCAACGGGGTAAACCCCAGTTGATTAAGAATAAAATCAACCCCAGTGAAACAAGAATAAGTTTCATCCCAGTTGATTAAAAGAAATCAACGGGATAAACGGGGCAGGCGGGGCAGGCCCCGGTGGTCTAAGAATATGACCATCCCGGTTGATTAGGAATAAAATCAACCCCAGTTGATTGGGAAGAGAATCAACGGGGCAAGTGGGACAGGCAGGGCGAGCGGGGTAAACCCCAGTGAAATAAAAAGAGATTTCACCCCGGTTGATTGAAAAGAGAATCAACGGGATAAACGGGGCAGGCGGGGTAAACTATTGATTTTGCGCCGTTGGCGCTTTTTTCTGGACTCACCTCTCGCCAGCGCGAACCATCCGGCCAAAAGCACGTCCGTGCTTTTCTACATGCGTGTTATCTACTACTTACTCACCACTCACTACTCTCCTCTCACCGCTCACCACCCCAGTGAAATATGTTCGCATACTCACATTTCACCCCGGTGGTCTGGAATATGACCACAGGGCGAGCGGGGTAAACTATTGATTTTGCGCCGTTGGCGCTTTTGCTTTCGCACTCATCGCTCTTCCTCGTCAGCTCACATCATCGCCAGTTCGCTCTTTCGCCAGCTCGCCATTCATCTCCAACTATACTATAATATTCCAGATTCCTTTCTATTTGTTTTTTCGAGGATCAAAAGAATAATTCTTCCAATTGTGTGATTTGATAGCGGAATTTATCAGGATTTTTAAGCTTAAGTTTATTGATGTTCTGGAGTTTCCAGGCGATACCGGGATACATGCTCCAGTCTTCATACAGCCAATCGGGTTGACCTTAAAACATATTAAAATGGTTCTGAGCAGCATTGCAGAGCGCATATTGTTTTGTTGCTTTCAAAACACCCCGATTGATGGTATTTACTTCAATTTTTACTTCCACTGTTTTGTGCCTGCAGAACAACTTCATTTCTTCACCGGTATGATTTCCGGTATTAATTTGAATCCCTGGTATGGTTTTTCTCAGTTTTCCTGAAAGTTTTTCCAGCAAACCACCTATGTTCTGCAAATCTTTTTCCCGTCCATCAAAAGGGATGTATGTCAGATCGATGTCAACAGAAAGGCGTGGCATATTATGATGAAACAGATTGATTGCTGTACCACCATGCATGGCAAATTCAGGCATTTTATTGAGTTCCGGTATAATCCTTAATAGCAAGGCAACTTGTTTGCTATATCGGGCTTCCATTAAGCCAGGTTTTTGGGGAGGGTTATTTGATACTTTGGATTTAATACGCCATTTTTTACAATACTACGCTTCCCTGTACCGAGCTGTATCCTGGACATATCCAGATACTTAAACCAGGTGTGTCCTGCCTTTTCTGCAAAGTAAAGAAACAGCCGTTTGGTCTTTATTGAATTGCATTGCTCAAGCAAATATTGTACCTGGTGTGGCGGCAAAGCATTTAAGCCTTCCATGATGAGCCAGGCTTCTTCAAGGTCAAAATGGTCCGGCACCATTTCCAGGCATTCCATCATGGCCCGGGACACCGAGGATATTCGGATTTCAAAGTTGCCGGTATTATAACCGGTTAGAGCCTCGCTGCCGGGTAACATGGCTGTGCGCCGGAATGTGTACTCCGCTGACCAGTTTTTTGTAAACCATACCGGCAGCTTGACAGCTTGAGGTGAAAAAAGTGTTAATGCCTGGTTTTCCATGGCAATAAAATGGGCATAACCCTGCAAATACAAGGCTGAAGGTCCTCCGGGGTGGATGGCTTTATTGGCCTGTTTTTGCAATGCATATAATGCGCCAAATATCGTGATGTCGTCGCCGGTCCTTTTGTAGGCTCCTCGTCCGATTGGGGTTAACCATTGGCTATGTTTATACTTTTGCTGCAGGTCATGTGAATATCCCTGATCTGTAAGCCACGTAGATAGTAATACAGTGCCATGAGGTATGGATTGTAATAATTGGTTTATTTTTGATACTGTTTTCGTACTCATAGTACAAATATAGGGTTAATTTTAAACTCTATGTTTTTTTCAATTTATTGTTGTAGTAATACATTATTGAAGGTTATAAACAAACAGGGATTAAAGCGACTTCTTCACGAATTAAAGCGAATTTTTGGCGAATTTATGCGAATACATGATTACGCACCCGCCCGAACGACTGGCGTAGTTCAGTCGGGCGGGGATTTATTCGCCCGCCCGAACGACTGATGTTATTCAGTCGGACGGGGATTACACGGATTATTCATCATCTTCTCATTCTTACTATCGTACTATCATACATTCGCACCATCGTACCATCGTGCTATCTCTCTTTCACCTCACCCAACCCCCCGTTTAACGGGACAAGTTCTCCTCAAGGAGAGGAGTTTGCTACCATGGAATTGCTCTCTGATCTCCGTCGTACATTCGTGCCTTCGTGCAATCGCACCATCTTACTTTCCTACCATGGTGCTATCGTTCCTTTCTCTGCCAAGTCTTCGACGCAAGTGGGTGGTGAGATTGCCGGTTTTCTATTTACTATCATTTTAACCGGTATTTAATAGACTACTTCTAATTATTATGTTAAGGGTTTGGCCTCTTGCAATGGAGGCCTTGTCTTACCTAATGAGTTCGCTTTTCCCAAAAGGAAATCATTGGCAATAGTGTTGAGTTGCTCCTGAAGCCAGGCAGTATCAGGTGGTTCTTTTACCCAGTGCACTTTTTCAATCCACGCAACCGGAAATTCGGTTAACCTCTTCTCCACATCCAACTCATTGATAATCGATTTGTTTTTGGTATGATAAAACATTTCTTGCCAGTTAAAGGAATAATTTACGGCCAGATAAATGATATCAAAAATATCTTTTGGTTCATCCCTCCCAATAATAGCTGAAAGTTTGTTAGCCAATATGTTTTCCGGCGTATCAACAAACCCGTAAATAAATTCCATAGGTTTTCCTGCCCGGTATTTCACTTCATTCACGAATTCAATCTTCAAGGCCAACCTGTTATCTTCAATAAATATCCGGGCATAGTCGTCAGTAAAAAGGCTGTGCTGTATATCAACTTCAAAAGACTTTCTGATGGTTCTTCTAATCTGTTCGATATATTGCTTAAAGCCGGGATCATCATTGACAAAAAAATCCAAATCATTGCTATAACGATGATTAAGATAGAATCGTCCCAGGGCAGTCCCACCCGTGAGATAAAAAGGGAGATTCTGTGATGCAAACCAACTCAGGAAATGATCCTGAAAATTATACAACTTCGTGTAGTCTGTGTCTGATGAATTCATATTTTTTCTTTAAGGAAGGGGAGCGCAAGGTGTTGATCACTTCATCGGTTAATAATTCTTTGACTTCCTTCACCGAAATGATCTGCAAAATGGTAAACCACGGGTAAGTTTCCAGCAACTTTCTGAACAATTCCTGCCTTGTATAATGACCTGCTCTTTCTCTCTTCCCTTCAAGCAGCGCACGGATGTCTTCCTCAGGCAGGTCATAATCCCAGCTCAGTTGATTCAATAGTTTTTGTTTTTGTTTACTATCCGCTTTATTCATTTTTTTACTCTATCTATCTGTTCAAAGGTAAATATTTTATTGTAATTAAAGTTGTCTGTTGCTTCAGGGCTCATGCCATCCCGATAACTGGGACGCCAGCTCGATCCTGGGTTTCCATCCCATTGTTTGATTGGATGGATGAATGAATGTATGTTTGTATGACTATTTAAATGAATCCGGAATGATTTTGTGCTTTCTATTTCTTTTTGCTGGTGGCTTGTGCTTTGGCGGGAATTTAAACCCTTCTATCGGTTTCTCTCAGACGCTGACAGGAGTTCTGAGGCCTCGCTGTCAGGTCTTTTCGTGTTATATTGATGCACATTACCTATGGCTTCACCATAGGCTATTGCTGGTCGCGCCGTTGGCGCTTTGTAATACCGGAGGCATCCCAGGGTTTCCATCCCCTTTTTTGATGGAACGTCTTCATCTTTTTCATAAACCAGCACCAGACCTGAGGGAGCCTCATAGGTTTTCATAGCTTCTTCCAGTCCGCGGTATTCGCGTTCGTAATTCTGTGAGTGGAGACTGTAGGCTACTTGAATTGCTGAAGTTACCTTCAGTCCTTCTTTCACAACAAAATCACATTCGTACTTCCCCGTATGATAATATACTTCTTTGTTGCGCCTGATCAATTCCAGGAAAACAATGTTCTCAAGTACCCGCCCTTTATTAGCAGAGAAGTTGAACCCCAGCCGATGCACTACAGCAGGGTCAGCGGCTACACTTTACGGCGGTTCGCCTGTTGCTTTCGTACGGAAAAATCAAATTTTTTCAGGAAAAAAAACAGGTAGGTTTGCTCATAATAGTCCAGATAATCTTTGATGGAGCTGGTGCTTTTAACACCGGAAACTTCCTGCAGCGTGGCGTAAGAGAACAATTTTCCGGTATTGGAAGCAAAATAAAGCCCTATCTGCCTGATTTCATTTACCTGGCTCAGCCTGTAGCGTGCCACGATATCGCGATAAAGAATATCCTGAAAGTAGGCATGCATCAGTTCGGTATCATTTTCTTTTACCACCATAGGGAACCCACCTGTTTCAAAATAATGGTTAAAATCTTTAAGCAACAAGGCCTTATTTTTTGAGCTGAGTTGTTCAGGGTTATAG
>JAIPAH010000180.1 GCA_021740175.1 Bacteroidales bacterium
TTGTTGTTCTTTATAATGAATATATGATTTCATGTTTTTCATTTAATTTGTACAATTAACAAACATTAAAGTTAAAAGTTAACCATTTTGTTTAGTGATTTCATTAAAATCTTTAACAAAACTCATAAGTAACCATTTTGTTCATGGAAACGTTTTCATAAAGATGCGTAAAGCTTCTGAATAATAGTTTTCGGAAGAGCAAAATAAAGCATTATTTTTGTTTTTTTAAAAAAGCAAAGCCTTATAAAGAATATCACTATGAGTACAGAAGATAACAAATCAATACCCGAAGAAGAGCCAGGAAAACGATCGTTGAATTTTATTGAAGAGAAAATAGAAAAGGATTTAAACAACAATAAGAACAATCGTCAAGTCCATACCCGATTCCCCCCCGAACCCAATGGTTTCCTGCATATCGGGCATGCAAAGTCCATTGTTTTAAATTTTGGACTGGCAAAAGAATACAACGGAAAATGCAATCTTCGCTTTGACGACACAAATCCCATAAAGGAAAGTACGGAATATGTTGATTCTATTAAAGAAGACATCCACTGGTTGGGCTATGATTGGGAAGAACGGTTGTATTATGCTTCCGATTATTTTGAGCAGCTGTATGAAATGGCCGAAAAGCTTATTAAAGATGGGAAAGCATTTGTTTGTGATTTGAGCCAGGATCAGATCGCTGAATACAGAGGAACGCCCACAGAACCAGGAATTGAGAGTCCGTATAGAAACCGTAGCATAGAAGAAAATTTGGATCTTTTCCGAAGGATGCGTGCCGGCGAGTTTCCCGACGGCTCACGAATGTTGCGGGCTAAAATCGATATGTCCAGCCCGAATATGCATTTAAGAGATCCCATAATGTATCGAATAAAGCGCTCCTATCATCACCGCACCGGATATGATTGGTGCATCTATCCAATGTATGATTTTGCCCATGGCCAGAGTGATTATATCGAAAGTATTACTCATTCCCTCTGTACGCTTGAATTTGAAGTACATCGACCCCTATATGATTGGTTCCTTGATAATCTCGTGGAAGAGGGAGAAATTCGGCCGCAGCAAATCGAATTTGCACGCCTGAATCTTAGCTACACAATCGTCAGCAAGCGGAAATTATTGGAATTGGTTGAAAACGATTATGTGGATGGATGGGATGACCCAAGGATGCCTACTATTTCAGGATTCAGGCGAAGAGGATATACACCTGATGCGATTAAGAATTTTGTGGAAAAGGTCGGGATAGCCAAAAGAGACAATGTTATTGATGTGGCTCTGCTTGAACATAGCATTCGCGAGGATTTGAATAAAAAAGCCCCCAGGGTAATGGCAGTCCTTGATCCTGTAAAAGTAATTATTGATAATTATCCGGATGATACTACTGAAGACCTTGAGCTAGTCAATAATCCGGAAGATGAATCTATGGGCAGCCGTAAAGTACCTTTCAGTAAAGAGGTATATATTGAAAAGAAAGACTTTATGGAAGACCCTCCGAAGAAATTCTTCCGCATGGCGCCGGGACGCGAGGTACGCCTCAAAGGCGCTTATGTAGTAAAATGCGATGATTACAAAAAGGATGACCAGGGCAATATTACCGAAATTCACTGCACTTACGATCCGCAAACCAAAAGCGGAGCGGATACCTCCGGCAAAAAAGTGAAGGGTACGCTGCATTGGGTTTCGGCACCTCATGCCTTCCAGGCAGAAGTACGATTATACGATCGCCTCTTTAACGATCCGGCGCCTTCGAGTAAGGATGAAGATTTTAAGGCTTTTATCAATCCGGACTCTCTGAAAGTTTTTAAGAATTGTTATCTCGAGCCTGTTTTAAAAGATGCTGAACCGGAAGATAAATTTCAGTTTCAACGAATCGGGTATTTTTGTGTAGATCGTTATTCCGAGAAAAGATTGCCTGTTTTCAACCAAACAGTAACCTTAAAAGATACTTGGGCTAAAAAGGAAAAGCAACAACAAAATCAGAAAAAGAAAGGATAAAATTTTTTTTCAATGAAAAAAAGCTCTTGAATTCAAGAGCTTTTTTTTACAGTATGGAATCTTTTTATTCTAAATCTAACAACTATTGATCAGAGTAGATTTAAACAAATTAACGCTGAATAGTTTCAATCCCCTTCTGAATGCGCGACAAAGTTTCCTCTTTTCCGATAAGCGCTATAATATCGAACAAATGCGGACCTTTTGAAGTTCCGACAATACACAAACGAAAAGCATTCATCACAGCTCCCATACCCAGTTCCTTTTCGGCTATCCAATTTTTGACAACTTCTTCTGTTTTTTCACTGGTAAAAGGCTCGATATTTTCAAGCACATCCTTCAGTTCTTTCATCAGCGCAGGAGTGTTTTCCTTCCAACGTTTTTTAACCGTTTTAGGATCATAATCATTAGGGGCACGGAAGAAGAAATAGGCTTGATCCCAAAGCTCATGAACAAAGGATACGCGTTCTTTCACGAGAGCCACTACTTTTGTAATATAATCCAGGTCACTGTCAAATCCTTTTTCTTTAAGTTTCACGTGAAACATCTTTGCCAGCTCTTTATTATCACGTTGCTGAAGGTAATGAGCATTAATGTTATGCGCCTTTTGCTGGTCGAAGCGAGCTCCGCCTTTACTCACCCTGTCAAGGGAAAAAAGTTGTATGAGCTCATCCATGGTAAAAAATTCCTGTTCATTACCCGGATTCCAGCCTAATAAAACCAGGATATTATTCAATGCTTCCGGGAAATAACCTTCTTCTCTGTAACCCATTGATACCTCGCCGGTTTGGGGATCTTTCCATTCCAGTGGGAAAACCGGAAAGCCCAGTTTATCGCCGTCGCGTTTACTTAATTTGCCCTTGCCGCTGGGTTTTAAAAGGAGAGGAAGATGGGCAAATTCCGGCACATCCCATCCGAAAGCTTTATAAAGAAGGGCATGGAGCGGAAGCGATGGGAGCCATTCTTCGCCTCTTATTACGTGAGAAATTTTCATTGTATGATCATCGACAATATTGGCCAAATGATAAGTCGGCATTCCGTCCGACTTATAAAGCACTTTATCATCCAGGGTTGATGTATTTACGGTTATTTCTCCACGAATAATATCTTTAACCTTGACATCTTCATTCTCCGGCATGGTGAAGCGAATCACATAAGGATCGCCCGATTCAATTTTTTTTCGTACTTCCTCCTCCGAAAGCGAGAAAGAATTGGTCATTTCATGTCGCACTTTGGCATTATAGCTCGTATTATCCGCTTTTTGTTGCTCAAGTCTATTCCTCATTGCTTCCAGCTCCTCCGGCGTATCAAATGCGTAATAGGCTTTGCCTTCCTGCAAGAGATAGCGAATATGTTCATCATAGATATGCTTCCTTTGCGATTGACGGTAAGGGCCGAAGTCACCTCCTTGATCAACACCTTCGTCCACTTCAATGCCGCACCAATTCAGTGATTCTTTAATATACTCTTCAGCTCCCTCAACGTAACGTTTCCGATCGGTATCTTCTATTCTTAGAACAAATGTTCCATTGTTTTTCCTTGCAAAAAGGTAATTATACAGTGCTGTCCTAACCCCGCCGATATGAAGGGGGCCTGTAGGACTCGGAGCAAAACGTACACGAATTGTGTTATTCATAAGTTTTAATTTTGAAGCAAAGATAAAGAATAACAAAAAAGGGTTTAAATATTTGTAGCAAAGGCTATATATTTTCGTTTCTTGAATTGAAAAAGATTTAAATTTGTTTGTTAAAGCCTAAGGCATGAAAAATAAGATTCCTAAATTTTATGGTCTCAGGATTTATTTTGTCACGAGTCTTCTTTACATGTTGCTCGTATTTCCTTTTGTAATGCTATTGGGTTTTAAAAATCTGCCTCAAATTATCGGGTCAAAGCCGGAATTAACTCAATCTTTTGTCAGTAATAACGCCCGGGGAGACCTTGATGAAAAACAAACAAACCAAAAAACAAAAACTATTGACACTACCAAAAAAGCCATACTTGAATATGGAACAGTAGATGATACCACTGGTTTCCGATGGTCGTACCAGGAAGATAACCAAACCGAAAATGCCACCTATTATCCGGTTCTGTTGCGCAGTCTTCTGTTTAGTTTCGCTTTGGGTTTACTTTTTAATTATCCTTTTAAAAGATATTTTAAGCTTAAAAGAAAACGGAAAGCCATATCACGCAAGCTTTTCAATTTTGTGAAAACATGGCTTCTTCGTGTTCCTCTCATCAATGGTTTAATTTTTCTGGCCGGTTTGCTTTTTGCCTTAGGGCATGCTATCTATCAGTTAAACTATAATATTTTCCCCAACGAAGTTAGCCGCAGTGTTTTTGAAACTTATGTGGTGATTAGCGCTATCGCCAGTTTGCTGGCTTTTCTTCTTATTTATTTCTGGGAAAGAAACAGGGTGCATTTGAAATACCTGGAACATGTTTTTTCCAGGGAAGAATTGAGGCGACGTATATTTAAAATCAAAAAAGGGAGAATTCAAAATAAGCTATTAGTATCTAACTTCATGACCTCCTTATTACCTCTTACGATTGTTATGTTTTATCTCTTCCTGAGTGTGACCCACATTAACGATTTAAACATTCAACCGGATGAAACCGAGAAGTTAGAGATCATTTTAGGAGAAGAATTTTTGAAAGGTGGAGGAATACAGGAGATGACCGAATTTTTCAGAAGTGATTTTCTTAAATTACCTATCGCCATCTATGTGAATGCCTGGAACAGTCTTTTTATGTTTACCGGTATTTTCAGCGGGATTATTATTGCTTTCATCTATTTGATTTTATTCATAAGATGGACGACTGCCGATATCGTAAAACCGGTTAATGAACTTTTAACTCAGATGGAAAAGACCGGGGAAGATCATATTAATGAATATGCTATCGTCCGAACAAACGATGAGATAGGAGCTTTGACTGAAGGGTATAACCAAATGTCAAGCCGAATCAGAAACTACATCAATAATATCTCCCGGCTTAATGCATCTTATTCCCGTTTTGTCCCGATACAGTTTCTGGATATTCTGGGAAAGAAAAGCATTAATGATATTCAGCAAGGCGACCAGGTTGAAAGGGAAATGACCGTACTATTCACAGACATTCGTTCTTTTACGGAGATTTCAGAGTCTATGTCTCCAAAAGAAAATTTCGATTTTATCAACCGCTACCTGGCCTACATGGAGCCGGTTATCGGGCGCAATAAAGGCTTTATAGACAAATACATCGGCGATTCTATCATGGCTCTGTTTCCGGGCGATATTGAGGATGCTATTAATGCAGCCATTGAGATGCGTATCAAATTAGCGGAATTTAATCAGGTCATTACGCAATTTGGGAAAGAATCAGTTGATAGTGGAATAGGTATTCACAGTGGTAACCTTATGCTTGGTGTCGTAGGGGGCGAAAAACGAATTGATGGAACAGTGATTTCAGACGCAGTAAATCTTGCCGCCAGACTCGAAGGTTTGACAAAAATCTATGGCGGCTCGATTATCATTAGTGAAGATTCGCTGGTGAAGATTGAGGACTCCGAAAACTATGAATATCGTTTCCTGGATGTGGTTAAGGTGAAGGGCAAGAAAAAGGCCGTTTATCTTTTTGAAATATTAAACGGTGAACCTGAGCGATGCAGGGAGCTGAAAGGAAAGACTAAATATCGCTTTGGTAAAGCTGCAGACATGTATCAGAATAAGGAGTTTGAAAATGCCCTCAAGGAGTTTCAAACCATTGTTGCAATTAATCCTAATGATACGGCTGCGCAATTTTATATTAAAAGATGTAAGAAGTTTTTAAAAAATGGAATCCCCGAAGATTGGGATGGTGTCGAGCGATTTAATGAATGAAAAAACCCGCCGAATGTTAAAGAATTATATTTCGGCGGGTATCTAAATAGAATTCGCTAATTTTTGATAAACTTTTTCATTTGTCTTTTTTCTCCTGTTTTAATCTCCATGAAATAAACACCGGGAGATAACGAGGAAATATCGAATTGTTTTTTCGTTGCCGAAAAATTTTCCGATCGGACAGTGCGCCCTGATAAATCCTTTATATATAATTGTTTAGCCACATTTTTCTCAGTGATAATGTTGACTGATTTTTTGGCTGGATTTGGATAAATATGGAATACAGACGCTTGTGGCGAATCTTCTATTGATGTTGAGATTTGCCCGGTTTTATCCAGTGTAAATTCATTGGGATCGATTTCGACATCCACCAGGTTGCCGTGCTGCGAATGCAATTCATCAAATTCTGCCGTGATTTCAGGACTTGTTTGTCTGACCTGGACAATTGTATCAAAATCGTCTTCAAAGGTTAATTGATACTCCATCAGCATGTTAAAAAATGATGGATTATCAGTTGAAGCTTCCTGCTCGATGGTTAATGTTAAGCCATCTTCCGAATTAAAATAATACACATCGTAGGTTGGGTAACCTTCGCCATAGTACCATTGGTCAAAAAATGTGTCATATTCTTCGCCGGATAGTTCCTCCGTTAAATTTTTAAAATCGTCGCCGGTAGCGACACTGTCGGCATACTGCTCCTGGAATTCTTGTAAAATGTCAAAAAACAGTTCGTCATCCTGCAGTTCGAACCTTAGCATGTGGAGAATAGCTGCTCCTTTGTCGTAGCTGAGTCTTGAGTTAAAAATGCGCCAAACAT
>JAIPAH010000181.1 GCA_021740175.1 Bacteroidales bacterium
AAACCCGGGGTTACAAGATAAATCGTGCCTAGCGGCACTACCATAGTTATCAATAATTCGGACTTACTTAAATGCTATTTTCAATCATTAACTTTCGGAATGTGTATTCTGTAAAAATGCCGATAGGCATGACGGATTTTATAGCCCCGGATGATAGTCCGGGGTCGAATGTTTATTTTGGTTTTTGAATGCCGTAGGCATGAATCATAAGGCTTTATCTTGATTTGATTTCCGAAGTAAAGGGACATTGAAGTTAGGAAATATTTGTTCTGCACAAATCCGGCTCGTTATGAATTTGTCCTTCTCATTTTTAACTTTGTTGGGTTGTTACTTTTTGATTTTGTGTCAAGATTTTAATACCAATAAAATGTAAACTTATGAGAAAACTTAGTTATTCGGCCGGAATATTCATTTTCTTTATATTGATTAGTAGTTTCCCGCACAAGGCAGAAGCTTGCTATGCAATCGTTGCGGGCAAAGATGCCACAAAGGATGGCTCGGTGCTTGTAGCCCACAGCGAGCTTAACCACCCCGACAATTGTTTCCTGAATTTCCGGGCCATCCCGCGAATGAAACATGCCGATAGTTCTGTAATCCAACTTCAGCACGGTGGGACTTATCCGGATATCGAAGAAAGCTATTCTTACCTGTGGGCGGAAAATTTCGGGCTTGCAGGCAGCGACGGGGTGATGAACGAGCATGGAGTGGTATGCGTCAGCGATGGAACACCCACCAAAGAAACTTCGATGGAAGATTTGGTAGCCTCAGGGCAAATTGAGGATGGCGGTGTAGGTTTTCGAATGCGCATTGAAGTGGCGCGCAGGGCCAAAACAGCGCGGCAGGGCGTCAAAATTGTTGCCGATTTAGTTGAGCAATTCGGATCGCGTCATGCCATCCATTTTGTTATTGCCGATGCCGAAGAAGCATGGATTATGGCCCTGCCCAAAGGGAAGCAATGGGTTGCCCAGCGAGTGCCGGACGATAAGGTAGTGGTGCTCCCCAATGTTAACATCATCCAGGAAATAAACCCGGAGGATACGGCCAACTTTATGATGTCGGATAACCTGATTGATTATGCGAAGAATAAAGGATGGTATAATCCTGAGGAAGACGGGGCTTTTAATTATAAACGGGACTACGGAAAACTTAGATGGACAGGTTGGTTTGAAGATAAATACGATACGGATGCAAGGCAATGGCGCGGCCAATGGCTCATCTCCGGGGAAAAGACCCAGCTTCCGCCGGAGGGCTACCTGCCATTCGCCGTAGACCCTAAAAAGAAATTCAGTGTGCAGGATTTCCGGGAGATTATGAGCGACCATATGGAAGGGACGCAGTTTGATAAAACGGACGGATACAAGAAAGGCGCTCCACATGATATGATGGGCCCGAGAGAGGGCGCTATCTGCGATGAGCGTAACCAGGAGGTAGCCGTTTTTCAGCTTCGAAGCTGGATGCCCCCCGAGGTGGGTTGTGTTTACTGGCGCTCAACGGCAGCGGTTTGTTCGAGTGTTTTAACGCCTTGGTATGCCGGCATTAACAGTGTGCCGGAGAGTTATCACATAGATGTGCCGGCTGAAAAAAATGTGAAAACTGATTTCCATTTTAATCCGCCGAAAGGCACTTATGAGTATGATGAAGAAAAGGCTTTCTGGATTTATAATACGCTTGAGAACCTGGTGGATTTGGAGTATAAAAAAAATATCAAAATGGTTAAGCCGGCCTGGAGAGCGTTTGAAGAAGAGGAGTTCAGGATGCAGGAAGAGATTGAGAATAAAGCGCTGGAACTTTACAAAAAAGATCCTGAGCTGAGCGCCACTTTCCTGACGAACTACTGCAACGGAATGGCTCTGCAGGCACAGGAAAAAGCTAAGAAAATGATTCAGAAACTGCGGAATAAGCATTATGGATATTAGGAATGCTGTTTTTTTGAAATGTGAACATCCTGGTTTCCCCGCCGCACACCCCTTTTATCCCCTAAAGGGGAAACCACCCACATATAGATGGTCAATTGAATCTTAACATTTTAGTTTGATTTATAAATGTTTAAGGATGTGATATGATATTAATTGAAGTTTACTTTCTAAAAAGAATTAGGTTTAAGAGGCCTAATTTTCTAAAAATGAAATTCGTATCTTTGAAAAGATGGAAAAGGAAAAAGACATACTTAAATTAATAAGAAAGACAATCAGGAAAACCGATCCTGAAGCTAAGATTATTTTGTACGGCTCCAGAGCGCGGGGAGATAATAAACAAGATTCTGATATCGATTTACTCATTTTATTAGATAAAGAAAAAATTACCAGGGCTGATGAAAAGCGAATCAAGTATCCGCTTTATGATATTGAATTTGAGACCGGAAAAATTATAAGTCCACTGGTTATGTCGAAAAGGAAGTGGGAAAAAATACATCGCGTTACCCCATTTTATGAGAACGTGCAAATGGAAGGGATTCCGCTCTGATGGAGTCCTTAATAAAAACTACCCATATGAAATATTTCATTCTTACACTCACTTTAGCTACTTTATTCATGAGCAGTCAATCACAAACCCCGCAATCTGAATTGGTTCTGGATAGCCAGGCCACTTTGGGCGAGGGCGCTATCTGGAATCATAAAACAGGAACCCTTTTATGGGTGGATATCGAAGAAGGAATTTTAAATGAATTTGACCCGGAAACAGCAGAAAACCGGTCGTTCGATATGAATCAGCGGATAGGTACTGTTGTTCCGGTAGATAAAGGTGGTGTTTTGGTTGCCCTGGAAGATGGGGTTTATACGTTTGATTTGATGGAGGAGAAACCGGCGAAAGTTGCTCATCCTGAAAAAGGTATTGAAAACATCCGCTACAATGACGGCAAATGCGATCCCGCCGGACGGTTTTGGGTAGGCTCCATGGGATTGGATCAGAAAGAAGGACGAGCAGCCCTTTATCGTATCGAAGCTGATTTTAGCTGGAAAAAGATGATCGATGATGTAACAATTTCCAACGGAATTGTATGGTCGCCGGATAAAACCAGGATGTATTACATCGATACCCCCACCCAGAAAGTGATGGCTTACGATTATGATAATGCTTCCGGGAATATCAGCAATCCTGAGGTAGCCATTTCCATTCCCGACAGCTTAGGTTATCCGGATGGTAGCACGATGGACAGCGAGGGGATGCTGTGGATAGCCATGTGGGGTGGACAGGCCGTTACACGCTGGAACCCTGAAACAGGGAGGTTATTGGAAAGAATCACTATTCCTGCATTCAATGTGACTTCCTGTGCCTTTGGAGGAAAAAATCTGGAAACGCTATTTATTACTTCAGCCAGAGCCGGAATAAGTGAAGAACAGATAAGCCGTTTTCCTGAATCCGGTGGCCTTTTTAAAGTAAAGCCGGGTGTAAAAGGGATGAAAGCGAATTTTTTTCGAACGAATAGGTAAGAGGTCCTAACCTGATATTTTTGGTTGTATTTATTATATCCCGGGAGACTAATCACGGGAGATTTTTTTGTTTGCAATCTGATGGATATCATTGGTGTTGTAATAATGGACGCCTTCATAGTCTTGCAGCGCCACCGTAATCATGGCGTGTGCGAGCATCCACACAGGCGTGGGCTTTTGATTTTTCAATAATCCGGGCAGTATCGAGGAGGCTGCTTTCATTGCCCCTAATGATATTTTCTCAGCTATTCGGGTTTCTTCGCGGTCAGGGTCTTCAAGAATAGAAGGCCGCATAATATTGAGCGAGGGCAGTTCCATTTTTTTAAGCTCTTCTTCCATCTGCCCCTTGGTTTTCAGATAGAAAAAAGGAGAGCTTGCTTTAGCGCCAATGCTACTAATCACCGTAAACTGTTTTGCTTCTTGCAATCTGCTCCATCTGGCCAGTCCAACCACATATTCATAATCCACTTTACTGAATTGCTCTTTCGAACCGGCCTTTTTCATCGTCGTACCCAGGGCACAAAACACATCGTGCACCTGCACCCCGGTGTTGAGTTGCTTTTCGATATCGTTAAAATCAAGAACAATTTCAGTTACTTTATTCAGATCGGCAAAGCCGGTAGGTCGGCGATGGACGACAATCACATTATCATAATGCGGAGATAAATTAAGTTGCCGTACAAGATGTCGCCCCGTAGAGCCCGTTGCTCCGGCAACCAGTGCGTTCTTTTTCTTTGTTTCCATACAAATACATAACAATTGATGCGGGAACATGTTGCTTACTTTGCCTTCGGTGGATATAACCTGGAAACGCTTTTATTTCTTCAGCAAAAACCGTAATGAGCCAGGAGCAACTAAAACAATTTCCTCCTACTCAGGCAGGAAGATTGTTTAAGGGAACCCGGTGTAAAAGGGATGAAAGCCAATTATTTTAATACTGATAGTGATTAAGAAGACTAATCAAACGTTTTTTCTTATTCATCGGTTTTTAATTCATCAATCCCCGGCCGGATAAAACCGGGAGCTTCGGGAAACTTTTTGAGAACACCATGCTCTATGTCTATCAATTGATTGATAAAATCAAGGCCGTCGTTTTCAAATTCCGGGAGCTTACTGATGATACTCTCCCATGCTTTCCTGGATTCTTTCAAGCCCTCCAGCACCATTTTGGCCGAGCCATTGGCATCATGCATACGATGTTCATCCTCCGATTCCATAGCACCTCTTACTGCTCTAAAAATTTTGGCCGAAATCATGATATGATACCAATTGATTACCTCAAAAGCTTCAATAATTTCGGGATTGCTCAGGCAACCATTTTTTTCAGACAAACAGGTATTATCCACATTTTCGGTAAACCAAATGCTGACGTTTTTGGTATAGCTTTGAGCTTTCGACATCAATAGCTCTTCTTTTGCCCTGGTATCCTTTTCTTTTTCTTTTTTCAGCATATCTTCATCCGGCTCTTCCAGGTCGACGCCCATGTCTTTGGCTATGTACTCGATCATTTGAAAAGTTTTATTAAAGGAATTTTTCAGCTGTTCTGCCAAATCCTCTCTCCCAGGCTTTTGTTCTTCATCGTGTAGTCCCATTGCTTCCTCATCGGCATAAAGACGGCAACGATCGGTAAATTTGCATTTCTCACACCATCGGTTACAGTAGTTGTATATGCCCGGAATGAAGTTCTCCTCATTGGGATACCTGGGGAAGAGTTCCTCTGCCGTTGGAGGTTCGTTTTCGTTAGTATCCCTATCCTTCGATAAGATTTCTTTTCCGGTGTCACAATATTCAAGAAATTGGCATTCTTCGCAGTTCCCGTCGCAAAAATCCATGTGCCAAGCTCCATAAGGGACATAGACAATTTCTTCGTCCCATTCGTTTCTGAGGGCATTGTAATGCAGCTCGTCCGGGGCTTTTTCGGGAACCTCGGGGATAAGATGGTAGGCCGTCCACAGTTTTTCTATTTCTTCGATTAGCGTTTTGATTTGTTTGCCTGAAAGTTGCTCAACAGCAGGAAGATGGCTGGAAGGAATTCCGAAAAGCTGAGCCAGGGTTTTGGTTTTTTCTTCCATATTCCGACCGGTATGGCCAAATTCCATGCATTCTTCAAATTCTTCGGGGGTTTTGACGTCATCGAGTGTTTTTTGGGGAGGAGCTTGTTTGGCAGCTTCCCTCATCTCTTCGATTAGTTGATTAATGTAGTTTTGCATATTCATATCAGGTAGCGTTTAGGTTAAGAATCTTTTTTAAACCACTAAAAAAATCAGAGCAAATCCGGGTTCCGGAAATTGGGTGTCAATTTAAAAAAAAATTCAAAATAAACAAAATATTCAAAATTACAACCCCAAAAGCTCAGATGTTTTTTTCTTCGATAATAATGTATGGATACATATTTATGGAGCATTATCAAACTACAATAAGAGTAAACAGCAGATTTTTTCTAATTTTTTAAAGGAAATTCAAACTGCAAGTGCTACGATAGTTACAAATAGCATGATCCTTTCTGAATTTGCTAATAGCTATCTCAGATTCACTTTCCAAAGATGGCAAGAGGAAAATGGATACCTTGAAGCTAAATACAAAAAAGACTATGTTGGCTCAGATTCCTACAAGGAAAGCGCTGAAGAAGTGACTTCTTATTTAAATAGAATACTTAAAATTACTGAAAAATATCCTGATGATTTCAATGCAATTAACCTGGATAATGTACTTGAAAGATTGAGCTTTATAGATTTTAATGACAGTTATATTTTAGAATTAGCTACTAACAATAGCTTTAAAATAGTCACTGACGATAATGACTTTGTAGATCACGATATCCATTCTGCTAAGGTTATAACTATTCAGCAATGATTTTATTTGTCTAAAGTTCAATAATTTAAATAATATCAAACAAAAAATTGGAAAAGAATTTTATTAGAGAGAAATAATCATACAAATCCGTCCCCTTTGGCGTCCCCTGAGGTAAATTAAAAAACCGCAACTAATTAGTGTCCGTCTATAAACAATAAGATGTTGAAAACTAATAGAGTAAACCCATATATCAAAAAAATGTTTTTCGTAAATTGCAGGGAAACAAAAACGGTATTGTTATGAAGATTTTTAATGACCTGAAACTGAAAT
>JAIPAH010000182.1 GCA_021740175.1 Bacteroidales bacterium
AGATAGTTCCAACCAAAAAAACGAATACAGCCATGTAAGGCAGTACGACAAACAGAAAAGTGTTTAAAAAATTCATGATTCTCTGGTTTATTGGTTTTTCATTTCATTATGGATATCTTTTGCATAGTCTTCCCCAGGAATACCCTGGGGTTGCATTGCATCCCGGAAATCACTTTGCAGAACTATGGTCAGCACATCAAAAACCACTGAATAGAGCAAAGGTCTTTTTACCGGGTCATCCAGCAGGGTTTTCTGGTGCTTTTTGTAGAGCTTCTGCTTCTTTTGAATCTTTTCCGGATGAAAATCCTGCCGGATTTTATGCAACGCGGGAATCACAATCCGGTGCACTAATTCAGCTTTCAGGGTTTCATTCTCCATGCGGCTTATCAGCCTGAGGATGTTGGGCAGATAGTCGGCCAGCTGTCCTTTGCAATCCACGCCGGCATGGCGGTGCTCCCGGTTGAGATTTACAAGAAGCTTCCCGCGCTTGTAGTCTTCCCCAAACAAGACATACCCCACATCCATCGTAGTAAAAGCTTGTACATCGAAAGTGTGTATGTACAGCTCTTCCTGCTGTTGTAATGCCAGCTCCTTGAAAGCATCTGCAAAAGTTTGCAAATCCTCCGCTGGCTTTGGATATGCTTCTGATAATTCTTCCTGTAGCCTTCCGATGGTGGATACTATGCCCGCCCCCGGATATTCGAGCAGGGTGGCGAATAGTTCATATCGATTGATGAGATGATTGTTTGCTGATGTTTTGCTCATTGTTACTTTGTTTTGATTGGTTTCAACTTCCTCGCTTAGGTTCTTTCCTGAATCCAAAGCCGCTGGCTCCCTTGTATTCCCCGGTATCTTCCATCATCTCAATAGCTTCTTCGCGATGCATCGGAGGAATCACAAAGCGTTCGTCAAACGGAGCCAATGATGTTAGCCGGTAGATGGCATCCGCTTCATCCGCTGTCAGTCCGGCTTTTTGCAAGGCTGATTCCGCTTTGTCGTCAGTGACATCCCCTACGGTTACCCGGCGCCGGTGAATTCGTACCGCCATTAATTTTTCAATAATTTTGGTGATTCGTTCTTCATCGCCATTGCTGAAGAGGCTCGCCAGGTATTTCACCGGAAAACGGGCCTGCCGGATACTGCTCCACAATTCCTCCGTGCTTGTATCGTATATCCAGTCGACATTCCATGTCTTTCCTTTTTTATGAATCTTATCGCTTTGCTGTTGATTGTCGCGACTGCTCAAAGAGGCCATTACCGGCAACAGCGGCGGCACATAAAAAAGCATGGGCAGGGTGCGGTATTCGGCATGCAGCGGGAGAGCCAGACCCCACTCTTTCACCCATTTGTAAACCGGCGACTTTTGAGCGGCTTCGATGGTAGAGTCGGGAATGCCATTTTTCTTAGCTTCGCTGATCACCTCTTCGTTAAAGGGATTTAGTAGCATATCGTACTGGTTATCGATCAGTTGTTCCTCGCTGCTGTTGGCCGCGTCGTGGATACGGTCGGCATCGTAAAGTACCGTCCCGAGGTAACGTATCCGTCCCACGCACGAGTGCATGCAAGCCGGAGCCTGCCCCGATTCGAGTCGTGGAAAACACAGAATACATTTTTCAGATTTGCCGGTGTTCCAGTTGAAATAGGCCTTCTTATAGGGACACGCTGTTACGCACATCCGCCAGGCCCGGCATTTATCCTGGTTGATGAGCACAATGCCGTCTTCGCCTCTTTTATAGATAGCCCCGGAAGGGCAGGAAGCCACGCAGGCGGGATTGAGGCAGTGATTACAAATTCGCGGCAGGTAAAAGAAAGCCATCTGTTCTAACTGGAACATAGCCTCTTTTTCGGCCGGGGTCAGGTTTTCCAGGTTGATATCCTGACGGGCAAAATCCGTTGACCCACTCAGGTCATCATCCCAATTGGGTCCCATCTTGATGTCCATGTTTTTTCCTGTAATTTGGGAGACAGGCCTGGCCGTGGGCTGATCCTCCTGATCGGGGGCGTTACTTAGATTGGAATATTTATAGGTGAAGGGCTCATAATAGTCATCAATTTTGGGTAGGTGCGGATTATGAAAGATATTGCCAAGCCCTTTTGATTTGCTTGTGCCTTTAAGTTTTAGCTTGAGCTTTTTCTGTTCCCAGCCGCCCTGATAGATTTCCTGGTCTTCCCATTTGGTAGGGTAGCCTGTGCCGGGCTTGGTCTCTACATTATTCCACCACATGTATTCCGCCCCTTTGCGGTCGGTCCAGATGTTCTTGCAGGCGATGGAGCAGGTATGACAACCGATACATTTGTCCAGATGAAATACCATCGATATTTGTGATCGTACGTTCATAGTCTTATTTTTTATTAAAACTCAACTTTGGTCATTTTTTTCACAATCACATGCGTATCGCGGTTCGGGGCGGTAGGTCCCCAGTAGTTAAAATGATATGAGAACTGCCCATATCCCCCTGCCAGCAGGTTGGGTTTGAGGTGTATCCTTGTAAAGCTGTTGTTTCCTCCGGCCCGTTTTCCGTTCCTGACCTGCGATTTAGGTACACTGATGGTTCGTTCCGAGGCATGGTAAACAATGCATACACCTTTTGGGATACGGTTGCTTACCACAGCCCGGGTGCTGAATACCCCGTGATCGTTATACACTTCCACCCAGTCGTTATCTTTGATATCCAGCCTGGCGGCATCTGCTTCGCTCAGCCAGCAAGGCTCTATGCCTCTTGACAGGGTAAGCATGCGGATATTGTCCATATAGGTAGAGTGAATATGCCATTTACCGTGCGGTGTCAGGCAGTTCAGTACTTTTGCTTCTCCATTTTTCAGGGTTTCCCTAAGATCGCCATAAAGCTTCCATTTCGGGGAGGGTTTATAGGTGGGCATATTTTCTCCGTAAGCCAGGTAAAACGAATGGTCGAGGTAGCTGTGCTGTCGTCCGGTGAGGGTGCGCCAGGGCACCAGGCGTTCTACGTTGTAAGTGTATGCCGAATAGGCCCGGCCGCCATTCATCAGTCCCGACCATACCGGTGAATTGTTATAGCGGTGGGGATGTGATTTCAGATCGTGAAAACTGATGCGCACATTGGTACTTCCTTCAGCGATATCAGTTAATTTTAACCCGGTTTTCTTTTCGGCGTTCCGGTATGCCCGCATGGCAAGCTCTCCATTGGTAAGCGATGACAGCCTGAGGACGACATTGGCCGCCGATTGGGCTTCTTTAAGTGACGGGTACTGTTTACCATCAATTTTTTCTTTTAGGAAATGTGCAGAATCAATAATCTCCTCATACACATCATCACAATGATAGGAATTGCCGTGAGCCCCCAAACCATTCGCCTTTACTTTATCCCCAAGGCTGATAAAACGCTCATAAAGGCGGCTGTAATCGCGCTCCACGATTTTCAATTTGTGCATGGTTTTTCCGGGAATCGCTTCACATTCCCCTTTAGCCCAGTCTTTTACTTCGGGCTGGGCGATTTCATCCGGCGTGTCATGCGCCAGCGGGGCCGCTACTATATCCCTCACCGGTTCTGGAAAATGGTCTTTAGCTAATTGCGAAGTTTTCCGGGCGATATGCTTAAAAATGTCCCAGTCAGATTTCGACTCCCATACCGGGGCAATAGCTGCCGTTAAAGGATGGATAAACGAGTGCATATCGGTGCTGTTGAGATCATCCTTTTCGTACCACGAAGCCGCCGGAAGAACGATATCCGAGTAGAGGGCGGAAGAGTCCATACGGAAATTCAAATCCACCACCAGGTCCATCTTTCCTGTAGCCGCCACATCGTGCCATTTCACTTCTTCGGTTTTTTGTTCCTCCCTGTCGGGAGCTATGGCGTTGGAGTGGGTGCCCAGGTAATGCTTCAAAAGGTACTCATGACCTTTCATACTTCCAGAAATGGCATTGCCACGCCAGATGTACCAGACTCTTGGGTGATTTTCTTCCGCTTCCGGGTCGGCGGCGGCATACTCAATCTCCCCTGATGTAAGCTGATCAACAATATATGCTTTTATCTCCTCATTCGATGAAGCTCCGTTTTCTACTGCTTCGTTGCAAAGGTCCAGCGGGTTTTTGTTGAATTGCGGATAGTATGGCATCCACCCCATGCGAATCGATTTCAGGATAAGGTCTGCATTGTGGCTGTTAGTAAATTCATTTTCCGGTGCGATATTGTATTCGGAGGAAAAACCGTCGTACCGGTATTGGGAAGTGTTAATATAATGCCAAATAGGCGCCTGTTGCAGCCGCGCTGCATCCATCCAGTCTTTCGCAAAGGCAATGGTTCCCCATGAATCGGTAGGCGCCAGTTTTTCCTGTCCTACATAGTGGTTTAGTCCGCCACCATTGACCCCTACGCAACCGCATAGCATAAGCGACATAATACCTGCACGGTACATCAGGTTATTTTGATACCAGTGGTTAACGCCGGCACCGATAATGATGGAGCACTTCCCGTTAGAAGCTTCTGCAGTGGCTGCCCATTCGCGGGCAAACTGTATAACCGTATCAGCATCCGTGCCGGTAAAAATTTCCTGCCAGGCAGGGGTAAAAGCGGCATCCCGGTCGTAATATCCTTGATCGGTGGGATAATCGCCTTCCAGTCCCCGGTTAATGCCGTATTGCGCCATCATGATGTCATACACGGTAGCCACATAAATAGATGAGCCATCTGCTGTAGTCATTTTCCGGGCCGGTACACCTCTTGACCTGCTGTTATCCAACCCAAAATCGTTGAACTCTACCTGAACCACCTCATCTTCATTTCCGAGCAATGACAGCACCGGATCGTAAGGTTGATGATTTACAGCATCTTCCAGCTTCAGGTTCCAGTTGCCCTGTTCCTTGTCCCAACGGTGACCAATATTTCCTTTGGGCACGACCGGTGTTCCGGAATTTTCATCAATATTCAGGAACTTCCATTCTCCATTGGCGATATCCTGAAAGGCTTCCAGACGGTTGGCACGGACTAATTTTCCGGGCTTTAGTTTTTCCTCCTGCTCTGTTAACTCTACCAGGTAGGGACTGTCGGTGTATTGTTTGGTATAATTGATGAAATAAGGGACTTGTTTTTTATGATGAAATTCCCGGAGGATGACATGCGTCACGCCCATCCAGAAAGCCCCGTCACTACCGGCATGCAAAGGCACCCACTGGTCGGAATATTTAGCCACCTGGCTGAAGTCGGGAGAGAACACGACTGTTTTGGTTCCATTGTGCCGCGCTTCGGCAAAGAAATGGGTGTCGGGTGTTCGGGTCATATTCAGGTTAGAGCCCATAACAGCAATGAATTTAGAGTTGTACCAATCGGCGCTTTCTGCTACGTCGGTTTGTTCACCCCACACTTCGGGCGATGCATTAGGCAGGTCGCAATACCAGTCATAGAAGCTGAGGTTTACCCCGCCAAAGAGTTGCAGGAAACGACTGCCTGCCGCATAGCTAAGCATCGACATAGCCGGAATAGGGGAGAAGCCGATAACGCGGTCGGGGCCGTATTTTCGGGCCGTGTAGATGTTGGAAGCGGCAATGATTTCCAATAGTTCCTCCCAGCTTGCCCTTCTGAAACCTCCTTTGCCACGGGCTTGTTGATACTCTCTGCGTTTTTCCATATCCTCCTGAAGGCTTTTCCACGCTGAGACGGGGTCACCGGTTTCTTTTTTCTTCTCACGGTAGGCATCAAGGAGTTTGCCGCGGACCAAGGGGTATTTGATACGTAGCGGACTATACAAGTACCAGGAGAAGGAAATACCTCTTTGGCAGCCCCTTGGTTCATAGGGAGGTAGGTTCTCTTCAAGTAGTGGATAATCCAGTTGTTGTGTTTCCCAAACAACAATACCGTCTTTCACATGTATCTTCCAGGAGCAACCGCCGGTGCAGTTTACCCCGTGAGTGCTTCTGTATACGCGGTCGTGCTGAAAACGGTTGCGGTAAAACTCTTCCCATTTACGGGTTTTGGGTGATATAAGGTCTTCGATCCAGCTCATGGTCTATAAATTTTTTTGTTTTTAGATGGTCTTTAACTGTCGGTTAAATAGTTTGTCATGGACTCCCCGGCGTTTTCGTTTTCGCCATATCAGCGAAATAATAAAAATAAGTAACCCCGTGCCGGCAATTCCTGCCAATATGAGTTTGTAAGTGATGCTTAAGGCCGGCTTTTGTTTGGTTTGCTGTGTTGCAGAAACCTTTTTTAAATAGGCCGTAAGGTTGTGTATTTCGGCTTCCAATAAGGGTTTGTTCTGATAGGCTGCTTTCATTACAGGAAAGGAGGGATTTTTCAATAAGGCCTTTAACCCGTTTTCCCCTAATTTTTTATAGCTATTTGCAAGGTCTTTGGCGATATTGCCTCCGGTGAAGTTTTGTTGTGTCGAAATGGTATGGCACGAAATACAGGAAGGCCCTTTGTTGAAAAAACGGGTTTTACCCGTAAAAAGAATTTTACCGGCCTTAAAATTGGAGGCTGTGAAAGTGGTTTTTTTCTTACTTTTTTGTTGAGCCGCTGCCGTGGTCTTGTTGCT
>JAIPAH010000183.1 GCA_021740175.1 Bacteroidales bacterium
ACCAAGAATTTGTCGGTGAGGCTACCATTTATGCTAAAGACCTTAAAGTAGGGGATGCTGCACAAACGACAGCTTCATTAACGGCTGATTATGAAGTGTTCCGTGATTTTTCAATAGGAGCTACCTTTAAACATTATGCCGACGTTTACGCCCAATTCGATGTGACTAACAGAACAGTTAAAAGTGAAGAAGGTATTGACCCATGGGAAATGCCGTCTTACCAGCTGCTTGACACAAGAATGAGCTATGATTTCAAAATTGCTGATTTGGATGCAAAATTGATCGGAAACGTTGATAATCTCCTTGATACGGAATATATATCCGATGCTATTGACGGGGATGACCACGATGTGCATACATCCCCGGTTTTCTATGGTTTTGGAAGAACATGGAGAGCCACTCTGAAAATTAATTTTTAATCAATTACTAAAACCTGAATATCATGATACATTTAAAAAAGATAATTTATGTCGCAGTACTTATCGGAGTTTTCCTTACGGGATGTAATCCCAATGATGAAATCTACGATGATCTGGATAAGGCAGCAGAGCCCTATACCAAAAAAATAGAGATAGCCCTTGAGGGTACTGATTATAGCGAAATTAGCGAAATGCTTTATCAAATCGAAGATACCACTGCCGGGGATATTATTGATAACAATAATTACTTTAGTGAACAAGCGCCGGCAGCAGATCATGTGCCTTTGTTGCTTAATGACAGATACCCTGAATACGGAAAAGGATCGAAAGCTATTGTTACCTATGATTATTATCTGGGTGAAAAGACCTTTGAATTTAATAATCGGGATTATGAATGGTTTGCGGACGACTCAATTTCCAATAATCAATATTTCTATAGTGACAATCCGCCAGAGGATAATATCCCGGATTACCTAGTAGAAAGATATCCAACGCCTGAAGAAAGCATTACGCTTGAGGTTAAATACAACTACTTTGACGGGTCGACAACCGAGACGCGTATAAGTTTTTATGACTATAATGAAGGAGAATGGAATAAAGTAGAAGACACCTATACCTTAAAAGAAAAGGATTATGATTCGATGGGGCCTCCCGGGGATTACGACAATTTTACGAGTGACATCCCTCCGGAGGAATACCTGCCGACTTTTCTCGGTCTAAAATATCCCTATGCTTCTCAAGGAGATAAAAGGTATGTCATTTTTGAATTCTTCACTGGGGACGATAGTAACCCATTTGAAATACGCTCCCAGGAATATCACTATGATAGCACGGGGTGGACACATTTTGAAAATATGGAAACCCGCACAAGTCAATTTGTTCGTAGCAAAGGTAAATGGGTCTTCGACCCGACAGTAAGATTCACCATGACATCTTCCGATTACCAAATTGTGGTTGATGCCGTAGAAAAAAAGTTTGGAAAAGAGTTTCTCGATGAATATGGTACCGGCGAATTCTATACAGGCGCATCTGCCTACTATTCCAATTTCGACCTGCGTCTGCAACCCCGTCAGGATGATTATCCGGATGAATATGGCAGTTATAGTGATGAAGAGCTTAAAGACCTGATAATTCAGCGCTTAGTAGTGGCCATGAAGTTACTGCTACAAAACAAATACCCCGATGCGGTACCTGAAGTGAGTGGTGTAGATGTACATTATATTGTAACTTTTGAAAGTTACAATAATAACTTGAGCCGCAGCACGTGGAAAGCTGATATGCTTTGCACTTCGGCCGGCGATCCACCCCAGTTCGAATTGGTGGATAATACCTTTATCCGTGATGGCGAAGAATTTGTCGTCCCATCTGGCGATTAAAGGGATACATTTTCTTAAGGACTTCATAAGGGCCGGAACTAATCCGGCCCTTTTTTTGTTATTTTTATAAAACAAAAAAGGAGATGTTGAATTTCAATCGTATTGTTAAAGGCGGGGTTTTTTTTGTGATAATCAGCGGTTTGCTTCTCTCATGTACAACATCCCGCAAACAAAGTACAAGGCCGGATTATTTTGAATACAAGAAGATGATCCGGGATGGGTTTTCCACGATAAACAAGAACATTTTTAAGGTTTATTCTGCTGCCGATTACGAAACTTTCACGTTCCCATCCGATTCCCAGGTGCGGAAAGAAAACCTGGGAGCTATTGATGAGTCAAATTATCCCACCAATACAAGTACGGAAACGACAAGAGGCACGGCTACACTTATCCACGGGGATGATAAAAAGCAAGTTTTCCTTGCCTCGTATCATGTTTTTAATTACGCGGATACTGTTTTCGACTATTACTACCGGGATGATGGAACCCGGACGCCTTTTATTGCGCAACTCTCCGTCAAAACCGGGCAAAAACATATCGTAAAAAAACACATGGAATCGACGGCTGTCGAGCTTGTGGCTTATAATAAAAAACAGGATATTGCTTACATTGCGGGGAACACAGAAACGAACGCTGCAACCCGCGGGCAACAAACCCAGGTTAATATGGCTTCAGAGAAGGCCCTCCGTACCGGTACCGAAGTATTTGTCTCGGGCTTTCCCTCCGGTTATTCCATGGTAACGCGAGGATTACTGAGCAAACCCTTATCGGAAAAAACCAGCAAAGTCCTGATTGATGCGCCTTTTAACAAAGGATACAGCGGAGCCCCTTTTTTCATCCTCTCACCCGATTGCCGATGTTTCAAGCTGGCAGGCATCGTAACTTCATCGGCCTTAACGAAGAAAAATATCCTTGTACCTGAATTTCAGCGACACGAAAAAACCTACGACCCGAAAAGCATCTATACCGATCCAACCTATGTTAACCAGGATAAACGGATAAAATACGGGGTTACTTTCGGCATCGGCATAAATAC
This sequence comes from Bacteroidales bacterium, assembly GCA_021740175.1. Classification (GTDB taxonomy): domain Bacteria; phylum Bacteroidota; class Bacteroidia; order Bacteroidales; family JAIPAH01; genus JAIPAH01. The sequence continues at coordinate 2,832 of JAIPAH010000183.1, forward strand.
CATCGAAGCCTTCTACAGAAATAACAAAGAAAAGTTCAGAGAAAATGATGTTTTATTGGACCACTTTTTTGAATGAAAAATCCATAGATATTTTACTTTTAGAAAATAAGTAATATGCTTTCAACTTACAATCTTTCGCACATAAAGCATTCCCTGCAAAATCAACTTACAGCTTATCCGAACTATTCTAACAAGCTAAAAAAAAGAAGGGCTTTTGCCCTTCTTGAAATATTCACCCTGTAAAATAAATCTGTAGTTTAACTGCGATATTTTACAGGGTGAGGTGGTAAAAAACTAAAGTTCATCAAATCGAAACTTAGACTAACGAGCAATACGGAAGCCATTGTTATTGCCAACACTACCGGGAAGGAGTTTGTTTCGGTTGGTAACACGGCAATAGTGGTTATTGAGCCCCCAGGAACCGCCGCGGATAATACGTCTATCCCCTGATGAGGCTCCCTGTGGATTGTCCTCCGGGCTGTTGCTGTAATAGTCTTCATCATACCAGTCATGGCACCACTCATATACGTTCCCGCTCATGTCATATATTTCCAATTCATTGGCTTGCTTCTGGCCCACTTCGTGGGTGTGGCCTTGGCCATTATCAAGATACCAACCCACTTCATCCAAATTATCACTGCCACTGTAGGTAAAGCCTTGACCTTGGTTACCTCCCCGGGCGGCAAATTCCCATTCCGCTTCCGTGGGCAACCTTCCTCCAGCCCATTGGGCAAAGGCGCGAGCCCCATACCAAGTAACCATAATTACAGGGTAGTTTTCCTTTCCACTTTCTACAAAAAACTCTCCACCCCTATAGTTTATTTGGCAATTAGTAGCCTCGATATCTATGTATTCAACCTTGTTATATGTGCCATCATATTTGCAATCTATATCATTCAAAAAGGCAGCATACTGGTCATTGGTGATTTCGTATTTGCTAATTTCAAAGTTGTTTAGTGAAACTGTATGGACGGGTTGCTCATCATCAGATTCACCCTCATCCCCAATATTAGGGTCTGGTTGTCCCATTTCAAAAGTCCCGCCTTCAACATTGACCCATTCAAAGTCTAAAACGCTAACATATTCGGTCTTCGTTTCATTGGCGGAACCTTGATCATCCGTTACTGTTAACGTTACATCATAAGTCCCTTTTGAAGAATACGTATGTGAAGGATGCTGTTCGGTGCTGGTGCTGCCATCGCCGAAATCCCATTCCCAAGCTGTGGGATTGCCTGAAGACTCATCTGTAAACTGAATACTGTCGCCTTTCTCAACTGATATATGATTGGCACTGAAAGCTGCTACAAGAGCATCCTCACTTACAACAGTTACATCCACGGAATATTCTGTTTCCGCTTGTTCTTCGTCGTTGGCAACTGCCTTGATTGTATGTTCCCCCTTCGAGAACTCAGCAGTCTCCCATTTGTATGTATAAGGTAAACTATCACTAACGGTACTTCCTATCTCTACACTATCAATATAAAAGCGGACTTCTTTAAGGTTGCCATCCTCATCTTCTGCCTCCACAAATATGTTAACAATATCCCCTCTGGGAAACTCTTCCCCGGGTGATGGGTTGATTATCTCACAAGTGGGTGCATGATTCGTAAATTCATTGATGGTGTCGTCCTCTTTATCACAGGACTGAATTGTTAATAACAAGCCAATTGCTAATGATGCTCCTACAATTGAAAGAATTACATTTTTCATAATTAAGGTTACTTAACGGTTTAACGCAAAATTAAAAAAAATATTAATCTGGCTTTATGATTTTCTATTTCTATCGGTTCATAGCTAAGTATTGTGATCATAAACCTCTAAAAATGAACACAGCAGTTGAACAAAATTCAGTAAAGCAAATCATAAAATGTCGAGAAGGCTATAATATTGCCTTACTTCTATGTGCAAAAGCTACCCCTGGATTCCCGGATATTGGCAAAAAGTCTTCGGCAGCGCTATTATTATAAAATAATGGTTATCCTTACCCCATAAACCTTTTATTAATTTTGAAACCAATCAATTAAAAAATTTCAATGGCAATGAAGGTGGCTTTACATACGCGGGGATGCCCGATGAACTTCGCCGAAACATCCACCCTGGCTGGAAAATTCCGGGAACAGGGTTATGAACAGGTGAAGTTCAATGAAAAGGCGGATATTTATGTGATTAACACCTGTACGGTAACCGGCAATGCAGATAAACAAAGCAAAAAGGATATTAAGAAAGCAAGGAATCGGAATCCGGAAGCCAAAATCGTTGTGGTTGGTTGTTATGCTCAACTGTATTCTGAAAAAATTACGGGAATAGAGGGAGTAGATCTTGTGCTCGGTAACAAGGAAAAATTCAATATCCTGGATTATCTCAACCAATACAGGAAAAAAGAAGAACCTGAAATCCACACTTCCGACCCGAATGAGCTGGTAGAATACTATCCCTCCTATTCCCTGGGTGACCGTACCCGCTCGTTTCTCAAGGTGCAGGACGGTTGCGACTACGCATGTACTTATTGCACCATTCCATTGGCGCGCGGAAAAAGCCGGAATCAAAGTATAGAAAACCTGGTGGAGGAAGCCCGCATCATTGCAGAATCCGGGGTAAAAGAAATCATTCTCACAGGAATAAATATAGGAGATTTCGGTAAATCCGACGGGGCAACATTTCCGGATTTGATCAAACAGCTGGAAAATGTTCCGGGTATTGAAAGATACCGCATCGCTTCGATCGAACCCAACCTTCTGCATGAGGACATTATCCGCTTTGTAGCCCAATCGGAAAAATTTCTTCCTCATTTTCACATTCCCCTGCAATCGGGCTCTAATGCCATACTGGCTAAAATGAAACGAAGGTATAACCGGGAATTTTTCAGAGATAAAGTGAAACAAATCAAACAACACATTCCCGGCGCTTTTGTCGGAGTAGATGTGATCGTCGGTTTCCCGGGAGAAGATGAAGAAAAGTTCAGGGAGGCCTATGAATTTCTTCAAAACCTGGATGCCAGTTTCTACCATGTTTTCCCGTACTCCAAAAGGCCACATACCACCGCTGCCCGAATGGATGGCCAGGTGCCGGCTGAAGAGATAAAACAAAGGAGTCAACAATTACAAATGCTGGCTGAAAAGAAAAGCATGATGTTCTACAGGCAACACCTGGGCGAAGTAAGAAAAGTGCTCTTTGAAAATCACAATCAAAATGGAAAAATATTCGGGTATACCGATAATTATATAAAAGTAGAAAAGGATTACCGTCCCGACCTGGGCGGAAAAATAAAAAAGGTGGCGCTACGCCGAATCAACCATCAAGGCCTTGTAGAGGGAGAAATCCCGGGATGATTTTATTAAAAATCATGAATAGCAGCATAAAATTGAAAGAAATCTTCGTAAGGCCAATATTCTGCCTGGTAAAATGGGGAAGTTAACCGCTTCTAAACTTGTGCCACCCTACCGAATTAGGTTTTATCAGGCTCATCAGGGCATCCTATTTCTCTATATGACCGGCATATCCACCCTTACTTCTTTCAATAACAAAACTCCGGAATAATTCGTTAAATTTGTACTACGTTAAAATTTATAAGTCATGGATACAAATAAATTAAAAGAAGACCTTCACAATTATATTGATCGTGCAGATGAGACTTTTCTAAAAATGATGTAT
>JAIPAH010000184.1 GCA_021740175.1 Bacteroidales bacterium
AAATGTCAGGAATAATAGGGAAAAAAGTTGGAATGACCAGTATTTATGATGCCTCTGGTACACAGGTGCCATGCACAGTGATAGAAGCTGGTCCATGTGTTGTCACCCAGGTCAAAACCAAGCAAAGCGATGGTTATGATGCCATTCAGCTGGCTTATGATGATAAAAGAGAAAAGAAGACAACTAAAGCCATGCAGGGGCATTTCGCCAAAGCCAAAGTGACACCTAAACACGCTCTTGCCGAATTCACACGTTTTGAAGAACAGAAGGAATTCGGTGAAGTGGTGAAAGCAGATGTCTTTGTGGAAGGCGAATATGTTGATGTTATAGGTACCTCTAAAGGTAAAGGCTTTCAGGGAGGTATGAAGCGACACGGTTTTCATGGGGTTAACGATGCCACTCACGGCCAGCACGACCGTGAGCGATCACCCGGAGCTATCGGAGCTTCCTCCGATCCGTCCAGGGTTTTCAAAGGTATGCGTATGGCCGGGCGTACCGGTAACAAGCGCATAAAAATGATAAACCTCCAGATTTTGAAGATCGACGCTGAAAAAAATCTTATCGTTGTGAAAGGTTCAGTGCCTGGCGCAAAAGGATCATATATAATCGTAGAAAGATGGAAATAGAAGTATATAACATTCAAGGACAGAAGACCGATAAAAAAGTTACGCTTAACGACCAGATATTTGGTATCGAGCCGAATCAACATGCTATCTACATGGATACCAAACAATTTATGGCCAATCAGCGTCAAGGAACGCACAATGCGAAAGAGCGTAACGCAATCAAAGGGAGTACGGCTAAAATTAAACGACAAAAAGGTACAGGAACATCGCGTTCCGGCTCCATCAAGTCCCCCATATTTCGGGGTGGTGGGCGTGCTTTTGGCCCCAGACCCCGCGATTATAGCTTCCGCCTGAACAAAAAAGTTAAGCGGTTAGCTCGCCGTTCCGCTTTATCGGCCAAAGCCAAAGATGGTGAATTGATTGTGATAGAGGATTTTAAACTCGATGAGGTCAAAACCAAAGAATTTCACAACATCCTTAAGAATTTAAACATGGATAGGAATAAAATTACTTTGGTTGTCCCGGAGATTGACCGAAACCTTGCGCTATCATCACGAAACATCAATCAAACCAAAGTAAGAAGAGCCGACAGCCTGAATACCTACGATCTTTTAGATAACAAAACGTTGGTAATGGTTGAAAGTTCGGTGGGTAAAATTGAAGAGCTCTTAGCCAAATAATTTAAAATAAGGAACGATGAGCACAATAATAAAGCCGATAATTACTGAAAAACAGACAGCTATTACTGATGAATTCCCCCACAGGTATGGGTTTGTAGTGGACCGCAATGCCAATAAACTTCAGATTAAAGAAGCTGTCGAGGACTTATACGATGTAACAGTCGTGAAAGTGAATACCATGAACTATACCGGTAAAAATCACAGCCGCTTCACCAAAAGCGGGCTTATTACCGGACGCTCCAATGCGTATAAAAAAGCTATAGTGTCATTAGAGGAAGGTGAAATAATTGATTTTTACAGCAATATTTAGATAAATGGCTTTAAAGAAATACAAACCAACAACATCAAGTCAACGTTTCAAGCTGATTAGTGCTTTTGACGAGGTTACCACCTCAAAGCCTGAAAAAAGCTTGCTAGCACCGATTCATAAATCGGGTGGACGGAACCGCCAGGGTAAAATGACTATTCGTTACCGAGGTGGGGGCCATAAACGTCGATATCGAATGATAGATTTTAAAAGGGAGAAGGATAATGTAACAGCTACGGTATCCAGTATAGAATATGACCCTAACCGGACGGCCCGTATTGCTCTCCTCGAATACGAAGACGGCGAGAAACGATATATCGTAGCTCCTTACGGTTTGAAAGTAGGGCAAAAACTTCTGAGCGGTGAAAAAGCCAAGCCCAGTGTTGGAAACGCATTATACTTGAAAGATATACCTTACGGTACGATTCTCCACAGCATTGAGTTACGTCCCGGCCAAGGGGCAAAAATGGCTCGCAGCGCAGGATCACATGCGCAACTGCTTTCGATAGAAGGGAAGTTTGCCATTTTGAAACTCCCTTCCGGGGAAACACGCATGGTGCTGAAAAACTGCAAAGCAACGATAGGTATGGTCTCCAATATTGAACACAGTATAGAGATCTCGGGTAAAGCCGGGAGAAGTCGTTGGAAAGGGAATCGTCCGCGAACACGCCCGGTTTCTATGAACCCCGTCGATCACCCCATGGGGGGTGGTGAAGGTCATGCCTCAGGTGGGCTGCCCCGTTCAAGAAAAGCCGTACCTGGTAAAGGTTACAAGACCCGCAAGCCGAAAAAGGATTCCAATCGGTATATCATTGAAAGAAGAAAGAAAAAACGTAAATAATTAAAAGTTAGTCGGATATGAGTCGTTCACTGAATAAAGGACCATATATTTACTATAAGCTCGAGTCAAAGGTTTTGGCTATGCAAGAGGCCAAAAAGAAGAGTGTAATTAAGACATGGTCGCGTGCCTCTATAATTTCACCGGACTTTGTTGGACTCACCATTGCGGTTCATAACGGGAACAAATTTATTCCGGTGTATATAACCGAGAATATGGTCGGTCATAAACTTGGGGAATTTGCCCCTACCCGTATTTTCAGAGGTCACGCAGGTGCTAAAGATAAAGGCAAAAAATAAAGAAACGAAATAATGGGAGCTAGAAAACATCAAAAAGCTGAAGAACGCAAGAAAGCTAATGCGAACCGTTATATCGCACGGTTACGTGACTTTCCAACCTCTCCCCGAAAAATGAGGCTTATGGCTGATATGATTCGCGGTGAGGGAGTAGAATATGCGTTGCAATTGCTGAAGCATTCACCTCAGGCAGCCGCCGGTACCATGTACAAGCTGCTGCTTTCGGCAATATCTAACTGGCAGGTGAAAAACGAAGGAGCGCGAATGGAAGAGGCCAACCTTTATGTCAAACTGGTTAGAGTGGACAACGCGCGGATCCTGAAACGTATCCAACCCCGGGCACAGGGGCGCGCTAATAGGATTAGGAAACGTTCGAGTCATATAACGATCGAGTTGGACAGTAAAGACAATAACGTAAATAATAATTCATAGTAGATGGGACAAAAAACAAATCCAATAGGCCTTAGACTCGGTATCATCAAAGGATGGGACTCCAATTGGTATGGCGGCAGAAACTTCGAGGATAAACTGGTGGAAGATAAAAAGATCCGTCAGTATTTGCATGCCCGATTATCCAAGGCCAGTGTATCGAAAATTATCATAGAACGTACTTTGAAACTGGTGACCGTTACCATTCATACCGGCCGCCCGGGAATGATTATCGGTAAAGGTGGCCAGGAAGTGGATAAGCTGAAGGAAGAGCTTAAGAAATTAACGAAGAAGGAAGTACAAATAAATATATCCGAAATCAAGCGACCTGAATTGGATACCCGGCTTGTAGCCAATAGTATTGCCAAGCAAATTGAGGGCAGAATATCTTTCAGGAGAGCGGCCAAAACGGCGGTGGCCTCCACGATGCGAATGGGGGCCGAAGGCATAAAAATATTGATCGCCGGACGCTTGGGAGGAGCTGAAATGGCTCGTAATGAGATGTACAAGGAAGGACGGATCCCCCTGCACACACTTAGAGCTGATATTGATTATGCCCGTGATGAAGCCCATACCACTTACGGACGCATTGGCGTGAAGGTTTGGATTTGTCATGGTGAAATCTACGGCAAACCTGAATTAGTGCCCACAGGTGAAAGTAAAAAAGGTGGACGCAAAGGTGGTCGAAAAGGAAGAAAAAAATAATTTTTAAGTATCATTATTATTAAAAAACGGATATAATGTTACAGCCAAAGAAAGAAAAATATCGAAAGCGACAAAAAGGTCGAATGAAAGGGAACGCTCAAAGAGGCAACCAAATTGCATTCGGATCCTTTGCTATAAAAGCCCTCGATTCTACCTGGATTACCGGAAGACAAATCGAAGCGGCACGTCAGGCATTGACACGTCATATGAAGCGTGAAGGACGCCTATGGATACGCATCTTTCCCGATAAACCGATATCCAAAAAACCCGCTGAGGTACGAATGGGTAAAGGAAAAGGGACTCCCGAATTACATGTGGCTCCGGTAACGCCCGGCCGAATCTTGTTTGAAATTGATGATGTCCCGGAGCCGGTAGCTAAAGAAGCGTTACGACTTGCTGCCCAAAAGCTTCCGATTCCGGTCAAATTTATGGTGCGACCCGATTACGAAATATAAGGTGAGAGAAAACAATGGAACAAAAAGTAATTAGAGAGTTGACGGATGACGAGCTCCGCGAGCGCCTGGATGAACAGCAAAAACAGCTCAATAAGTTAAAGCTTAATCACGCGGTGTCGCCACTGGAGAATCCGCATAAGATCAAGGAATACAGGAAAATCATTGCCCGGCTGAAGACCGAGCTGCGGCAAAGGGAACTAAAGGAACAATTAAATAATCAGTAAATCCAATGGAACGAAATTTACGTAAAGAAAGAACAGGGCAGGTGGTGAGCAACAAGATGGATAAGACCATCATTGTAGAGGTTTTGCGCAAGCAAAAGCACCACGTATACGGGAAGTATATTAAGAGACGTTCCAAGTTTGTTGCTCATGATGAGACCAATACGGCCAAAGTTGGCGATGAAGTTGACATCATGGAAACCCGTCCGTTGAGTAAGCAAAAAAATTGGAGATTAGTTAAAATCATCGAAAGAGCTAAGTAATAGTTTAACTATGATACAACAAGAATCAAAACTATCAGTGGCCGATAACAGTGGAGCAAAGACTGTTTCATGTGTTCGTGTGTTGGGCGGTACAAAAAGACGTTATGCATCTATAGGTGATATGGTGGTCGTCAGCGTTAAAAATGCGCTGCCGGCAGGTACAGTAAAAAAAGGCACCATATCCCGCGCCGTCGTCGTTAGAACAAATAAAGAGGTGCGTCGCCAGGACGGGTCTTATATACGTTTTGACGATAATGCGGTCGTGCTGCTTAACGATACCGGGGAGATGACCGGAACCCGTATCTTCGGCCCAGTTGCAAGAGAATTGCGGGCAAAGAATTTTATGAAAATCGTATCACTGGCACCTGAAGTGCTGTAAAAGTTTCGAAAAATTATGGGAACCAAATTACATATCAGGAAAGGAGATACCGTAAAAGTTATTACAGGGACTTCAAAGGGAGTACAAGGCAGAGTCTTGTCAATCGACAAAAAGAACAACCGTGCCATAGTGGAAGGAGTGAATGTCGTAAAAAAACATACCAAACCCAACCAGGAAAATCCCAAAGGCGGTATCTTACAACAGGAAGCCTCTATCCATCTTTCTAATCTTATGATTGTGGATGCTTCCGGCAATGCCACCCGTGTGGGAAGGCGAATCGACGAGAATACCGGAAAAAGTGTTCGTTATTCAAAAAAATCAGGGGAGGATATTAAATAATGAGCTACGTACCGAGACTAAAAGAAAAATATAAAGAGGAAATCGTACCGAAGTTAAAGGAAGATTTCGGTTTTACGAGTGTTATGGCTATCCCGAAGTTAGTTAAAATAACGATTAACCAGGGATTGGGCGATGCTATCACTGATAAAAAAGTGCTGGAAAAAGGCCTGAGCGAATTGACCACGATCACAGGACAAAAGGCCGTACCGACCTACTCACGCACCGACATCGCCAGTTTTAAACTGCGAAGGGGAATGCCCATCGGCGTGAAGGTTACTTTACGCGGCAATCGGATGTATGAATTCCTTGATAGGTTGACGTCAGTGGCTATGCCACGAATTCGTGATTTCTCAGGGGTAAGTGATAAAGGCTTTGATGGGCACGGGAATTTTACCTTTGGTGTCCCTGAACAGATTATTTTTCCGGAAATCAATCTGGATGACGTTAACAGGCTAAACGGGTATAATGTAACATTCGTTACCACAGCCCGAACCGATAAAGAGTGTTATGAATTGTTGAAACAATTTGGTTTTCCGTTTAAAAATGAATCATAATCTATGTCAAAAGAGTCAATGAAAGCGAGAGAGGCTAAAAGAGCCAGACTCGTGAAAAAATACGCAAAAAAACGAGCTGAACTCAAAGCAGCTGGTGATTGGGAAGCATTGCAGAAGCTTCCGAGAAATTCTTCGCCGGTTCGGATGCATAACCGTTGTAAGATGACGGGGCGACCTAAAGGATATATGCGCCAGTTTGGTGTTTCCCGGATTAATTTCAGGGAAATGGCCCTCAAAGGGCTCATTCCAGGAGTTCGTAAAGCGAGTTGGTAAGAACGAAATTCAACAGAATCATAAGATGTATACAGATCCAATAGCAGACTTTTTAACAAGAATAAGGAATGCCATAATGGCCAACCACAGGGTTGTAGAAATTCCTGCATCTAATTTGAAGAAGGAGGTCACAAAGATCCTCTTCGAAAAAGGCTATATAC
>JAIPAH010000029.1 GCA_021740175.1 Bacteroidales bacterium
TATCAGAAATAAATTCCCCTTTATGATTCAAAAGTTTTAAAGCATTCCATTGGGCGGGATTATGACTTGCAGTTATGATTATTCCTCCGTCCGCTTTCATTTCGGTGACGGCCATTTCAACGGTAGGTGTAGTGGATAAGCCCACATCCATGACATCTACACCCATTCCCATCAGCGTACCGGCTACTAAATGGTTTACCATATCACCGGAAACCCGCGCATCACGGCCAACAATAAAACGATATTGCTTACCGGGATGTTGCTCCCGGATAAAAGCCGTAAAAGCTGCCGTAAACTTTACAATGTCAACCGGGGTGAGATTCTCTGAAGGTCTTCCTCCAATCGTGCCCCGAATACCGGAAATAGATTTGATAAGCGTCATGTGTGTGTTATTATTTAGTGTTTGTCTATTAATTCCCCCACCCATCTAAGCGCCATAAGCGAAGATGTCCCCTTCAGTCCCGATAGCTATCGGGAAAAGAATTGCGCGGGTAGAAAATGCACATAATATGACATTATAGACAGACAAAAATTTGTTCTTCACAAATTTAGAAATTATTGATTGATCGCTCTTTGAAATGCCGGGATGTTAAAAAATAATCTTGTTCCTATATAAAAATTTGTTTATCAGATAATTTTCTCTAATGACCACTGTTAATAACTAAAGTTTGTAATTAGAAGCTGGATTGTGTTATATGAAATTAAAATTAAACTATTTTAGTGAAATCGGCAGATAGATATAAAATTACTAAATTTGCAAATGCATAGGAGAAAAAAAAGGCGATGAAAAAAGATAACAACGCATTTGATGATGAGGATAGGCTGGGAAGCCTTGTGAGTCGTTTTGAGAACATGATTCAAGATGATCAGAATTTCTTTTTTGATGCAGAGGATTTTGAGGAGATTATTGACTATTATATCAGCCGTTCAGACAAAAAGAAAACGGAATACGCTATCACGGCTGCCTTAAATCAGCATCCGAATCACAGTGTTTTTCTTCTTAAAAAAGCCCAGCATCTTATCTCGGTCGATAAGACCACAGAAGCTCTGCAGCTGCTGGGAGAGCTTGAAAAAATCGACCCTTACAATACAGAAGTCTACATGATTAAAGGAGCTGTTTACAGCCAGCTCAATAAGTTTGAAAAGGCTATCGAGGCTTATAAACAATCTTTAATCGACGACAGCAATAGTTCTGAGGTATATACCAACATAGCTTTTGAATACGAAAACCTTGGTAAATACGAACAGGCTATCAATTACCTCAAGCTTGCTCTGGAGCGAGATGTCGATGATTATGGGTTGCTGTACGAACTTTCGTTTTGCTATGAAATTATCGGCAAACAAGAATCAGGACTCAATTTCTTTCTGGATTTTCTGAATGAATACCCCTACTCCAAGGAAGGGTGGTATAACCTGGGCATGCTGTATAGCTCCCTCGAACTATACGAAAAAGCGATCCAGTCGTATGAATATGCCCTGGCTATTGATGAACATTTCCTTTCGGTGATTTTGAGCAAAGCTCACAGTCTTAGCTCATTGGGAGAACACCAACAAGCCATCCATACTTATAAAGAAGCATTGAAGCTGGACAAGCATGATGCTTCCACCTACTACTTGATTGGTGAGAATTACGCTAACCTTGAGGAATATCCCAAAGCTATTGAATATTATAAGAAATGTCTCAAACTGGATGATAAACATTCGGATGCATGGATTGGAATAGGTATATCGAAAAATGAGCTCAACAAGCCCGAAGCTGCCACAAAATACATTCGTAAAGCCGTACAGCTTGAGCCCTATAATTCCGATTTCTGGTCGATGCTGGCTTTCACCGAATCACGCGCCGGAAACACTGAACGGGCCATCAGCTCCTATGAAAAGACGCTACAAATAGATGAAAGTCAGCCCGCTATTTGGATTGAGTATACTGATCTTTTAGCGGACAACGAACAAATCCGTGAAGCTTCGGAAGCTATGAAGCGAGCAGAAACCTTGCATCCCGACGATGAGGCCCTCAAATACCGACGTTCAGCCTACCTGATGCTGCTGGGCAAAAAGAAGGAAGCTATGGCCGTGCTTGAAAAAGCCCTTAAAATAAATCCCGGAAATTATGACTATTTCCTGAACTACGATGATTCTTTACGGATAAGCGAGGATGCACTCAACCTTATTGAAGCGTATATTGAAAAACAAAATAAATATTAAAAAAGAGTTCCGTATGAATTACACTTTACCTTTTTTACCGGAACGGGAGAGCAAGCCCCGTACGAAGGGTATCGCAATGATCATGGATAAAGGTCTGGCAGTCGAAGAAGCAAGAAATCTGATAGCTTCGGCCGGACATTTGGTTGATTTCGCCAAACTTGGCTTTGGTACTTCCATAGCAACTAACGGGTTAAGGGAAAAAATTAATCTCTACCGCGAATCCGGAATATCCGTCTTTATGGGAGGCACCCTGTTTGAAGCCTTCCTGGTACGCAATATGTTCGATGAATACCGGGAATTAATGAAAAAATATGATATTGGTACCGTAGAGGTGAGTGACGGGTCTATCCAAATTGACCATCAGTTAAAGTGTGACTATATCAGTAAATTGGCCGAGGAGTTTTATGTCCTTTCCGAAGTGGGCTCCAAAAACGCCGGTGTTGAAATGGAAAACAGGGAATGGATCAGCCAGATGAAAACCGAACTGGAAGCAGGTTCCGGCATGGTAATAGCTGAAGCACGAGAGAGCGGAACGGTGGGCATCTATGGCAAAGACGGTAGCGCCAATACACAATTGATTGACGAAATCCACAGTCACATACCCCACCACAAAATACTGTGGGAAGCGCCGAAAAAATCCCAGCAAGCTTGGTTTATCCGCCATTTTGGGCCCGAGATAAACCTGGGCAATATTGCGCCGTCGGAAATTGTCGCCCTGGAAACATTGCGCCTGGGACTTCGTGGAGATACTTTCTTTGAATTTCTCTCAGAAGAAACGGTAGACAAATACAAACTTGATTAAACACACCATCGGTTAAAAGGTCGCGCTAAAGCATGAGCAAAAGAAAACCGAAAAATTATATACTCCTCATACTCAAAGGTATGGGTATGGGAGGTGCCGATGTAGTGCCCGGAGTATCGGGTGGAACAATTGCTTTCATCACTGAAATTTACGAAGAACTGGTAAATTCCCTGAAATCCATCAATCCCGATGCGATTAAAAAAATATTCGCCGAGGGGATAGCTAGTTTTTGGAAAGCTATAAACGGGAACTTTTTGATTGCCGTATTCGCCGGTATTCTCATCAGCGTTTTTTCACTTGCCCAACTGCTTGAAACATGGCTGGAAGAAGAACCCATCTTTGTATGGTCATTCTTCTTCGGGCTAATCCTGGCATCGGCCTTTTATGTTGCCCGGAAAATAACCGTTTGGAACTGGAAAAAAATCCTGGCCCTAATTTTAGGCATTGTTGCAGCCTATCTGATTACAAACCTCACACCCGCCCGAACCACGGAAGCTTATTGGTTTATTTTTCTATCCGGGGCTTTAGCCATTTGTGCCATGATACTGCCCGGAATCTCGGGGGCTTTTATCCTCCTGCTATTGGGGAAATATCAATTTGTCCTGGGGGCTATTAATGATTTAAACCTGGTTATCTTAGGGATTTTTGCTATTGGAGCCTTTATCGGACTTATCAGCTTTGCCAACCTGCTCTCCTGGCTGCTCAGGAAATTCCATGACATCACCATAGCCACGCTGGCGGGTTTTATGATTGGCTCGCTATTTAAAATATGGCCCTGGAAGGAAACAGTAGAGACTTTTGTGGATCGCCACGGAGAAACGCAACCGCTGGTGCAGAATAACGTACTTCCCTCCTATTTCGAAACTGTCACGGGCAATGATCCCCAGCTAATGTTCGCCATACTCTTTGCTCTGGCTGGTATCATAATTATTTTGTCAATGGAAGCACTGGCAAAAACCAAAAAAATATGACTAGGCAGTTTGGCTTGATAGGCTATCCCTTAACTCATTCTTTTTCACCGGATTATTTTTCCAAAAAGTTTGAAAAAGAAAATATAGATGCCACTTATGAGCTTTATCCTTTAGAGCGAATCGAGCTCCTGCCCGGTTTATTGCAAAATCATCCCTCCCTGGAAGGGCTTAATGTCACCATTCCCTTTAAAGAATCCGTTATCGGATACGCTGATGACATAAGCAAAGAAGCTCACGAAACGGGAGCGGTCAACACCTTAAAAATAACAGGGAAGCCTCAAACTATGCGCTTGAAAGGTTTTAATACCGATATTTATGGTTTCCGGGAATCTCTGAAGCACTTTCTCGCGGGGCGTCATAATATCAAAGCCCTTATCCTGGGAAGCGGTGGCGCTTCCGCGGCTGTTGCATGGGTTTTGAAACAATCGGGAATCGTCTATCATATCGTATCCAGATCACCAAAATCAGGCATGTACGCTTATGAAGATTTGAACAAAGAGATAATACATGGGCATCACTTGATCATCAACACCACACCCCTTGGAATGCCCCCGGCTACCGACAAAAAACCACCGATACCCTATCAACATCTCACGCATAAAAACTTGTGCTACGATTTGATTTATAATCCTCCAAAGACTTCTTTTTTGGCATCCGCTGAGAAAAAAGGAGCTGCCATCAAAAACGGGTTAGAAATGTTGCAGTTACAAGCTGAAAAATCCTGGGAAATCTGGGATGAAAAATTAAATCCGTAGAAGATAAAATAGGGGAAGTGAAGAAATAGAGCATTAAAACATCACGCTCTATTCTAAATATCGGTTGATTTGAAAAAATGAACTTTCTCTGCCATTGAGCATGGTGAGAAAGCTCATCCCCTAAAGCAAGAAGCTTCGCCTAACGTTTAGGCCAGATAATCAACGTTAGCGAGGTTAGTCAAAACGTCTTCGTTTTGACCCGGAATTCTTGCAGCCTCTGGCTGCCCATCCACACACAATCATTAGTTTCAGAGATCCTGATTCGGCGTTAAACATAATGACTCATTTTTCATCGGTGTTGAATGAAATGGAACCCTGTGTAGATGGAAAAAAAACTCTAACCACTTAACCGACAATCTGCACGCGTTAACATTTATTTATATACCCCATTACTCGAAACTTAATCACAGGTATTGCGGTTCATTTTTCCAGGTCAAATCATCTTCCTTGTCTTCCAGGTTTATTCGCAGATTACCGTCCTTATTGATGGACACCTTGCAATCGTGAATTTCCCCCTTTCTATAATCGTAATAGCGACCTTCATCCCAAACTTTATCCCCGTCGTATTCCAGCTCAAGCAGCAGCTTCGTTCCCATAAGAGGGGTGTTTTTTTTCTGAGGATCGGGATTTCTGATGTCACGTTTCTTTTTCCCTCGTCTATTCGTTGGGCGCTTCAAGTCAGTAATCTTCCCGTAATACTCCCCCTCTTCTTTATAAATCTTAATAGTTGCGATTTTTCCCTTAGTGTACCAGGTTCCGAGAATATCGTCCTGGTGTCCGTCATCCGGAGTTCCGCACGAAAACAGGAGGGTGGCCATAAAGGCGCTAAGCAATAAAACAGTAATTTTTCGCATTGTTCTAAATTTTGGGACAAATATAAAAAAACACAGGACTAGTGAAATCCGCTAAATTCATTGCAGCAGGCTTTGCTTTACCAAAGATTCACGCTACATTTGTTTTAACAAACACCAATCCGATGCAAACAAAGAAACTTTTACAAGCACTTGGGCCCGGGCTTTTATACGCAAGTGCAGCCATAGGGGTGTCACATCTTGTCCAGTCCACGCGGGCAGGAGCGGACTTTGGATTTGATTTGCTTATTTTTCTCCTTATCGCCAATGTATTGAAGTACCCGTTTTTCGAATTTGCCCCGCGATATGCGGGAGCTACCGGTCAAAGTCTTCTCAAAGGTTATGAAAAAATCGGAAGTTGGGCTATTAGTGTCTTCACCGCTATTACAATTTTAACCATGTTCGCTATTGTAGCCGCAGTTACAATGGTGACCGCCGGCTTGGTAGGCTATGCTTTCAAATTGGCTATCAGCCCGGTATATATCAGTGCTATAATCCTTGCAGTCGCGGCTTCGATATTGATTATCGGCAAATATAAATTGCTTGACACGGTAGTTAAGTATATTGTGGTCATTTTAACCGTTTCCACCATTTTCGCCGTATTTTCAGCTATCGAACCGACAGCGAGTGAGGAGGTTCTGAAACAAAATTTCGATTTTGCCCGGCGCGGTCATATTCTTTTTCTTATTGCCTTTTTCGGTTGGATGCCGGCCCCTATCGATATTTCGGTATGGCATAGCCTCTGGTCGGAAGCCAAAAACAAAACTGTCAAGGAAAAGATTGCTATGAAAGGCGGAATGCTCGATTTCAAGATAGGCTATATCGGGACAGCGCTCATAGCTATTTTCTTTTTGACACTGGGAGCTTTAGTGATGTATGGCGCTTCTGAGGAATTATCCGGTAAAGGGGTGGTTTTTTCCGAGCAACTGATTAGGATGTACACTTCATCCATAGGGGAATGGACCTACCCTATCATAGCCATAGCGGGGATAGCTACCATGCTCAGCACCACCCTGGCCGTTGTGGATGCTTATCCGCGTGTCTTAACACCGCTTACAAAGTATTATTTTCCTAAACTTTCCGGTCAACAAAACTCTTTGTATTGGATTTGGATGGCAATAACTATCCTGGGAACCCTGATCCTAATGGGATACTTGTCAAATACTATGACGTTTATGGTGGATTTGGCTACCACATTGTCCTTTATCACAGCACCCGTCGTCGCCCTGTTAAATCATAAAGCCGTAACCGGAAAGGATTTTCCGCAAAAGTACAAGCCCGGTAAAGGGATGAGACTCTATAGCTTGACAGGCATATTAATTTTGACCTTGTTCAGTTTATTTTACATTGTTTATGTTTTAATTTTTTAAAAAAATGCGTAAAGGACTTCTTTATATATTGTTAGCTGCCGTAATATTCGCGGCATGTTGTAAAAGCCCGACAAGACCGGGTGATCAAAAAGTGTTAACCGTTTCGATAATGCCTCAAAAGTACATTACCGGGCAAATTGCCGGTAAAGCTTATGAGGTAAACGTCCTGGTACCGCCGGGGGCAAGCCCGGCGACATACGAACCCACACCCCGGCAATTAGAAAAACTTAGTCATTCGCCGGCATATTTCAGGGTGGGACATATCGGCTTTGAAAAAGCATGGACAGAAAAAATCCGGGATGTTTCCAAAAACATGGAAGTCTTTGACTTATCCGAGGGTTTAAAACTCATAGAAAGAAACGGAAGGGTTGACCCCCATATTTGGACATCACCGGAGATGATTATCGGTATGGCACGCAATATAGCGAAGGCATTAAAAAAAATTGACCCTGAAAATGCCAGGCAGTTTGAAAAGAACTTTCAAACTTTCGCAGAGGATGTCCGGAAATTGCAGGAAAAAATGCACAGCATGTTAAAACCCTACAGGGAAAAATCTTTTCTAATCTATCATCCGGCTTTAGCTTATTATAGCCGGGAGTTCAATTTAAAACAAATACCCATACAAGTGCAGGGGAAAGAGCCTTCGGCTTCATATATGCAACAAATCATACGGGAAGCTAAACATAAAAATATCAAAGCGGTTTTGATACAGGAACAATTCGGCCAAAGTAGTGCCAAAACAATTGCAAAAGAGATAAATGCCGAAGTAGTCACCATCAATCCGCTGGCCGAAAATTGGCCGGAAACAATGCTAAGCATCACGCAAAAGCTTGTAAAAACTTTTAAAGCAAAGGATTATGAATGAAACTAAGCTTGTTGATATAGAACATGTGTATGCAGGGTACGATAATAAGATAGTACTCAAGGATGTCAATCTTTCAATTTACCAAAAGGACTTTATCGGAGTAATCGGGCCGAACGGTGGGGGAAAGACCACCCTTCTCAAACTCATTTTAGGATTACTCAAACCTTCAGATGGAAAAATCCACCGGTATACTTCCGTAAGCAGCGGCATTGGATATCTCCCGCAATATAGTGAAATCGATCAGAAATTTCCCATCACTGTCAGAAACGTGGTGCTTTCGGGAGCTATGACCGGTAAAAAGCTTATCTTCAAGCACACGCGTAAGCAAAAGCAGCGGGCGGATGAGCTACTGGAACAAATGGGCATAGCCCACCTGCAAAATAAACCGATAGGCGAATTATCAGGGGGGCAACTACAGCGTGTCTTTCTTTGCCGGGCACTGGTCTCCGACCCGAACCTTTTAATCCTCGATGAACCCAACACTTTTGTTGATAATGCGTTTGAGGGCGAATTGTATGAGATTTTGCGAGAACTCAACCGGTCTATGGCTATCGTCATGGTCTCTCACGACGTAGGAATGATTTCACCGTATGTAAAAACGATTGCCTGCGTGAATGAGACCCTGCATTATCATCCTTCTAATAAGATAACCGAGCAACAATTGGCTACTTACAACTGTCCGATTCAGCTTCTGGCACATGGGGATGTGCCTCATACTGTTGTCAAAAAACATCAATAAACTATGGAACCATTTCTGGAAGCTTTTCAATACAGTTTTATGCAGAATGCGTTGTTAGCGGCTATTTTCACTAGTATTTCCTGCGGTATCATAGGAACCTATATTGTATCCAAACGCATTGTATTCATAAGCGGAGGAATCACTCACACTTCCTTCGGAGGTATCGGCATTGGTTATTATATGGGTTTCAATCCGCTGTTGGGAGCGGCTGTCTTTGCCGTTTTATCAGCTATCGGCATAGAGTATTTTTCCCGCAAAAGCGAAATACGTCATGATTCCATGATTGGTATTTTCTGGTCTTTCGGTATGGCGCTGGGTATTATTTTCATCTTCCTAACTCCCGGTTATGCTCCCAACCTGATGAGCTATCTGTTCGGAAGTATTTTAACGGTATCCCTTACCGATACATGGCTTATGCTGGGACTAAGCCTTCTTATTATCCTGGTTTTTTTACTGATGTTCAGACCTATACTCTATATTGCCTATGATGAGACCTATGCAAGAACCCGCAACATCCCGGTTAGTGCTATGAAGTATCTCCTCATGGCTTTGGTGGGGCTGGCAATTGTGCTAAGTATAAGAGTCATCGGGATTATTTTGGTAATCTCCCTGATGACCATTCCCCAAACAACAGCCAACATTTTCACTAAAAAGTTTAAAACCATTATGGTCTATGCGGTGATCACCGCTTTGATTGGAACGCTGGCGGGATTGTTTGTTTCTTATAAAATGGATATTCCTTCCGGGGCTTCTATTATTTTTTCCCTGGTCATTTTATTCATCATTGCCAAGATTGTAAAACTTATTCAAAGACGTAGCTTATCGTAATGGGCTTTCAGCTTTTATTTGAGAAAATGACGAGATTCAGAACTTCAGGCCGTATAATCAACGTTAGAGAAGTTAGTCAAAACGTCTTCGTTTTGACCCGGAATTCTTGCAGCCCGCCCAAATACCGAAGCTTCGGTATTCGGTACGGGCGGGCCTCTGGCTGCCCAGTTCCACATGCAAGCAGTAGTTTCAGAATTCCTGAGACGGCGTAAAACATAATGGGTCCTTTTTTCATCGGGTAACCCTATTTTTTTCAAAAAAACTTAGATGAAAAACTTGAGTCAATAGAAAGAGGTTTGCCGGAGGTCGGCAAACCTCTTTTAAAAACTTTCAACAGAAATTCTATGGAAACTGTATCCCCGAATATTCGGTCACCGAAACAGTTGGTATTTCAGCGTTATATTGCGCATTAATGGCCGAAATAAACTTATTGGCCACAATAGCATAACCCTGGCCTGTTAAATGTATTCCATCGAGAGAAAACAATTTGCCCGAGATAAATTCTGTTGTATAGCCCACGCCGTCATAACGAAGTCCGCTCTCTTTAGCTTCCTTCATTGTGGCTGCCATATCCACTTTGGCAAGATTGAACTGATCGGCCATTGCTGTTATCGTTTGGTTATATCCATTAACTGCCTGGCTAATCTTACTAATTTCTTCCTCATCCAGGACATATTCTTCAGGAACCGGGTATTCAGAACCCATTCCGTGGCATTTAACAGAATCTAAAGGTATATCCAGCAATACCAATTCGTTTTCTTTGATTTGTCTCATTCCGCCAATTTCGTTGTAGGGAGCACTGTTATCTTCAATGACCAAAGCATTAGCTCCTTCCTGGAAACTCAGCGTATCAACTCCGGCAGCTTGGGCACCCTGATTGTATTGCTGATAAGCTTCGCGTAACTGCCCGGCCTCTTCCTGCGAAAGGGATAAAGCATTGTAAGGTATGGTATTGAAAAATGGGATGTCCGTAACATCGGGTATGTTCGCGATGGCTCCTTTTGCTCCCTCTGAGGTAAGTTTCTGCAATAAAGAATCTAACACTCCGCTATAAATTTGCTGCTCAGTGATACTATTCGCTTCGCCCCCGGCCATAGCATAACCCAGAACGTCCCTATTGCCTATCCACATAGTGAAAAAAGTAGGATTAACCTTCATTGCATCCGCCAGAACGGTCGTGTTCGCATCTGACATAAAACGGCCAAAATAAGGATTGGCCTGCCCGTAGCCTTTAGTTAAAAGGTGAAAAGATTTCGCTCCCGGTACGCCCATATTATTAAAAGGACCCTGACCGGCTATGTCTGTAAAGTTTTGGGGATCGGGATTTTCCTGTGCAGGAGCCGGTGCAAGAGTAGTATCCTTACAGCCATGAACAGAATCGAGAACGAGGCGATTTCCAACGTAATCATCTTTCATTAAAGGTTGCTTAAAATCCCCTCCGCCGACATTCGCAAATTTATCAGCCAATATCGAGGGATAAGAGTTTTGCTGTCCGCTAAGGTATAACTCGCCGTTCATAACACCGGCAGTCAGAGAATTTCCCAAGGCGACATAAGTGGAAAAATCGGCATCGCCCGACGATGGTTCGTAATCATCAATCTCCGGTTCACATGCAAAAATGAATGTTGTTGTTATAAATAATGTCAATATTCTTTTCATAATTCAAATTTTAATATTAGAAATGATAGTTGATTCCCAGTCCCGGTACTATAGCATTATACTTATATGTACCTCCGAAATTCTCGGGCTTGTAATCCGCGGTTCTTTCCAACCCCTGAACAAAAAGTATGGAAGCGTCAATGGAAAGATTTTCATTCGGAGCAAATGATAATCCGCCGGTATAACCTAGCTTAACAGCATCCGGTGTTTCCGGGGCATAATATTCATCATTTGCTACCGGTGAATCGTAATAAAATCCGGCTCTAAACGTCCACATCTCATTCACAAAATACTCTCCGCCTATACGGTAGATAAAACCATTCTCATAGTTTTTCGGCTGGCTCAGGTCTTCCAGGGATTCCGTATTCTCTTCGAAATCAAAATCCAGCGACTCATAAGAGCTCCAGAAAACATAGTTGACATCTACACCCAGTTTGAATTTATCGGTAAACCGATAGGAAGCTCCCAAATTCACAGAAGCCGGCAGGGGTAGCTCAGCATCAAATTTGTTTTCGGGGGGAAAAGATTCCTTCAGTGAGGTGGGCACCGAAAAAGCAGCATCACCGTTCTCCACTTCCATGAGCACTTCCGAACGGTAGGTTACCCCTATTTCCATGCGATCGACCGGTTGTGCATAAAAGCCAGCATTAAAGCCAAAACTTGATGTGTTCCCATCAAGATTAATGCTTCCTTCTTCACCCTCTGAATTCTGCAATGGGAAACCTTTATTTAATTCGACCTGCCCGTAAGCGTAGACAAAACCTACACCAAAACCAAAACGTTCACTAATCTGATAAGATAAGGTAGGTTGAACATAGATTGACATCAGTGAGATATCCTGGATGACATGCCGGCCCCGCCAATCATCACCCCAAACCGTGGAACTGCCATAAGGCGTGTATATACCGACTCCGGCACTTAATTTTTCGGTGATTTTACCGCTTCCATAAAAGCTGAATGGCAATGAAACCGGATTATCGGTTTTAGCCTCATATAATGAAGGTTCTTCATACTGAAAAGAAACCGTTGAAACAATAGGACTCATGCCTATGGAAGTACTAAAACGGTTCTCCTGAAAAGACATCGCTCCGGGATTATAAAACACAGAACTTGGTCCTTTCAGATAAGCCGTACCCAGCAATCCCATACCGGTTTGCCGCTGGCCCTGCAAACCTACCTGGAATCCCCCGGCTTTTGCCATGCCGCCGAACAGGATTCCGACAATAAATAAAAATATAGTTTTCCTCATAAAGTTGAGTTATTGATTAATTATGCAATTTTAACGAAAAATCATTTAAATATAAAGATAGATTAATGAAAATAATAAAATCAACAGTTTTAAGGCTTTTTAGTCCCGACTCATTATCATCCATCAATTTGCCAGTCAATGGGTTTTCTTCCCATTTCGTGCAGGATTTTGTTTGTTTGTGAAAAATGGCGACAACCAAAAAAACCTTTGTTTGCGGAATAAGGGGACGGATGAGGAGCTTGCAATACAAAATGGTCAGTAGTATCTATCAATTCTTGTTTTTTCTGCGCATATCTGCCCCATAAAAGAAAAATCAACCCATGACGATGTTGCGATAAAAGTTGGATGACTTTATCGGTAAAATTCTCCCATCCCTGTTTTTGATGCGAACGTGGTTGACGTTCACGGACGGTAAGAACAGTATTAAGCAAAAAGACACCCTGGGAGGCCCATTTACTCAAATCCCCGTGAGAAGGCACAGGAATGCTTAAATCGTTATGAAGTTCTTTAAAAATATT
The DNA here is from genome assembly GCA_021740175.1 of Bacteroidales bacterium. Taxonomy (GTDB): domain Bacteria; phylum Bacteroidota; class Bacteroidia; order Bacteroidales; family JAIPAH01; genus JAIPAH01. The sequence goes on from JAIPAH010000029.1 coordinate 12,813, forward strand.
TTTTAAAGATGGAGGAACCGCTATACCCTTCCTTACAGAAAAACTAAGACCGTTGGCCTGACCCGGGCCATGATAGGGATCCTGTCCCAGAATAACGACTTTTACTTTATCTAAAGAGACGGTATTAAAAGCTGCCCATATTTCATTTTCTGATGGATAGATTTGATATCGCTTTTTTTCTGAATGCAAAAAATTTATTAGCTGTTGAAAATATCCCGACTGAAACTCTTGTTTTAACAGGTTTTTCCAACTTTCAGGGATATCGGGTTCTTTTTTTGACATTTAAATAATTACAAAATTGGTTATTCGTTAACAAAAAAATAAATTTGTAGTCAACAATAAAAATACTTATTTGTAGTTTAAAACAAAAAGGATTCTATGAAAAGAATTATTATTGCACTCGCAGTAGCTTTCGTTCTTGCTCTAAGTTTTTCTTCCTGCAGGACATCAGAAAAATGCCCGGCATACGGTTCAGTAGAGGAATACCAAATTGACAGGCCCGATTAAAAAAGCATACACGCTTTTACGAAAAAAGTGCATCCTTTCGTGCCTGTTATGAGTTTAATATCAGTGTTTAACGATCCCCCTTCGATTATAATTTCTTTACCTGATATCTTTAGGTAAATCAATGTGTAACTCTTATACTACCCCAGTTTTTTGTCTTTTTATTGAACAAAATTTTTCACCAAAAATCAACTATTTTAGCTAATAATCACCAAAAAAAACCTCCCGATGTCTCTTGCACCGGGAGGCTATATACTATAACTAAGAATTGTCTATGACAATACCATAAGTTCTCTATCTCTGAATCAAAAACTTGCTTGATGCTTTTTCCCTGTCGTTGGAAATTTGCATCATATAAGCCCCTTCACTCAAAGAACTAATATTTACCGTCATTTCACTATCTGCGGCATTAACGGGTTGAGATAAAACCAAACGTCCATTGATATCATAAATGTGAACGTATGAATTCTCATCCAACCAATCCTGGCTATTCTTCATTGAAATTGAAACTATTTCCCGGGCCGGATTCGGATAAATATCCAAAGCCGAAACCGAAGAAGAACTACCCTCAGGCTGATCACCTATACCAACGTAATTGGCCGATTTCCATATTCCTCGTCCAAAGGTAGACATGTAAATCATACCGTTGTTTTTAACACCTTCATAAACGCGGTAAGCAGTATCCCCATTAATGACATCTTTTATGGCTTCTTTGGTCTCCGTTTCTTTGGTCTGTTGACGGATCTGAGTCACAGGGAGACTACCCACTTCACCCCGTTCAACGGTCCATGAATCATCTTCAAGGGCAAAAACACCCATTTCAGTCCCGATAAGAACACGATTGCTATTATGCATTTCTACAAGAGAGCTATATACAGGAACTTTTGGCAGGTCGTACTGAATACTCGAGAAATCCGGTTCATCTGCAAGCGTGTTGAAAGATTCATAAACATAGTTATCGTTACCGTAATTACCTAAGGTAATAACGATATGATTGTTATCATTGGGGTCGGTAGCTATGGAAGTCACCATGCGGTCTTCTTCTTCCAGAACAAGATCGTTGGAAACCACGCTTTGGTCGGAATCGTAATTGGCTGTAGCCGAATCATGAGCGGCAAGGAGATTACCGAGGCGATAAACCGCTCCTTTATCCGTACCAACATAGGCATAATTCCCATTCTCGGATACTGCTACCGTTGATGGTATCTCATTATCACCTAACTCAGCAATCTGATACCAGTCCAATGCCTCCCCATAATTATGGATATCGGGCGTCATCCAGACTTCGCTATTACTTGTTCCTTCTGCAGCAATGTATAAACGGCCGGAAATAATATCCTGTACCTGCACCGAATCCCCCTGATTCAAATCATTTTCCAATTCATATTCAAAAGGATAATCTTCCGCTTCACTTCGCACATTGACTACATCCCCTGCACTATAGCTTTGGTTATCGGCAGTGAAATAGACAGAATCCATGCTTTGCTGATTATTCATTGATTCCCATAATTTAAACTGAAGGAATTGTTGTTCATCATATTCCGCTCCATTATAGCCAATATCCGAATTAAGGAAATTTTGCGCAAAAGCTTCTCCCATGTCACGACTCCGGTACATATTTTCATTGCTACCTCCTTGGACAGCATCCGAATTTGTTTCCAGATTCAATATAATAGTATTATGATTTATGATAGAGCGCTCAACATAGCCTCCTTTCCCGGATTGAATAACCTTCGCATTGAGATCGGTATTAACATTCTCCATAGGGAAATGTAAGATGCCAAAACGATTTTCTCCGCCAAGTACTTTATTATCGACACCTAGCGATACACTATTGAAACTGGATATATTAAGATAAATATTGTGGCCTATCGGCTCAATTTCATTGCGGTTGAAAGAATATATTCCTAAGTTGGTTGCCATAATATATTCATTGGAGTTGCGGAAGAAGAAGTCGTTGACACCGAGAGATGTTTGGAATTCACGCTCCCAGGTGTAGTAACCATCATCATTCGGCTCCACACCGCGATATACGGCCACTCCTCCCACATAAATGACTCCCGGGTCATTCGGAGAAACCACAATTGATGCTGCTTCGTCGGCATCTCCCGAAAAGGGGCTAAACACATCACTGTCGGTGCCGGGACCAATTAAACTCCATGTAATACCTTCATCATCAGATATATAAACACCTACCAAGAACCCTGAATAGTCAGTAGCCATGGCATATACCCTGGATGAATTCTGTGGTGTTACAGCAAATTTCACCTGTTTAACCATGTTGGAGGGAACCAAGGTATCAGCATCGCCCGAAATCGAAACAAAACCGGAAGTATTGGATTCCGAGCGGTAAGATGTTCCTTCGATAGCTGTGAAAATTGTTCCGTTTTCTGTAACAGCCACATCATTGCATCGACCTTCGAGAGCTCCTTCCTCAGTGGCGGCTTGATCCCAGGAATCTCCATCATCGGAAGAAATCATCAAACCGGTACTAGTGGCGGCATAAATCTTATCGGAAGTTAGCTCGATTTCGGAAATATAGGACCATGTATCCTCTTCCAAGGTCGGCGCAGTAGAGCCCATTTGAGTAAAACCGCTGTTATTGGGAGATTTATAATAGATACCCTGACCGGTATAAGCTCCATCCATTCCGGTGGCGGCATAAATGGTGCCATCTTCATCCTGGGCAAAATCGGAAACAAAAATGTTTTTTTCATCTTGATTGATCTTTTCCCAGATCACTCCGCCATTTGTTGATTTCCATATACCCCCGGTGAAAGCCCCCACATAAATGGTATTACCGGATTCATCCTGATTGTCAATCAGTACTGCTGTCACATGCCCTCCAAAATTGTCAGGGCCCATTTCCAGCCAATCAAGGCCGAGGGAACGGCCTTGATCCATTTTTTTCATTTGCTCACGCGCCTTCAACACATCCGCCGGGTCAATATTTCCGGTTTGTTGATTTGCTCTAGCTTTTTCCAGATAAGTCTTTTGATCATCCGTTGAATTATTATTTTCCTGGGCAGTCACTGATATTGAAAGCCCCATTAAAACAACAAAAAGATTTAAGAGTAAATTTCTACCTTTCATATGAGTAACGTTTGATTATTTTATTTTCCTTTTATGCGAATTCCGATTTGACAACAAATGTAGATTTTAATTAATAATTCTCCAAAACTACTAAATAAAACAAATTTTACCAATTTTATCGCCGAAAGTTTTTGGATATTCTAAAATATCGACAATGGAAAAGTTTTGAAAGTTGCGCCGATAGTTAAACTCCCCTGAAATTTTTGAAGCACAGAATCATTTTACCCTATTTGTATCCATTTCTACCGTCGTTCAAACTTACCAGCAGTGCTCTTCTTTAGAAAGCATTAATATTATAATCATAAAATCCCGTAAGTGTTTAGGTGTGTAGGTGCTTAGGTGTTTAAGTTAAAGAAAGAGATTGGTGTTTAACTATTCATAATCAGATAAATATGAGTAAGATTGCTAGATGTGAGAATTTAGAAATGATTAAAGAATGCAGAGCCCAAGAATTCAGAGACAGAGCAGATGTTATTCAGCGTAAAGTGTTAGGCCTAATCCGACATCTCACAAAAGAGAATAAAGCAAAATAACATAAACACATACGCACTTAAACACCTAAACACTTACAAAAACCCTATGAATTCACATATTTTTAGCTGAAAATGTTGTTGAAAAAAATCATTCCCTAAATTTGCCTTCAACAATAGAAAAATCATTTATCATGACAAACATCAAAAAATACTTTGTTTTATTTATCAGTCTCAGTATTCTTACAAGCCTATCAGCACAGGAGAAAGAGCAAGACAGCACCTATCAATTTCAAACCGTAACGGAGATCCCTACGACCGGGGTCAAGGATCAACATCGTTCGGGAACATGTTGGAGTTTTGCCGCCACTTCATTCCTGGAAACCGAACTAATACGCATGGGTTATCCCGAATTAGACCTATCGGAAATGTTTTTCGTCAGGGATGCCTATATAGATAAAGCTAAAAACTATGTTCAAATGCATGGGGATGTTGGCTTCAGCGCCGGTGGCCAGGCTCATGACGTGTTGAATACCCTGCAGGAGAAAGGTATGACCACAGAAAAAGCTTATAGCGGTTTACAATACGGTCTCGAAAAACATAACCACAGTGCCTTGCATGCATTACTCGAGGCGGAGGTTGAGGTCATAGCCCAAAACAAATCCGATAAACTTAATCCTTCATGGTTCAATGTTATAAAAGCCTCGCTGGATGAATACCTCGGAGAAGTTCCATCAGAATTTGCTTATAATGGAGAAAATTACACACCTAAGCGTTTTGCCAATCATTTCGACCTGAATACTGAAGATTATGTAGAAATCACTTCTTATACGCATCATAAATTCTACGATGCCTTCCGCCTTGAGCTTCCTGACAACTGGACGTACGAAGATTATTACAATGTTCCCCTGGAAGATTTGATGGAAATCATCAACAATGCCTTAGAAGGAGGCTATTCGGTTTGCTGGGACGGCGATGTGAGTGAGAAAGGATTTTCGCACAGAAATGGTGTGGCCATAGTTCCCGTGGTTGAGCCTTCGGCTTTTGAAGGAACGGAGCAGGCTCGCTGGGAAGAAATGTCGGAAAAAGAGCGAATGAAAAAGGCTTACAACTTCGAAAAACCGGTTAAAGAAAAGACCATCACCCAGGAAGACCGGCAAAAAGCCTTCGAGATGCATACTGCAACGGACGATCATCTGATGCATCTTACGAGCATCGTAAAAGACCAAAACAACACCCGCTATTATGTCACTAAGAATTCATGGGATGATGATAGTAATGATAACGGGGGTTACGTGAATATGTCATCCGCTTTTCTAAAGAGAAACACCATAGCCATCATGGTACACAAAGATGCCATTCCGAAAAAAATCCGGGAGAAACTTAAATTATAAATCCGTTGCTTTAGCTTAAGAAAACCGGGAAAAGGAGAAGCGATGACGGAATAATCCGAATGATTTATCGTGCTCAATAAAGCGTGGCTCTATTCTAATAAATGGTTGATAGATTTAAGAAACCGTTTTTGAGGTGTTCAAAAAATTACTAAACTGCCATTTTACTGATTTACTGATGATGCTTTTCATAAGCATCTTTGGGGTGAATAAAGAGATTTCTCCTCCCCATGTTTTGCTTCTAACGAATTAGTGAAGGCCAATTTATCATGAAGCAAAACATGGGTCGTCGAAATGACAGACTATGAGGGGGTAGACAAAGAAAAAGGCCCACAAAAAGCGCTGCCCTTTCCGGTGCTTTTTGTGGGCCTTTTTCTCACCTCATTCCCTTTATAATTCGCGTCATTCCGACGATCCGTGTTTCGCCATTACACGATTAGATGTTTTAATAAAAATTTGAGGCGAAACACGGTAAGGAGGAATCTCGTAATTTTCAAGCAAAAACTTTCTATCATAATGGCTCTTTAATTCCAATAAATTTAGTCATTGTATTCAAATAGTACTTAAGTAAACACCCCAGTTTTCAAATCAACCGATAATTAGAAGACCGAAAAGCGATTATTTCACGGATTTTCAGGGATTGTTTTTTCCACAAACACATTGCCTTCGGCATTAATGACAGCATAGCGTTCGCCGCGTTTCAATTCCCGGAAAAGACAGGGCTTTGTGAAATAAGCCCAATCAACCGGCAACCAACTGTTGTTATGCCTGATGGCAAGAATCATAGGTTTGAACTTGTCCAACGGTTTAATCTCCCCGGGAGATACCCTCCATGAGGTGGTGGACTGATATTCATTTGTTACATCATTGTATTTACCCGCTTTCAGATGATGATATTTCATCAACCGGAATAATGAATCATCGGGCAGCGGGTTATTGTAAGTCTCATAAGATCGCCTGAAAACTTTAATGGGATCGCGATGAATTTTGAGAGAGTCGGAAAAGGGGTAGTAGGTCCTTTTTTGTCCGTCACCATTCCAAACGACCACCCAATAATCGATATACTCCCCGGTTTCGAGAGGATACGGGACGTAATCTATCGCAGCGGCAATTCCCACGGAGCGCAGGGTATTCACAAATAAAGCGGCGGCATCTTCCGTCCTGCCCTGCATCTTTTCCGGCGAGTTTATTAAAAGCCGATCTTTGGGATGTTCAATAAATCGTTTATCAAAGCTTACCTTTGATTCGAGAATATCCTTAATTTTTTGCGCCACTGTAAACACATCCTCATTCAGGACATCTTTTTTTTCAATGGACAGGCTGCCACTTATTCCGCCGGTAGTATCCAATCGGGCACTGTTGCTTCGATATGGCAATATCCTATGGCAAAAAGTATCAAAAGAGTAGGGCTGTCCCCCGGGGAAATGTTGCCATGCTGAAAACGAGCGCTCCACCTGCATAATCATCTCCCGGCTTTTTAATTCGTAAAGGTCACGGCCATAATAATGCCTGATAAAATGCAGCGGCCCGCGGTAATCTTCGATTGAATCCCTGGCTTGTTTAAGATCTCGGTAAGAATTATATTCCCTGATGTTGTAATCTATAAATGCGCCGGTTTTATCCTGTAAAAGATAGGTTCGGAGGCCATGACCCCGCATATTTTCTATCAAATAATAAAGAGCCTGGAGTCTCAGGCTGTCTTCAGGATCCTTGTATTTGGCAATGGCTTCAACGAACTCGATTTTATTGACTCCCGATTTTTCCATGGTAATCCGGACATTTTCCGGAATAGTAGGGTAAATCCCATTGCGGCACGATATAACAATAATTGCCAACAGGAGAGAATAAAGTAAAATTCGCTTGACCATTGTTCATTACAATATTAAAGTTACGAAAATAGTCATCCCTACTGAGATAGAAAACTTTTCGAAGCCATAAACCCCCTATTTTTTCGAAAAACCTTTTATATTTCTTCGATAGTATCTTTCCGCAGCCAGCCTACGCTTCCATTGGCTATTTTTATCTCATACCATTCACCCAGCTTATCCTTTATAAAAACTTTCGTTCCTTCGTGGATGACGAACAGATCCACACTATCCTCATCCGGCGAACCCTTAACCGTCACGGAAGGTTCGAAAACAATGCCGGCTTTATCATGGGAGCGATCATGGTGCTTTTGAGCAGCCAGGACAAAAGAAAAAACGGTGATTAAAAGCGCCAGGAGGCCTGTATAAAAAGAGAATTTTCGTAATACCAAGCGGCGGGAAAGTATAAAAATACCCGCTAAAATTAACGTTAGGATAAAAAATCCAACGGCAAGGTATGCCCACCGATCTGCCGAAAAGAGATTATATATGCTGCGCCACCATTGCACATAAAACATCTCCGGGACTTTTTCAATTTTATCAATAGTCATTTGGCGGGCCATATCAAGGTTATGTTGAATATCGGCATTACCCGGATCATGTTCTAAAGCTTTCTCGTAATAAAGAATGGCCCGGGCTAATTGCTGATCTTTAAAATACGCATTGCCCAGGTTATAATAGAGCTTCGCAGAAACATACCCCTGCTTGACTATGGAATCATAATATTGTATAGCCTTGGAATAATTGCTGTTTTTATAGGCAGCATTGGCCGTATCGACCAAATCTTGCTTGCTCTGTGAGTAAACAGCAATAACGCCCATTAAAAGCAAAACCAAAATATTTATCCTCTTCCCCATCTTATTTCAATTGTTTTTCGGTTTGAATAATCACTTTGTAAGCTTTATGGTAGATTTGCTCCATCCGGTTATCTTTTTCACCGGGGGCAAAACGGGCATACTCACACTCTTCCAGGGTATCAATAAACTGCTGAATCATCTCCGCACTAATATTTTTCTGCTCTAATCGCTCCCTGACGGTATCCATAGATAAGTCCGATAAAGGGATATGAAACTTATCGGAGATATAGCCCCATACGGCATCAGCCAACTCTTCATAAAATTCACCGGAGTTCCCCTCCTGCATCACTTTCTTGGATCTTTTCAAGTGTTTTCGTGCTATCCGGGTAGCTTTTCTTTCCTTCTGTAAAGCCACATTACCCCTTTGCTTACGGTTATAGCGAATCAATAAAACGATAACGACAAACAGCACCAATGGAATTATCAGCAACAAATAAAACCTCTGGCTGCCATAAAAATATTCTCCTGCTTTCTTCAGCGGATAAGGCTTCGTATAAATAAAGCGAATATCTTTCCCAAGATATTGAATTTCTTCCTGGGTGGAAGGATTATAAGCAATATTGCCTTGACCCGTTGGTGTTTTAGAGACATTGATAGTGTAAACGGGAGATTTTTTGGTAACATACCTGTTACTTTGAAGATCATAATAGGAAAACTTCAAGGGTTCAATGGTGAATTCTCCCGGAATACGAGGGATAATGGTATATTCAAAGGTTTTACTGCCTGAAACCCCGCTTGAAGTGGAAGCATTGACATTTATGCTTACATCCGGATCGTAAACCTCAAAATCCGGGGGAAAGTCAATTTCCGGGGGATCAATAAGCTTTATATTCCCGTCCCCTTTCACCTTCAATGTCAGATTAACGGCATCGTTGGCCTTAACATCAGTTTTATCGATATCGGTATTAAAACGAAAATCTCCCACAGCTCCGCTGAACGAGGTCGGTTTGTTATTTTCGGGCAGTGCTTTGACATCAAGATTAACCGGGTTGGACTTAAGGGTTTTTTCTACCCTTTTGTAGCCGAATTGATTATCAAAAAAGCTCTCGAAAGGGTCCCGTTTTCTTCTGCTCTGCGATCGATCTTTAACCCGGGCCACCATTTTGAAATGCATAGGCTTGGATTCTATTTTCCCGCTGCGCTGCGGAAAAATAGCTTCTTTGTATATATCCGACACATAATATCTTTTACCGTCAACAGTTTCGGTAGTTCTTCCTCTTCGTTGGCTGTCATTGGTCAGGTCCTGGGACCAACAGCCGGGATAGGAAGGGGATTGGGATATGCCATAATCGGCAATATCGACACGGTAATAAAGCTTGTAGGTTACAATCACTTCTTCTCCCTGGTAAGGTTTGGTCTTGTTCACCTCTGCTCTCAGGAAAGCCAGTTCATCTTCTGTGGAACTTGAAGATTGCCGGCCGGAGCTCTGGGAGGATGATTTTTGTCTTGATCGGCTCGACTGCTTATCGCCGGGTACCACCCGGACTTTCGTACGGTTACTCTTGTAGGTCTCACCATCCACCCCGATAGTTGCCGGCCCGATTTCAAAAGTTCCCTCCCGGGTAGCTTCCAGCGTGTAATAATATTCATAATTGACCGATCGGGATACATTTCCATTCACAATTTGAATACTTGATCGGGAGGAGCGGTTGGGGCCTGACAGAACCTTGAAATTATCAAAATCGGGGGGCATGAAATTTTCCCCTTCGGCGTTGACGTTAAAGGTCATCCTGAAACGTTCACCTACCCGTACCGGCGTTTTGGTTTTGGCTTCAAAATTTATATCATCCTGCCCAAAACCGGGAAAAAATAAGCTTATTAAAAATACTATGACAGCTAGTCTTCTCATAATAATTTGATTTCAACTACCAGTCTTTTTCCGTTTCAACTTCCTGGCCCTTTTTCTTTTTCCTTTTTAATTTTTTCATCAGGACTTTCTCATTATTCTTCAAGGCTTCAAGCATTCGTTTGGCATCCTCTTTAGAAATTTTCCGGGCCTTTTGCTGCTTTTGTTTTTTCGATTGATCCTTCTTCTTTGCCTGCTTTTGCTTATCGCGATTTTGTTTCTGCTTCTGTTTTTGCTGATCCTGCTGTTGTTTCTGCTTATTTTGCTGTTGCTGTTTATCCTTTTTGCTGTCCTGCTTTTGTTTGCTCTTCTGTTTATCCTGCTTGTCTTTCTTATCTTGCTGATTCTTGTTTTTATTCTGTTGTTTCTTTTGCTGTTGCTTCAATTTTTCCATGGCATACGAGAGGTTGTATTTCGTATCCATATCCGAGGGCTGCTTTTTTAATGCTTTTTTATAAGCTTCGATAGCGTTTTTATAATTTTTGCTTTTGACCATGGTATTCCCAAGATTATGCCACACACTAGCTTCGTCTTTCCCGGAAAGGGGCTTAGTGGTCAATTCATCAAAAATTTTCCCCGCTTCTTTATATTTCTCCTGCTGGTATAAGGCATCGGCCCGGTTAAAAAGCGCATTAATCGCCGTTGAATCCGTTTTCAGGGCTTTAAGATAGTTGGTTTCGGCTTCTTTGAATTTCTTTTTTTCATACAATTCATTCCCTTCACGGACATGTTTATTAGGATTTTGCGCACTTCCGGCAATGACGCTTACCAAGCCCAGTACAAGTAAAACACCTTTTATTCCCGATTTTTTTCTCATGCTCTACCTCCTTGATTTTTTTCCAAAAACTTAAAAGAATCGGCCCATTTGCTGCGGCGATTCACCATTATGGCCTCCAGGATAAAAAGTATCAGGCTCACTGCTATAAAATACTGAAAGCGATCTTCATAGTCAGCGTATTTCTTTGTTTCAAACTTTTTCTGCTCCATTTTATTTATCTCCTCAAAGATAGCATTTAAACCCGCTTTTGTGTTATTGGCTCTCACATACATACCGCCTCCCGATTCAGCCACTTCTCTAAGCAGTTGCTCGTTGAGTTTACTAACCACGGTATTACCCTGTTGGTCTTTTTTAAACCCACGCATTTCTCCATTATTGTACACAGGAATAGGCGATCCTTCGGACAATCCCATCCCGATAGTATGCACATTGATGCCTTTTTCCCTGGCTTTCTGTGCCATATCCTTGGCATTTTGGTCATGATTTTCTCCATCGGTTATAACAATAATGGCTTTGCTGTGCTCATTATCGGTAAAGGAATCCATAGCCAGGTCAATGGCTTTGCCGATAGCTGTCCCCTGTGTAGGGACTATATCACTGTCGACATTTGATAAAAACATTTTCCCGGCTGAATAGTCGGTGGTTATAGGTAGTTGGGTGTAGGCCTGACCGGCAAAAACAATAATACCTATGCGGTCGCCCGACAGTCTTTCAATCAACTGAGAAATCGCCTGCTTGGCCCGGTCCAAACGGCTGGGTTTGATATCCCGGGCATTCATGCTGCTGGACACATCCAAAGCCACCACAAGGTCTACGCCCTTTCGCTCGGCTTCCTTGAGTTTAGATCCTATTTGGGGATTGATAATACCCATAATCAAAAAAGCCATAGCCAATAGAAAAACAAAAAACTTAAATTTCGGACGGGTAAAGGACAATCGGTGAACAAGGTTTTGGTAAACCGAGAGATCACCGAAACGATGCAACGCCCTCTTTCTCCAGCGCATACTGAACCAGAAAAGGATGATCATCCCTCCCACAATCCAAAATAAATGCAAATACGCTATATTTTCCAATCGGACTATATCCATAATTTATGGTATCGTTTTTAACACAGTATTCCTCAACAAAAATTCCAAAAGGATCAATGCAAACGCAAGCAATGCCAGCGGAAGAAATTCCTCTGACTTTTTCTGAAATTCTGTCACATCGATCTTAGATTTTTCGAGCTTATCAATCTCGTCATAAATAACCTTGAGCTTATCCTTATCTGTGGCTCTGAAATATTTGCCGCCCGTCATATCAGCCACTTTTTGCAGCAGCTCCTCGTCAATCTCCACTTTCTTACGCTTGTAGGTCTTTCCGAACATGCCCTGCACCGGATACGGGGCTGTCCCCTCGGAACCAACGCCTATCGTATATACCCTGACATCGAACATTTCCGCAATCTCGGCAGCAGAAACCGGATCCAGCGATCCCTTGTTATTGACACCATCGGTCAGGAGAATCACCACTTTGCTCACCGCCTTGCTGTTCTTAAGGCGATTAACGCTTGTTGCCAGCCCATCTCCAATAGCGGTTCCATCTTCTATCATTCCGCTTTCAATATCGTCAAACAAATTCTTAAGCACATCGTGATCGGTCGTAAGGGGACATTGAGTAAAGGCCTCCCCGCTAAATACGACTAGACCTATACGGTCATTGGGGCGATCTTCTATAAAATCCCAGGCCACATCCTTAGCCGCTTCCAGTCGATTGGGGTTGAAATCTTCGGCGAGCATACTGCTTGAAATATCAAGGGTTGTCACAATATCAATCCCCCGAACGCTTACATTCTTTTTTTGGACGCTCGACTGCGGTCGAGCAAAGGCCAGGATAAGTAATCCTATAGCTATCATCCGCAAAGCAAAAGGAAAATGCAGCATGTATATCCTCCAGCTTTTTCGCAGTGAGGGCAAAAAACCGGTAGACGACACGCGCAGGGAAGTATAATACTTCTTGCGGCGATATATATACCACGCTACAAGTAAGGGAATTATTCCCAGCAAGTATAAAAATTCCGGTTTGGCAAATTCAATATTATTCCACATTGCTTTCTCTCAATTTCCCTCGGTTTTCCTCTTCTTCCGTTTGCTGACCGTAAAACTTCGTTTGTTCCACGAAAGCTACTACTGTATTGTAGCTCTTCTCATGTTCCTGAGGTAAAGGCTCCATTCTTGCAAATTTGACCATATCCGAAGTCACCAAACAATCCTCCAGTTGACCGTATAACTGACTGTCAATATCAAATTGCTTTAAGTCATTTAAGATCTCATTACTCGTCGATTCCACCGCCGGAATTTCAAACTTTCTTTCGATATAGACCCTCAGAATATGGGTCAGCTCACTGTAATATTCCTTTACTTTTCCGTTTTGCCATAGCTTCTTTTTCCTGAGTGCTTCAAGAGATTTCATCGCCTCAACATGGGGAGGATCTTTGGGTTTGGCTTTAGGCTGAAATACAGGTTTTTGTTCTTTCTTCTTTTTCCGCACATACCAAATCGCCCATAAGATAAGCAACAAGGCCAGAGCTCCTAAAATCCAGGGCAATACCTCTGCAAAAGTCAAAGGAGCCTCCATGGGTCCTTTAATTGCTTTTATTTCCTTAGTGGTATCCACTTTCACCGGGTTTACGTGTAAAAGCAAGGGCTCGCTTTGCAGGGTGTCTGTGATCGTTTTCTCTCCATATCCAAATTGAAAGCGGGGGATAGCAATATAGCCGGTATCAAATGAAGTGATAGTCAACTGTTGCGTCAAAGTGGCCGAATCTGCTGTAAAGGTCGTATCGATTGGAGCTTTATCAACCACCTCTATCCCGCGGGTCACCGTATCCCTTATAACGGGAAACGCAACCTGATGATCGGAGGGCACACGAGCCTGCAGTTCAAACCCGATTTGGTCGCCGATAAGGATATCCGACGTATCAAGCCGTGCTTCAGCGTGCTGCGCGGTGATGTTCCCGGCATGCAAAACGGCCCATATTACGATGATATATTTCCCGATAGTGTTCATCATTATTTTCTTGCTCC
>JAIPAH010000185.1 GCA_021740175.1 Bacteroidales bacterium
CCCCGCTTAAGTATTCCCCAATATACCAACCCGATGGACATAAGTCAGAGGAGATAATAAAAGAAAAAATAAAAAAGGCCTTTGATGATGGAGACTCCCGCTTTTTCGAATTTACCCATTTGAATGGTCTCGGCAAATACTTTAATGCCGAAGTGAGCTTTAATAAAGTGGTTCTAAAAGAAAACACTTTCCTGCAGGCTATCGTCAGAGATATCACTGAGCGCAAAAAGACAGAGCAGGAGCTTTTAAAAGCAAAAGACAAGGCTGAAGAATCCGATCGCCTAAAAACTGCTTTCCTCGCCAGTATGTCCCACGAAATCCGCACGCCGATGAATCACATCCTCGGTGGGCTCGATTTGCTCCTGGACCCTGAAATAACCCACGAAGAAAAAGAAGAATTTCATTCCATAATTAAAAAAAGCAGCAATCAGCTTCTGAAACTTATTGATGACATTATTGATGTTTCACAGCTTGATTCCGGACAATTAGAAATCAAAAAAGATACATTTTCCCTTCAAAGTTTTCTCAATGAAATAAAAGAAGAAGCGACAAATCTTAAGAATAACGACGAAGTAGACTTCCAAATCAATACTTCAGCTCATCAACAAAAATTTGATTACCTGCATACCGACAAGGTAAGGTTAAAACAGGTCCTAATCAGTCTTCTCTCCAATGCTTTTAAATTCACGAAAAAAGGAACGGTGGAATTAGGCTATTCCGAGAAAAGCGAAGATATGTTACAATTTTATGTTTCCGATACAGGCATCGGAATCCCTGAAGATAGTAAAAAACTCATCTTCGAACAATTTCGGCAGGTGGATTACGATAATACACGAGAGTATGAAGGAACAGGATTAGGATTAACCATTGCCAAAGGTGTTGTACATCTACTCGGAGGTGATATTTGGGTGGAATCCGAAGAGGGGAAGGGCTCTACGTTTTACTTTACCATCAAAACGCAAAAGCCCAAACCCCAAGCAACACCATCCCAGCCCGTCGTTAGTTCTTCAACTACCAGCTATGACTGGACAAACAAAACCATCCTGATTGTTGAAGATGAAGAAATGAATTATCAATACCTTAAAACCGTGCTGAAAAAAACACAGGCCAATGTTTTATGGGCTAAAGACGGCGTGGAAGGCGTGGAAAGCGCCAAAGAAAATGAGGTGCACATGGTTTTAATGGATATACAGCTCCCTGAAATGAATGGGTATGAGGCCACACGAAAAATCCTGGAGATAAAACCTCAGATTCCGATAATAGCCCAAACAGCCCACGCCTTGAAGGAAGAAAAGACCAAGTGTTTTGAAGCCGGCGCAGTGGATTATATGGCTAAGCCATTAAACCGAAAAAAACTTTTGGATTTGATTGACAAACATATAATTTAGCAAAGAACCTAACCATTTAAATTGCAACCTTTTTTTTAAGACTTTTGTCTTAAGAAAAAGGCTATGAAAATAGCCGATGCTGACGGAGGAAGAACTGATACAACAATGCCTCGAAAATGATAAGTGGGCATTAGAACAACTTTATAAACAATTTGCTCCCAAAATGTTTGGGGTGTGTCTCCGTTATGCAAAAAATCGCATGGAAGCAGAAGATATATTGCAAGAGGGCTTCATCAAAGTCATTAATAATCTTCACAGCTTCCGTAGCAAAGGTTCTTTTGAAGGATGGATGCGTAGAACCATGGTCAACACAGCTATAAATCATTACAAAAAAAATCTTCGTCATGCCCGTGAAATGGACATTGAAGAGGTGGAAGTTGAAAACAACAGTGAATTGAAGGTTCTTGACAAAATCTCCACAGATGAGTTGATGGCCATGATACAACAGTTGCCTGAAGGCTATAAAGTAATATTTAACCTGAATGTTATTGAGGGATATACCCACAAAATGATTGGTCAAATGCTGGGAATATCAGAAAACACTTCAAAGTCTCAATTGTTAAGAGCCAAGCGGTTACTCAAAGATAAAATTAAAAATTACGGAACACATGGAGCAGAATAGTTTTGAACATAAAATTCAAAAAAAATTTGATGGATATCAACCCACTCCTCCTGCCCATGTATGGCAAAATATCCTGTTTGAATTAAAACAACAAGAAAAAAACAAAAATATTGCAGGGAGATTCCGACGACGCAAAACTCTGGTTGCTGCCATTGCTGCTGGTATTGCCGCCGCTGCTCTTATTTTATTTTATGTATTCAACTATTCAAACACATCACATCATAATACCTTACCCGAAAAAAGCAAAATTACTGAGGACAGCAGCAACAATACGCCTTCCGACACCAGGAACCATAAAAGCCGAATCAACAAGGACACCCAAACGGTTTTTAGCAACGAAGACTCATCGAATAATAATACTGATGAAGAAAGCGCGCGACAAAATACCGGTAATTCATCCCGGACAAAAGATACTTTAAAAAAAGATGAAAAGCACAATGAACAAAATCCGGGCGGTTTACCTATGGACAAAAACAAATACATAAGGGAAAAGAGTGCCGGCATTTTAACTATGTTAACACCTTATCCCCTTAGACAGCCTCATAGCCCTCATAATGATATGACACCTCATAAAAGACTCTCTTCTCATGATAATAACCATCTGGCAGAAACCAAAGAACAGGGTTTTTCAAAAATATCTTCTCATGGTAAATGGTCGTTTGGTTTGTATGCTACCCCGGAACTATTAATGACCAAGGCACCGGCGGCCAATACACATCCTAATTATTCCGCGGATTTTGCCGCTATTTATTCCATGAAAAATTTCTTCATTCAAACAGGGATGTCCTACTTATCGGGAAATAATAACACAGATGTTGACGTAGACTATCTTAAGTACAATTTCCTTGGTTCTTACGAAGATGTGTATGAGGTCACTTTCGACAGTACGGAAAATGGAGTAGAACCCACCTACCACACAAAAACCGTAGAAGTATATGACACGCTCCAAAAACAAACTTCTTCGCATTTTAAGAATAAATACAGATACTTAAACCTTCCCCTCCTCATAGGTTACGGCCGCCAAATCAGCCCCCGTTTCTCTGTTTCATTAAAAGGCGGCCCCATTCTCTCCCTGATGCTGAAGGATAACAGAAAGGTTGGATTTAATCAACCCAATACAGATATCACAAACATGACAGCGCCGGAACCAAGGGCCAAAACGAATTGGCAGGCTCTCTTCAGTGCTGGTATAGAATACCATGTTTCCAGTACAATTCGTTTTGCCCTGGAGCCAAGAATAAAGTATTATTTTAATCCGGTTTATAACCTGGATAATACGATAAAGAAGAATGAAAAACCTTATTCAATAGGAATAAGAACAGGAGTAGTTATTGATTTTTGAATAAACAAAAAACACAACTTTAATTAGCTTTAATTTGTCTCTTGAATAGAAGTCGTTTTATGAAAACATTGATACCTTTAATATTACTTTTCTTTATATCCTATACTCTCACAGGGCAAACCGGGGATCCTGACGAGCCAAAATCCTATCCTTTATTCAGGGTTAAAAAAGACTCCACTAATAATCCCTTTACCTACTATTTTAAAGATAAATCCGCTGGAAACGTGTCTTCATGGCACTGGAATTTTGGAGACGGTACAACTTCCGATAAACAGTATCCCAGGCACGAGTACAGCTCACCCGGAATTTACCAGGTATGTCTTTCTATACAAACAATGGAAAACGGCACTATCGAATCCGACAAAATTTGCAAAAAAGTACGCGTTGCAGAAAAAGGGTATTTTAACCTGGGCGGTCATGTATTTGTTAATCAGATGCCTATAGAAAAAGGTTCGGCATATCTTTACAAATTTGACAATGCTAACAACTTATACCCGGTAGATACCTCCGGCTTCGATACGCTGGGATATTATTATTTCTACCAGAAAAAAGAGGGGAGATATATAGTAAAGGCTCAGGCCCCTCATAATGAAGAACAGTATTCAAGCTATATGCCTTCATATTATGGAGATGTATCTCAATGGAAGGAAGCGGAAGTCATCGAATTTGATACCACGATGTGGGAGTATGATATTAACATGCAACGGGTATCCTATTCAACCAGCGGGGATGGCAAAATCACGGGAACAATTGCTTATGACTCTTTATCCCGGCAAAGCCTTAACCAAATGGCCGAGAATATCCCGATTTACCTTATTAACGATGAGGGCAGGCAACTGTGCACCTATTCGAACAGTGAGGGAAAATTTGAATTTAACAACCTCCCATTGGGCAATCACCTTATTCATGCTGAAGTAACCGGCTTGGAATCTGTCCCTCTTTATAGGACTATTGGGGAAAATAACAATGAAAGTAATGGAATAAATCTTTATATCAAAGAGGAAAAGGTTGTTGCTAATAGCCCTGAAGCTATAGAGTCCCTTGAAAAGGATGTTAGTCAGCTCTTCCCTAATCCGGTAAATAATCGAACTCGGTTCCGAATAACCACGAATAAAAAACAGAATATTACCATCGAAGTCTACGACCAAATGGGGAGATTGATCAAAGATAAACATACATCAATCGATAATAACCCCAGTACCATCACTCTTCAGGTCGAAAATTATCCCCCGGGTACTTACAATGTTAAAATAACGTCATCGCGTGGAAAAGGGATTATAAGAAGCTTCTTAAAACAGTAATACCTGGTTTTACAATTCACATCTATTTAGGAAATCACGCTAAGGAACGGAAGCAAAGCCTATTGCTATCCCCGCTATATAAGCCGGGTAATTTATATTATACCGCTGCCCTGGCCAAACATTCCTGATAATTGCGTGTTTGTAAACTTGAACAAGACCCAAAAAAACAATAAAACTATGAAGACAGATATTGAAATTGCAAAAGATACGGATGTCAGACCCATTGAGGAAATAGCCGAAAAAATGGGAATGGACAAAAAGCAAATCATCCCATTTGGGAAAGACAAGGCGAAATTACCCTTGTCCCTTATTGATTCAAATAAAGCAAAAAATAACAACCTTATTCTTGTGTCTGCCATTTCACCAACTCCTGCAGGAGAGGGGAAAACTACTATGTCGATAGGTTTGTCGCAGGCTTTAAACCGTATAGGAAAAAAGACCGCAGTAGTTTTGCGGGAACCATCACTTGGCCCGGTTTTCGGCATTAAAGGCGGTGCAACAGGGGGTGGGCATTCGCAGGTGATGCCTATGGAAGACATCAACCTCCACTTTACAGGTGATTTTGCAGCTATCGAAAAAGCTCACAACTTGCTGGCAGCGATAATCGACAACGCCATTCATCATCGCAAAATCGATCTGGACCCGCGCACGGTAGTATGGAAACGGGTTATGGACATGAATGACCGCTCTTTACGGCGAACCATTGTAGGACTGGGCGGACATACCAGTGGCGTACCCCGTGAAACGGGCTATGATATAACAGCCGCTTCCGAAGTGATGGCGACCCTGTGCCTTGCCGATGATTTGATGGATTTGAAAGAACGCCTGGGAAACATTTTTGTCGGATATTCTCACAGTAAGGAACCTGTCTATGCGCGGGACCTCAACGCCCACGGAGCTATGACAGCGCTCCTTAAAGATGCCGTAAAACCCAACCTGGTGCAAACCACTGAAAATACCCCGGCAATCATCCATGGCGGACCCTTTGCAAATATCGCCCAGGGTACCAACTCAGTAATAGCTACTCGTATGGGTATGACATGGTCTGACTATACAGTAACCGAGGCGGGATTCGGATTTGATCTTGGAGCCGAAAAATTCTTCGATATCAAGGGCGGATACTCCGGCATCTCTCCAAAAGCGGTTGTATTGGTCGCTACTGCCCGTGCTTTGAAGTATCATGGTGGTGCATCGCTCGATGCCATCAATCAAACCGATACCAAAGCTTTAAAGCAAGGATTGGCCAACCTGGAGAAGCATATTGAAAACATGAATGCCTTTAATATTTGCCCGGTGGTAGCTATCAACAAGTTTACTTCTGATACCCAGGAGGAACTTGACCTTATCAAGGGTAAGGCCAAAGAGATGAATGTAGACGCCGTTGAGGCTGACGTATGGGCCGAAGGGGGGAAAGGAGCCGAAAAATTGGCCGAAACAGTTGTCAAAGTGGCCGAGCAGTGCACCAGCCGATACACGCCCATGTATGACTGGCAATGGGATGTACCCACAAAGGTAGAAAGCATAGCCAAGAAAATTTATGGGGCCAAAGCCATTGACTACACGACAAAAGCTAAAGCCGATTTGAAAAAAATAAAAAAGTTGGGTCTCGACAAGCTTCCCGTATGTATAGCCAAAACCCAGAATTCGTTATCAGATAATCCCAAGTTACTGGGGCGCCCCAAAGATTTTGTCGTCACCGTCCGGGAAATTGAAATTGCCTCCGGGGCCGGATTTCTTATACCTATTACGGGGAAAATTATGCGTATGCCGGGACTGCCCGGCAAGCC
>JAIPAH010000186.1 GCA_021740175.1 Bacteroidales bacterium
AAAAAAGTCAAAGTTTGTAAAAGCGCAATTCCAGTCGTAGGAATGACGAGCATTGGGGCCATACAAGGGAAAAGGGGTCGCTGACACCTTTGTAAATTTTTTATGGCGTCAGCGCCCCCTTTTCCCAATCACCTGTTCTCAAAATCAAGTCATTCCGCCGACTCATGTTTCGTACTATCAGGTGTTTGCATAATCCATAATCATTAGATGCGAAACATGGGGAGGAGGAATCTCGTCATTACCTCTAATGAAGGCTCATTAAATCTATCAACCATTTTAATAGAATAGAGACTCATTTTACTTAATAAAAGTATATTTGCATTTGAAATTAGATAGGTATATGAGCGATAGTATAGAAAATATAGTCAATAAAGCCTCGCTGCAAAAGGACGATATTGTTCGGCTGCTAAAATCGGAGACGGATGAAGCGCAAAAGATTTATAAAAAGGCTGAGCAAATGAAAGCTGATAATGTAGGGAAAAAGACCTTTTTCAGGGGATTACTTGAGTTTTCTAACATTTGTGCCAAAAATTGCTTTTATTGTGGTATCCGCCGGGAAAATGGGAATACCGTGCGTTATTTTATGAAGGATGATGAAATCCTGGAGCAGGTGAAGTACGCCATTGATAACCGTTTTGCTTCTGTGGTGCTGCAATCCGGCGAAAGAACCGACCGGAAATTTATAAAGCGCGTAAGTTCCCTTCTTGAAAAAATAGCTTATTTAGTTGGAAATCAGGAAATAGGAATAACGCTCTCGATGGGGGAGCAAAGCAGGGAAACTTTTGAACAATGGTTCAGGGCCGGAGCTAATCGTTATCTGCTTCGTATCGAGGCCAGCAATAAAGCGCTCTATAAGAAATTGCATCCCAGCGATGCTCTGCATGATTATGAGAGAAGGTTGCAAGCTATAAAAATGCTGCAGGATATGGGTTATCAAACCGGAACCGGCGTTATGATTGGTCTGCCGTTCCAAACTTATGAGGATTTGGCGGACGATTTGCTTTTTATGAAAAATAACGATATCGATATGGCAGGTATGGGGCCTTATATCGAGCATAAGGATACGCCGCTCTACAAATATCGCCATCAGCTTCCTTCCAAACGCGAACGCTTTGTGCTCTCCATGAAAATGGTGGCTATTCTTCGGATCATGATGAAAGATATCAATATTGCTGCCACTACGGCTATGCAAACCCTTGACCCTGTTGGGAGGGAAAAGGCTCTCAAAGTGGGGGCTAATGTAATTATGCCCAATCTTACCCCGGTGAAATACCGAGGGGGATATTTATTGTATGAAGATAAGCCTTGTCTTGATGAAGAGGTCGAAGAATGCCAGAGTTGCCTTGAAGCCCGTATTGCCATGGCCGGTGACGAAATCGGGTATGACGAGCTGGGAACTTCCCGCCATTATCACCAACGAATGCATAGAAAAAATTAATAGGAGATGGGAAGAAGAAAAAAACCGCTGCTGGAGCAGGTAACGATAACCGATGCGGGGTCTGAAGGTAAGTCCATTGGCAGAGCCAATGAAAAGGTCGTTTTTGTACCTTTTGCCGCACCGGGTGATGTTGTGGATATCCAGGTGACCAAAAAACGTAAGAGCTATTACGAAGGTAAAGTCGTCCGTTTTCATCAAAAATCCCCGCGGCGCGTCGAGCCTTTTTGTGAACATTTCGGGGTGTGTGGCGGCTGTAAATGGCAACATATGAGTTACGAGGATCAGCTGTTTTATAAACAAAAACAGGTCACCGATAACCTGGAGCGGATAGGAAAAATGGATACTTCTTTTGTTAGTTCCATCCTTCCTTCACCTAATGACAGGTATTATCGTAATAAGCTTGAGTTTTCATTTTCCGATCGCCGCTGGATTGATGCGGGGGAGCCTAATCTGGAGCCGGATTCCCGCGAGCAC
Organism: Bacteroidales bacterium; assembly: GCA_021740175.1. Classification (GTDB taxonomy): domain Bacteria; phylum Bacteroidota; class Bacteroidia; order Bacteroidales; family JAIPAH01; genus JAIPAH01. Next base: position 1,913 of record JAIPAH010000186.1, read on the forward strand.
CTGGGACTGGGGTTCCACATACCGGGTTTATTTGACAAAGTAGAGGATGTAAAGCATTGTTACCTTATGGAGGAACCGGCTAATAAAATCAGGCTCGAAACCAAGCGATATACCCTCGAAAATGGCTACACGTATTACAATCCGCGAAAGTGGGAGGGGCTTTTAAGAAACCTCGTTATACGGACAACAAATACGGGGGATGTGCTGGTCAACCTCGTGGTGAAAGATGCTGATAAGGAAAAGGTTTTTCCGCTATTGGACCACCTGGCTGATACATTTCCCGAAATCACTTCGCTTTTTTACACCGTCAATCCTAAAAAGAATGACAGCCTTTCGGATTTGGAAGCCACCCACTATAGCGGTAAAGACCATATTATCGAACAAATGGAAGACCTTTATTTTAAAATAGGGCCTCTCTCTTTTTTTCAAACCAATTCGCAACAGGCTTACCGGCTTTACCAAGTTGTAAGGGATTTTGCCTCGCTACGGGGCGGGGAAACGGTGTATGACTTGTATACGGGTACGGGAACCATCGCTAACTTTATAGCCAAAAATGCAGGTAAAGTCGTAGGCGTCGAATACGTGGAAGATGCTATTAAGGATGCCCGGGAAAATGCCGTGCGTAACAATATCGACAATACGGAATTTGTGGCGGGTGATATGATGAAAATTTTTGATGATACGTTTGTCGCTAATCATGGTAAACCTGATGTGGTGATTACCGATCCGCCGCGTGCGGGAATGCATCCTGATGTAGTGCATCAACTGAATGATTTGGCACCCGGACGTATCGTTTATGTGAGCTGCAATGCAGCTACCCAGGCAAGGGATGTTAATATGATGCTCGATCGCTACAGGGTAAAAGCCATACAACCTGTAGACATGTTCCCCCAGACCCATCATGTAGAAAATGTTTTGCTCCTGGAGAAAAAGGCTTAAGCAAGGCGCTGAAGAGCTTCCTTGATTTTTTCCGGACTGTTGCTGGTAGCATCGATGATTACTCGGGCCATCCTGTAGTAAGGTTCCCGCGCTTGTAGCGTTCGGGAGATGTAGTCCAAAAGCTTGTTATTTTCGACATTTTCAATGATGGGTCGTTTTCGTTTTGCATTGATAAGGCGCTGATGTAATTCATGGGAATTGAGTTTCAGATAAACGGAAACGCCCGAGCGATTAATGAATTCCATATTGTCAAAAAAGCAAGGTGCTCCGCCGCCGGTGGCAATAACCGTTTGTTTGAGGGATTGGGTTTGATGCAACATGTTTTGTTCGATTAACCGAAAGGCGTGTTCATCATAATTTTTGAAAAGCAAGGGGATAGAGGTTTTGTAGGTTTTTTCTATGAGCTTATCCAGGTCTTTGAATTTATAATCCAGTAAAGATGCCAGTTGCCTGCCGGTGGTACTTTTGCCGCTGCCCATATAACCTACCAGGTAAATCCGTTCGGGATAGTTCATATATTTTAATTTAAAAACAAGACTCTATTTTAATAAATGGTTGATTGATTGAAATATTGTATTTTTAGAAATCATTGAAATAAAATTCAAAATTCAAAATAAATCCCAATTTCTAAAATCCAAAAATGAGTATAATTTTTTTTCAAATCAACCGATATTTAGAATAGAGTAAAAAGATTATATCATTTCCCTCAAGGATATTTTGTAATTTCGTGTAACGCTAAATTCACATGAACATCCGGGAAATACTGACACAATATTGGGGGTATCGCTCTTTCCGGCCTTTGCAGGAGGAGGTGATAAAATCCGTGCTGGCAGGGCACGATACGCTGGCTTTATTCCCTACCGGCGGAGGAAAATCTTTGTTATACCAGGTTCCCGCCCTGGCGCAAAATGGACTTACGCTCGTGGTATCTCCGCTTATTGCGTTGATGAAAGACCAGGTGAACAACCTTAAAGAGCGGGGTATTAATGCTGCCGCCCTGTTTTCAGGTTTGCATGCTCATGAGCGGGATCTGGTATATGCCAATGCCATAAACGGCAAAACCAAGTTGCTCTATGTGTCTCCCGAACGATTGGTGACCGAGGGCTTTAGGGAAAACCTGCCATATCTCGATATAAACCTGGTGGCTGTTGATGAAGCTCATTGTATCTCGCAATGGGGTTATGATTTCAGACCCCCTTATCTCCAGATAGCCGAAATCAGGGATTACATTCCCAGGGTGCCTTTGCTGGCTCTTACGGCTACGGCTACCCCGGACATAGTGAAGGATATCCAGAAACAACTGAAATTTAAAAAGGAGAATCTTTTCTGGAAGTCGTTCGGCCGTTCTAATTTGGTTTACGTGGTGCAGCATGAAGAGGATAAAACCGGACGCCTGGAGAAGATTGCCCAAAACATCGGGGGGACGGGCATTGTTTACGTCCGGCGGCGAAAGAAAACGGTGGAGTACGCTCATCATCTTCGTTACAAAGGCTTTTCGGCCGATCATTACCATGCCGGGGTGGATATGCCGACAAGAAATAAAAAACAAAACGATTGGATGGCAGGAAAGACCAAGATTATGGTCTCAACCAATGCCTTTGGTATGGGGATTGATAAGCCGGATGTCAGGTTTGTGGTGCACCTGGATATCCCCGATTCTATCGAATCCTATTTCCAGGAAGCCGGAAGAGCCGGGCGCGACGGTAAGCGCTCCTATGCCGTGATTCTGTATGATAAAGGGGATTTACTAAAGGCCCGTGAACAGTTGGATGCGACTTATCCGGATATCAGCGAAATTAAAAGGGTCTATGAAGCCCTGGGGAATTATTTTCAACTGGCCGTAGGAAGCGGTGGAGAAAATACTTTCGAATTTGATATCCCTGATTTTGCCCGGCGTTATGGTTTCAAGATGTTTGTGTTGTACAATGCCTTGAAATTCCTGGAAAAAGACGGGTATATAGCGCTTAATGAGACCGTGAAAAATCCTTCGAGGCTCCATATTGATGTGGATAAGGAAACCTTATATCGTTTTCAATTGGAGCAAAAGCGAATGGATGATTTTATAAAATTGTTGTTGCGATCGTATAGCGGTTTGTTTGTGCAGTTTACGTCAATTAATGAGCGAGTGCTTGCCCAACGCCTTAATGCGCAGGAGAAGGATGTGGTCGATAAGTTAAAATACCTCCAGAAACAGAAAATATTAACTTATATACCTGCCAATGAAAAGCCTTTGCTGACTTTCATGAAAGAGCGTCAGGAAACCAAAAACATTTACATATCCGAAGAGAATTATCATAAACGTAAAGAAGTTCAGCAATCTCGCATGGATGCGATGTTGGCTTATGTGCAATCAAACAGTCCTTGCCGCAGTGTTCAACTGCTGAAATATTTCGGGGAGTATAACAGCCAGAGGTGTGGTTTATGTGACGTCTGTGTTCGCCACAATAAGATGGGTTTGACTAAAAAAGATTTTAACGGGATAATCGAAAAATTATATCCGCTTTTGACTAGTGACGCTTATTCCTTTGAGGCAATCACCAATAACCTCAAGGGCGTTAATCAACAAAAATTGCTGGAAGTGCTACGCTTTCTTATGGACAAAGGAAAAATCAGCCAGGATGAGAAACACCGGTATCAATGGAGAAAATCTCATAACTAAAGAATTCTTTTTGGGAGACGATGTGGTGGCTATCGCCCGATCTCTTATCGGGAAACGCGTGTTTACCATAGAAAATGGAATTCGGACAGGCGGAATAATTACAGAGACCGAAGCCTATGCAGGTATCAACGACAGAGCTTCGCATGCCCACAAAGGACGCAAAACCCAAAGAACTGTCACAATGTTCGAAGAAGGCGGGATAGCCTATATTTATCTTTGTTATGGCATTCATTCGCTTTTTAATATCGTAACCAACCGGGAAAATATTCCGGATGCTGTTTTGATAAGGGGTATTAAGCCCGACCAAGGTATAGAGAAAATGAAGGAGCGCACCGGAAAGCAGAAGGTGGATAAGCACTTTGCCGATGGGCCGGGAAAAGTGGCCAAAGCATTGGGATTGCACTACACTTTTTCAGGCATTCCTTTGAATCAATGGGTTGGGGATTTTTTTGCAGGGGTGGCTTATTCGCCTGAGCCGCTTGATAAGCCGGTAAATGCCGGGAAGCGCATCGGGGTGGATTACGCCGGCCCGGATGCGGAGTTGCCTTACCGTTTCTTCCTGTAAAAAAAAAGAGACCATGGTTCCATGGCCTCTTTTTCGCTTCTTGCAATTGTTAAGCTTACTTAACGCTGTCGGACAAGTCGGCGCCCGGCTTAAATTTAACGACCTTTTTGGCCGGAATTTGCATTTCCTGGCCGGTCTTCGGATTTCTACCTGTACGTGCAGCTCGCTTAGCTACTGAGAAGGAACCGAATCCTACGAGGGCTACACGGTCACCTTTTTTCAGTGATTTGGTAGTTGCATCAATAAATGCATCCAATGCTTTTTTAGCATCTGCTTTTGTTAAGTCCGCTTTTGAAGCCATTGCTTCGATAAGTTCTGCTTTGTTCATAGTTCTTGAATTTTTAGTTAGAAATT
>JAIPAH010000187.1 GCA_021740175.1 Bacteroidales bacterium
CCACCACTTCCTGGCCAAAGCCTCGATATTCAATACCTTCATACATACGTCCCAGTACACGGGCCGTATCTTTCATAGTTTCTTTTACGCCCATTTGCGAACCTGTGGGCCCCAGGTAAGTAACATTGGCGCCCTGGTCAAAAGCCGCAGTTTCAAATGCGCAACGTGTTCGCGTTGAGCTTTTCTCAAAAATTAATGCAACGTTTTTGTTCTTGAGCTTTTGCTGCTCTGTTCCTGAATATTTTGCTTTTTTCAAATCTGCTGATAGATCCAAAAGGAACTTGATTTCTTTGGGAGTGAAATCCAATAATTTCAAAAAACTCCGATCTCTTAAATTATATGCCATAAACCTGTTATTTTATTTGTTTTTTACTATATGTGTCCCTGCATTATTTTTACCCAAGTCGGCTGAATGAGTGATGATGCATTTTTCACCTCCGTTTTCGACAAACTGTATGGCAGCTCTTATTTTCGGAGCCATGCTACCCTCGCTGAAATGGCCTTTTTCCAGGTATTTTTTCGCATCCGCTACGGTGATCTCATCCAGCTGAACTTCTTCGGGAGTATTAAAGTTAAGGGCGACTTTTGGCACATCGGTAAGAATATAAAACTCATCTGCGCTGATCTCAGAGGCCAGTTTAGAAGATGCCAGGTCTTTATCTATGACGGCATCGATTCCCTGGAGCTTATTGGGCTCGACATAAAATGCCGGGATACCACCTCCACCAACGGTTACAACAATATTGCCATCGCGGGAGAGGCGCTCAATAGACTTCCGATTATTAATTCTTTCCGGTTTTGGCGAGGGAACCACTCTTCTCCATCCTCTGCCCCGGGGGTCTTCGTGAAAGACCACATTCTTGCCATCCGCCATTTTATCGGCTTCTTCTTTCGTATAAAATGGACCTACCGGTTTTGTGGGGTTCTGAAAAGCCGGATCTTCTTTATCGACAACCACTTGGGTCACAAGGGTAAGGATGTCTCGCTCAAGATTTTCTTTTTCCAGGACATTTCGCAACTGTTGCTCTATCATATACCCGATAGATCCCTGCGTTTCGGCTACACATACATCAACAGGTTGCTTGGGAATGCCATAAGTTTTCTCGCCGGCTTCATGCTGAAGCATCACATTGCCTACCTGCGGGCCATTACCGTGACCTATTACAATATCAATGTCATTTTTGATAAGATTGAGAAGATGGGTGCAAGTTTCGTAAACGTTAGTCTCCTGTTCATCAATGGTGCCTTTTTGGCCGCTTTTTAATAGCGCATTTCCACCAAAAGCTACGACCGCTAATTTTTTCATATTGAATTGATATGTTTTGTTTTAGTGTAATTGTTTTTTTAAAGGTTTGCAAAGCTAAAAAGTTTTGCCAAATAACAAGGAATCACGCTCAAAATTCGGAATGTAAAACAATTTTTACCTTTGCACCAAAGTCAGGCTCATGAAACAACAAACACAAGCATATTTACTGGCACTCCTAGCAGTATTATTCTGGTCAACCATCGCGACGGCATTTAAAGTCACACTCAATCATGCAAATATTGAAATTATTTTGTTTTATGCTACGTTGACTTCTATCGTCATCGTAACGGTAATTCTTGTGGCACGGTCAAAATTTTTAAGCAGCTTTACAATCACCCCGCGTCAATATTTGCATTCAGCTATTCTGGGGTTTCTCAATCCTTTTCTCTACTACCTCGTATTGCTTGAAGCTTATAATCTGCTAAGGGCGCAGGAAGCCGGTACGCTAAATTATATCTGGCCTTTGGTTATAACACTTCTCTCCATTCCCATTCTCAAGCAAAAAATATCATGGAAAAGTGTTGTAGCTATATTTGTAAGTTTTATAGGACTAATAGTCATAAGCACACGAGGTCGGATTTTATCGCTTAATTTCAGTGACCCACTTGGAGTAATCCTGGCAGTGGGAAGTGCTTTTATCTGGGGATTTTACTGGATATATAACGTCAAAGATAAGCGCGAGACCCTACAAAAACTGTTGTTAAATTTTGTCTTTGGTTTAATCTATCTTGTGATTTATGTTACCGTTAGAGATATTGACCTTTTCCCGACAGAAAAAGGGCTTATGGGTAGTATTTACATTGGTAGCTTTGAATTGGGCGTGACATTTATTATTTGGCTCAACGCCCTGAGTAAATCCGACAAAACGTCAAAGATTTCTCAATTGATTTACCTTTCCCCTTTTATTTCTCTTTTTTTCATCCATTATATAGTAGAAGGGGAAAAAATAATCCCAGCAACCATTGTCGGATTGATATTAATTGTGCTTGGAATCTTTATGCAACAATATTTTGAGCGACCCCGCAAGAAAAGGCTATAATTTCTCCATAGAGATACAAAATGATCGGGGGTTAACAAAAGGTCAATCTTCCAGGAACTTTTCTAATACTCCCATTAGCTTTTGATAGGTGATGGGCTTTGCCAGAAAGTCATCAGCACCGGCATCAAAACTTTTTTCTCTTTCATTGGACAAAAGATAGGCTGTTTGTACCACCACCGGGACATCAGGACGCAACTCCTTGATTTTCCGGGTGGCTTCCAACCCATTCATCTCCGGCATATGGATATCCATGAGGATAAGATCAATTTGTTGATCCTGCTGACACTGTTCCACGGCCTGCTTCCCGGTTTCCGCCCAAATAGTAGAGACCTTTGTCTTGGAAAGGGCCGCTTTGTAAAACATGTTACTGGTTTCAATATCTTCAGCCACCAGTACTACTTTATCCTGCCAGCGATCCTTCATCTTCTGTAGGGTGTTAGCATCAAAGTTCTGCATATTATCTATTTTAAAACAAAATTAATTATAAATTCACGAACTCAAACTATTGTCTTTCGAATTTTTAGAGAAAGCCCTTTATCTGGTTGATTAATTCATCTTTTCTTATCGGTTTGGTAATAAACGCATCTGTCCCGGCTTTGCGGCACTGCATTTCCACCTCTTCGAGTGCATATGCCGTCACAGCAATTAAAGGGATATTACCGTCTAATTTTTTGAACCGGCTGATGAGCTCCGTACCTTTTATTTCAGGCAGAAAAATATCCATCAAAACCAAGTCAATAGGCTGATGTTCCCTAAACACTTTAAGAGCGCTTTTCCCGTTCTTAGCCCATATTATATCAGGGTTGAATGGTAAAAGAATGGCTTCCAGCAGATCATAGCTCGTAACATCATCCTCGACGATTAAAATGGTCTTATCCGACCAATCTTCGGGCGTTGGTTGTTTAGAACCTTTCATTTTCAGGGGCAATGCAAAGGAGAATATTGATCCTGCACCGGGTTCAGACTCTAAAGAGATAGAACCCCCGAGTTTTTTCAGGATTTTATAACACAAAGGCAAACCCACTCCACTACCACTATATTCGCCATCATAAGGATCTTCAAGAGTTACAAAATTCTGAAAAATTTCGTATTGGCTCTCTACGGGAATGCCTTTTCCCGTATCGCTGACATAAAACTGAATGAAATCTTTAGGCTCATCTAGCTCAAAGCCTAATTTAATCTTTCCCTCACTGGTATAGCTAAAAGCATTTTGAACCAGGTTTTCCACAACTTTGGTAAGCAGTACCCTATCCGTTTCTATGGTAAACCGGTTATACCTCGCATCTTTTTCCAATTCAAAATCAACAGCGGGTCTGGATTGGCTATCGATAAGCCCATCAAGAATTTCGTCCAAGTAAGAATAAACCTCAACCTGGTTAGTGTCTATCTTAATCTCCCCTGATTCCAGTCTGCTCAGATAAATCAGGTTATCCAAAACCCGGTATAGCCTTTGGGCATTTTGTAGTATCCAATCGCTGTAATGCCTTATTTGCTCACTCAATTCATCGGAATCGCTAATCATACTGGCAAATCCGATAATTCCATTCATCGGTGTACGCAACTCATGCGAGACATTAGCCAAGAGGTGCGACTTTAGTTGATCGGATATTTCAGCTTTCCGCTTTGCATCGGCCAGGTGATCAGAAGTTCTTTGTTTTTCTATAAATAAACCGATTTGTGCGGCAATGAATTCAAGAATGGATTGCTCCAGATAGGAAAAATAATTGTAAGATTCATGGTGAATGGCTACCAATACCCCCAAATAATCCGATTTTCCCTTTATTCTCGCCCCCATCCACTGCGTGAACTTTTCGTTCGCAGTCAGAGCCTGCTTTTCGGTCATTGACAAAAATTCATCATGATTGATGAGCAACGAATCATAATTCTTCAACAAATAATAATAAATAGAACGCTTATCATGGACTTCTTTGCTGATAACCTGGTTTTCATCGCTGGATTTTTCAATAACAAGCAAATCTTTGTTTTCGTTATACATGGCAATATATAGATCACCGGTTTTGATCAATTGACGTATATCCTGGAGCAATTTTTCATAGAATCTATCGCGGGGGATATCCGATATAATTGTTTTACTTAAATTCTGAACGACTTCGTAAATACGCTGACTATGCACTATATCGGTAATATTCTCCACACTTCCCTCATAATGAGAAACGTTTCCGTTTTCGTCCCTGACGACCCTGGCATTTTCGCGGACATATAAATGCTTTCCATCTTTGCGGAGCCAGGTAGCTTCCAGGCCATATACGGCTCCATGCTCTTCTATTTGCTTTTTAAAATATTCGCGATAGTATTCCGGCTCAAAACCACTCTCCTCAAGATTTCTCTGCTGTAGCTCCTCCAAAGAATTAAAACCCAGCAAATCAATCAAGGTATTTTTGGCATATAAAATCCACCCTTCCGGTGTGGTTTTATAATACCCCATAACTGCATTATCCATCAACTCCTTAATACGGAGCTCATTTTCCTGCAGTTGCTGCTCCATCTTCTTTTTTTCCTGCTGCTCATTGATTTGACTAAATATGCGATTGACGGCTATGGGAATCCGCCGAAAATGCTCCTTTGATTTGATGATATAATCATCCAAACCGATTTTCATGGCTTTAACGGCGGTCTCCTCATCCCCGCTATTCGTAAACATTATAACCGGCAGCTTCGGATCGTGGTTTTTAATCATCAAAAGAATATCCAGCCCTGTAATCCAGTCGAGCTTGTAATCGGTGATCACAATATCAAAATCCCATCGCTTTATAGCTTCATGCAATTCCGTTCGATTTTTCACATATTCAGTATCTATAATAAATACCTTTTCCAGCTCCGATTTTATCAGCTCACGATCATCCGGATTATCATCTATAATTAATATTTTAATTAAATTTTCCATAACTGCTACATCTTTCCTTCTTCCCAAGTTAACTTCACGTCTTTTAGAACTCTAAAACTAATATAGTTATTTAATTAGTATTTTTTTTACAAATCCTTAACATTTTTTTTAGATTTTTCTCAACACGTAACAATTAAAAGAATAATTGAGGGAAGCAAAATTTTTTTATTTTTACCAAGCTGCTATTGAGCAGATAAGCAAAACATTATAGGCAAAAGCTTAGTGAAAACAACTTTATCAAGAATTTTGTTATCCGCTTAAACACAAAAAAACAATCACCCCGGAATGGAAGAACACAAATTACGAATTCTTACAAAGGAAGTCACGGAATTAGCCAGAAAGGTTGGCTATTTCGTAAACGAGGAAATCCAAAAGATTGGAGAACAGGATGTAAAGGAAAAACGAAGTAATGATTTTGTTACCTATGTCGATAAAGCCTCGGAAGAAACCATCGTCCAGAAGCTAAAAAATCTTTTCCCGGAAGCGGGATTTATTACTGAAGAAGGCACTGCTTCGGAAGAAAAAGAATTTATGTGGGTGGTGGATCCGTTGGATGGCACCACCAATTTTATTCACGGCATTCCTTCGTACAGTATTTCCATTGCATTGCGCCGTAAGGGAGAGACCATCATGGGGGTTGTCTATGAACCGAATGCTGACGAATGCTTTTATTCCTGGGAAGGACAGCCGGCCTATCTCAACGATAAGGAAATCAAAGTAACGGCAAGCAAAACCATGGATGACTCCCTGGTAGCTACAGGATTCCCTTACGAAAAAGATGAGACCATAGATAGCTACCTGAAAGTGCTGAAAGATATTCTGATGGTGTCCCACGGAATTCGCCGTCTGGGTTCGGCAGCCGTGGACTTGGTTTACGTGGCCTGTGGCCGCTTTGAAGCTTTTTATGAAATCGGTCTGCATTCATGGGATGTGGCAGCAGGCGCATTCATCGTTCAGCAAGCCGGTGGCAAAGTTTCCGATTTTTCAAGCGGAGATAACTATGTCTTCGGCCGGCAAATCCTTGCATCTAATAGCCATATCCATGAGGAAATGTTGAAAATCATCAATAAATCTATGTAGTTATTGCGATCGCTCTTTTTTTAATGTATCATTGTATAGTAACAATAGCAAAGCTTTAAAGATGGA
>JAIPAH010000030.1 GCA_021740175.1 Bacteroidales bacterium
CTGCAAGGTATACGGCATGATACGCATCCCTATCCCGGCGTAGAGTTTATGAATAAGTGGACATGCCGGGTTATGCAGGAGTATCCCAACTTTAACATCGTAGGTGAGGAGTGGAGTCCTAACCCTGCCGTTATTGCCAAGTGGCAGCGGGGTAGCCGGATACCGACGGATTTTTCCTCCTGCCTGCCCAGCCTTATGGATTTTCCGATACAGATTGCCCTGTCAGAAGCCCTGACAGAAAAGGAAGATTGGGAAGGCGGTTTTGTTAAACTTTACGAAAAACTGTCCAATGATTTTCTCTATCCCGACCCCTACAACCTGGTGATTTTCCCGGATAATCACGATATGGACCGGTTTTACCGCCAGGTGAATCAGGATTACGATCTGTTTAAAATGGGATTGACCTATATCCTCACCATGCGCGGTATTCCGCAAATCTATTACGGTACGGAGCTGTTGATGAGTAATGAAAAGCCCGGCGACCACGGCCAGATTCGCGAGGACTTCCCCGGAGGATGGGCCTCGGATAAAGAGAATGCCTTTACCGGGGAAGGGATGCCGGATAAGAAACTCAAAGCACAACAGTTTGTAAAAAAACTGGTCAACTGGCGGAAAAATAATCCCGTGATTCATAAGGGACAACTGAAGCATTATGCCCCGAAACACGACGGGATTTACACCTATTTCAGGTACAACGAAGAAAAGACCGTCATGGTGATTCTTAATAAAGCGAATGAGTCCAGGAAACTAGACAGGGACTACTATTACGAGATGATGAATGGATTCACCAAAGGGACGGATGTGTTAACCGGCGAAAGCTATTCGCTGGATAAGTTGGAAGTGCCGGCGAGGTCGTCGTTAATCCTGGAATTGGAGTAAGATGGGTAAATGAAAAAAGAATGACAGCAAACTAATGATATTAACACAGATGGCAGCTATGCTGACGTCTGTGTTTTTTATACTTATATAGATTTATTTAACAAGATCAATAATTTCATTAATTATATCTCTGACAATAGATTCTTTAATAGCTGTATTTTTAGAAATAATTTGTTTTTCATTTAAAAGAAATATTTTATGTAGCCTTATACAGCTTTTCATAGGCAATTCTTTATCATTTAGGTAATATGATTTTTCTAATAAATAGGATAGTTTATCACTACGAATTTTAGAAGTTATTTGTACCATTAGGTAATCTCCCGTATTATTTACTTTGTCATTTGAAATGATGAGTGCGGGTCTCTTCTTTTTCACTGACATATCCGAAAAAGGAAAGGCAATGGTGACGATATCTCCCTGATTACAGTTCATAGGTTAAAGGACTTGATCCCAACGTTCATCCTCCTCCGATAACCAATCTTCAGCCAGCCCTTTTTCTGACAGCAAGGCTGTTTGGTAATCCTGTGAATCTTCATTGACTTCATTTCGATTATCCTTTAATGGGGTTTCTTCTTTGATATCATCCTTTTTTTCTTCTTTTAACTGAATAAAATCAAAATTTCTTATTAATTCTTTGAAGAAATCTAATTTGCTGTCTTTTATTTTAAGAGTTAGTATAGTCATAATGATTGGTTGTTTGCTTGTTTATAATAGACAAATATAATACAAAAGAATGGCATTTGCATTTTCAATTGATAAGGGTTAATGTTCATACAAAGAAAAATTTTCGTTGTAAACAATTAATTTTTACCTAAATCATACCTTTTGTACCAAAAGACAAATAGTTCATCCGTTTAATGAAATTCCTTAATTTTTAAAGTCTTACTTAATCCTTTAATAAGCCTGAAATCTTTAATATTCAATAATGATTTTACTGTCCTCCCGATAAAAAATGAGCCATTATGCATTAAGGCGAATCAACAAGAGTTCTGAGATTGAGGCAAGGCTGATGTTTGTGGTTTATTTTATTCTTAAGCTTCTTATTCTTGAACTTTTTCTGCTACTATGCAAAACCCCAAGAATAATTATATTTTCATTTTTGACTTTGTATATGATCAATCAGCTCATACATACTGCCTGACGATATATTTTGTTTTTGGTAGGTATTTCTTTGCATTCGCGAAATGCAAGTGGGTTATTCTTTATGCGGTCTATTGTTTCAAATATTTTATCCCCAACTTTAATCGCAGTATTTGGTTGATGGTTGATAAAAGCAATGTAACCCGTAATATCGTTTATATTTTGGATAGCATTTTCAGTAACTCTCAGCGAGTAAGCTTTTGAAGGTGTTTTTTCTGTTTTGCCCATAATTTTTTTGCTTCAGACTCACTGACAGCAGGTGATTCTTCGGTGTATTCAATCCATTTCTTAAAATCCTCATCATTTATTTGATTACCGGGCAATGCATAGGAATTTAAATCAGGGTTCGTAAGAATTTTGATCAATCGCTTTTTTTCTAATTCCTTTAAAGCTTCTAAAGAATCCTCAGTTGTCAATTTCACTATAATGGTTTGCATAAGCTATGCTTTATTACAAATATACAATAAAATTCATGTCGGTTCTAATAGGTAGGGAGTATTTTTTACTGTCCTCGGATGAGAGATGAGACATTAAGTTGTACGCCAAATCAGGAGTTCTGGGATTAGGTTTTTGTCTCGTTATTATCAAAAGTAAATGAATTATTTTCCAGTAAAATACATTCTTATCTATATTATTGTTATTTTTGGATAAATAAAATTGAATCCAAGCCGATGAGCGGAACAAATGTAACCATTAAAGATATCGCCCGAAAGCTGGGGGTTTCTCCTTCCACTGTTTCCAGGGCGTTAAAGGACCATCCGGAGATTAGTCCGAAAACCAAAAAGGTGGTTACGGAGCTGGCTAATCTTTTGGGATACAAACCCAATGAAATTGCTTTGAGTCTGCGAAGCAAGCGGACAAAGGTTATCGGCCTGATTATTCCTGAAATCGTTCATCACTTTTTTTCTTCTGTGATTAGCGGCATTGAAGAGATTGCCATTGAAGAAGGGTATAATGTCATGATCTTTCAATCCAATGAGTCATATACCCGCGAAGTCCTCAACACCCAAAGTTTATATGCCAATCGCGTTGACGGATTACTGGTATCTCTTGCCAAGGAGACCAAAAACTATGAGCATTTCCGGAATTTGCAAAAACATGAAGTTCCCATAGTTTTTTTTGACAGAATACTAGAAGGGCTAAAAACCGACCGGGTCATCGTTGATGATTATGGGGGAGCCTTTGAGGCCGTAGAGCACCTGATTCTTTCCGGTTATAAGAAAATCCTCCATTTAAGCGGTTCGCGCGATTTGCTCATCGGGCGCAATCGTATCAACGGTTACAAAGATGCCCTGGAGGATAATGGCCTGGAAGTGGATGAGAATCTTGTTGTTCCGTGTGACAATTATGAGTCGGCCATGCAGATTACAGGAGATATTATTGATAGACATCCCGGTATTGATGCTATTTTTGCCGTTAATGACTTTACGGCCATTGGAGCAATGAAAGCAGTGAAACAAAAAGGGAAAAAAGTGCCCGATGATATAGCCATTATGGGGTTCACCAACAATATCAGTTCTACGCTTACCGATCCCACTTTGTCAAGTGTCGATCAACATGGGACGGAAGTAGGAAAAGAAGCTACGAGATTATTGTTGAAACGGTTGAAAGAGGGGGATCTTACCGAAGATCATACACCCCAGACACGTGTGGTCAGAACGGATTTGGTCGTAAGGGAATCGACTGCGAGAGGGCAATGAGGCGCTGATAAAGAAAATGCAATCGTTTGCAGTTAAACAATATTTTGACAACCAGGATAAAAAAGCATGGAGTTTTTCGTTAAAAAAACTTAATTGTTTGTGTTTCTTGTTGTTTTTTGCGATATTTAACCCTTGAAATTAAATTCAAATCAAAGTATAACTAAATGAAAAAATCTACTATTATGAAACGATTAATTTTTACACTTGTAGCTATGGTTGCTTTTAGCGGATTGTCAATGGCTCAATTTTCACAGGCCATAACCATTGAACCTGCTAATGCAACGGCTTATGACACATTAACACTTAAGCTAAACACAAACCACACTTGCCCGGAAGGGGCCTTTGATACGGTAACCAACGTTCATATTCATTCAGGTGTGAACGTAAATGGTAATCGGTGGCAAAACGTAGTGGGATTTGATGCTGAGGGAGTTAACGGTCAGTCGACTGCTTTGACGCAGGAAAACGACTCTATCTGGTCTATTACTTACGTGCCTGCTGATTTTTATGGCGTAGAACCAGGTAACTTTATTTCAGAAATTAACGCAGTCTTTAACAATGGCACATGGGATGCACAAGCGAAAGACTTTAACGCGGATTCTACTGAATGCGCTGATTTCAATGAACCTTTGGCTGTGAACCCGGTTGTTATGGAACCGGCTAATGCCACTGCTTTTGAGGAGGTTACTTTAAAACTTAATACCTATTATACTTGCCCGGATAGCGATTTTGATACAGTTACAAACGTATACATGCACTCTGGTGTAACAATTGATGGTTCAGGCTGGCAAAATGTGGTTGCCTTTGATGGTGAAGGTGCAGATGGTACACCAACAACTTTCACTCAACAGGAAGATTCCATCTGGACAAAAACTTTTGTCCCCGCTGATTATTACGGCATAGAAAATGGAACTATTGTGGAAGGTATGAATATGGTATTTAACAACGGAGCATGGCCGGATGCAGGTGTTGAAGCCAAAATGATGGCAGCAGACAGCTCAGAGTGCCTTGATATCTACGTTCCTCTTGAATCGAATGTAGGTATAGGTGATGATAATTCGGTACAGAATCAATTCAGTATGTATCCCAATCCCACAAGTAACAACCTTAATATTGAAGGACTGGATGATGTGACCCGAATTGAAGTATACAATACCGTAGGACAGCGAGTAAATGCTGTAGAAAACATTAATCAATCGGTTAAATTGGAAACCGGTAACCTGGAGACCGGCGTTTATTTCGTGAACTTTTATAATGAAAAAGGTGTTGTTACAACACAGAAGTTCATGAAGAGATAATAAAGTTTAAAAGACATAGTTTGTAAGAAAAAACCCGGCTTCTGGTCGGGTTTTTTTGATCACATAACTTAAAAAAAGAAATTATGATAAGGGCGGAAAAAGTTTTAGCAATAGCTTTGGTTTTGGTATTAAGCGGTTTTCAGGCCGTTTCGCAAACCATTTGGACTCAGCCGGAATTACCCACGGCTGAACAGGAGATGACTGTTTATTTTGATGCTACCGGCACTCCTTTGGAAGACCATGACGGTGATATTTATACGCATACAGGCGTAAATCTTGAGTCAGCAGATTGGCAGTATGTCATCGGTGAATGGGGAGATAATGATGCCCAGCCTCAACTGCAGTCTTTAGGAGAAAATGAATATAAATTGGAAATCAGCCCGGATATCTATTCCTTTTACGGTGCGCCGGAAACTGAGACGGTTACCGGTTTAGCTTTTGTGTTTCGCTCTGCTGACGGCGAAATACAAACCGGTGATTTGTTTGTCGATGTGTATGAAAGTGGCCTGAACGTCTCCTTTGTGCAACCCGAAAATCCTCCGTTGGTATTGGAAAATGAAACCATAGATGTTGAATTACAAGCCAATCAATCGGATAGCGTGCTTTTGGAGATTAATGACGAGATAGTGAAAAGGGTGGCAGGACAATCGCTGACATACGCTTTTGAGGCCTCGGGTGAAAACGGGAAAAATTGGATGAGAGCTATTGCCAAGGATGCGGATAATGAAGTTTATGATTCCACCTATTTTATGATCCGTCCGGAAGTTGCCGAAGAACCTATCCCACAAGGAATGAACAAAGGGGTGAATTACGTGTCCGATACCAAAGTTACTTTGGTTTTTCAGGCCCCAATGAAGAATTTCGTCTACGTGTTGGGCGATTTTAATAACTGGGAGCTCAATAACGATTATTACATGAAAAAAGCCCCTGACGGGGAGCATTTCTGGCTGAATATACAGGGACTGAATCCCGGTGAACCCTACGTTTATCAGTACTTTATCGATGGGGAGATTAAAGTGGGAGACCCTTATACCGAGCAGGTCAGCAATCCCTGGAATGACCGGTATATTTCAGAAGAGATATACCCGAACCTGATTTCATACCCCGATAATGATAACGCGGTAGGAGTAGCTTCTGTGCTTCAAACGGGTCAAACTCCCTATCAATGGGATGTGGAGAATTTTACGCCTCCCAAAAAAGAAGATCTGGTGATTTATGAGATGCTTATCCGGGATTTCGTGGAGTCGCACTCGTATGCCACTATTGCCGACACGCTCGATTATCTTAAAAGAATGGGCGTGAATGCCCTGGAACTGATGCCGGTAAATGAATTTGAAGGCAACAGCAGTTGGGGATATAATCCGGCCTATTATTTTGCTCCCGACAAAGCCTATGGCCCTAAAGAAGAGCTGAAAAAACTGATTGATGAAGCGCATAAAAGGGGTATGGCAGTTATACTAGATATAGTTTTGAACCATAGCTATGGACAGTCACCCTTTGTGCAGATGTATTTTAATAATGGAGCCCCAGCGGAGAACAACCCATGGTATAACAGAGAGCATAACTTTGAGAATTCGGACGCGCAGTGGGGATATGACTTTGATCATGAAAGCCCTTACACAGAGGCATTGGTCGATAGTATAAATACCTATTGGATGAGTGAATACAAGGTGGATGGATTCCGCTTCGACTTCACTAAGGGGTTCTCTAACGATATTAAAGATGAAGACACCGATCCATGGGGAAGTAATTATGACGCTGAGCGGATAGAGAACCTCAAGCGCATGTCAGATGCTATCTGGTCTTACAATTCAGATGCAATTGTTGTGATGGAGCATCTCTCTGACAATAGTGAAGAGACTGAGCTGGCCAATTATGGCATGATGCTCTGGGGCAATATGAATTATAATTATAATGAAGCCATGATGGGATGGCACGAAGGAGATAATTCAGATTTCAGCTGGGCGTCTTACAAGGAAAGAGGATGGAATGAACCTAATCTGGTAACCTACATGGAGTCCCATGATGAAGAACGCCTGATTTATAAAACCCTTGAATATGGTAACCAAAATAACCCCGATTATAATGTACAGGATATGACTATCGCACTCGAAAGAGCCGGCATGACTGCTGCTTTTCATTTTGCTATTCCCGGCCCGAAAATGATTTGGCAATTCGGGGAACTGGGTTATGATGTTTCTATTAATTATGATTGCCGGGTTTGTCCCAAACCCATCCGTTGGAATTATTACGACGACTACAGGCGTAAATTCCTTTACGATGTTTACAGTGCCTTAGCAGAACTGAAAACCGAATACGAGGTGTTTGAAACGACAAACTTTTCACTGGATGTGGATGATGCCCTGAAAAAGGTTCGTCTGGATGGTGATGAAATGGATGTGGTGATTGTAGGGAATTTTGATGTTGAGGAAGGCGAAATCAACCCGGCTTTCTATCAAACCGGAACATGGTACGACTATTTTACCGGGAATTCCATTGAAGTTGAGGATACCTCGGAGCCTATCACGCTGCAACCCGGCGAGTATCATATCTACACATCCGAACAGATCGAATCCGCCAACCTTAATGTTGATGTAGAAGAAGTGGAAAATTCGGCATTGGGTGCTTCTGTATATCCCAATCCATCTCAGAATAATTTCAATATCCGCCTGGAAACGCAGAAAATATTTGAAGGGAATATTAGTGTCTTTAATACTTTTGGTGAAAAAGTCACGGATATTTACGAAGGAGCGTTAAATCCCGGCACACATAAGTTCAATTGGACACCGGGTAATAAAATTGCTACCGGTATCTATTTCCTTCGAATTACGAATTCCGAAGGGACGATTATGAAAAAGATGCTTTACCAATAATGAGTGCAGTCTAAAAAGCCTTCAAACTGCTGATTTTTACCCCTAACTGCTAAAAATCAGCAGTTTGAAAAAGTCCCCTTTAGGGGATTTAGGGGTTATAAGGCTTTTTAGACTCGACTCAATAATTGGGTTTGTTATGATATGATGCAAAGGCTGCCGGATTGTTTCGGCAGCCTTTACTATTTTTGTAAAAAAACAATATGGACATGGTGGAGCAGATAAAAGAAGATAAAGAGCTGGAAAACTATTTCCTGAATTACATCAAACATCACCTTCTGAAGAATGAACTACCTGACGAAATGCCTTCAAAGGAGGATGAAGAAAAAGTAACGAATTATCTAAAGATCACTTATGATTTTAAAAAGTCCGTTGAAGAATTAATCGATCGGCTTAAAAGCAAATACCAATTGACGGATGATATAGGCCGGGAAAACAGCTATATGAATAAAATCCTGGTGGAGGTTTGTGATTATTACTATTCAAAATACGGGGAAAACTATATAAAAAACTATCAGCCGGGTTAAGGAGAAAGAGTAGATGGGATTGAAATTCAAAACTCCTGATTTACTTATTGAAAATCAATTAATTCAGATTTAAGCTTCGCAAAATCATTTATCGGATTAATGATTAGACACTAATTTCTTTTTTTACATAAACACTTAAGCACCTACATACTTAAACACTTACAAATACAGATTATTAACCATCTATGGTTGACCAGGTTAAGCGAAGCGTCCTCGCTCCGCTTTCACATTCTTGCCGCCTCCGGCGGCTTTATGCAGTTGCGATAAAACAAAAAAAGCCGCTCATCGAGCGGCTTTTTTTGTTGTCCGGCCAGGGTTCGAACCTGGACTCTTCTGAACCAAAATCAGACGTGTTGCCATTACACCACCGGACATCCTTCTTCGCCAAAAGGCGGTTGCAAAGATAGAAAAAAATTAAATTTTCAAAATAGTAATGACAAAAAAATCATCATTTCTCCCGGTACCCTAAAATTTAGATTCATCCAAACTCAAAATCGCTTGATATTTAAATATTTAATAGATTATATCAGGGAATTTCCAGCTATATTTGAAGTAAAATTTTGGGAGAGTGGTCCGAATAAATCCTTTTCGACGGATTTCCTGATTTTTGGGGACGGCTTTTTGATTGAATTTTTTTGCATAATAGGATATTTCGTTATACCTTTCACACAAATGAAAAGGCAGAATATTTGCTATCATGACACGATTTGATTATAGTATAAAGCACATAATAAATTCAAAATCAAAAGGTCTGATAATTATCTTCATAATTATTTTTTTGGTACCCGGTGTTAAGGCACAAAACATGAATTATGAATCTTTAGATCAACTTGATGAGGTACTTAAACAAAAAGAAAAATTTGTAGACACGAAGCAGGATAAAATCAGAACACTTAAAAAACATTTGGAAAATGATCATGAGTTAAAGTCTCACAACAAATTCCATCTATGGAATCAACTTTACGAGCAATATCAAAGCTTCATATACGATTCTGCCTTTACTTACGCTAAAAAGCTGAATAAAGTAGCTTATAGATTGGACTCAGAGAAAAAAATTGCCTATTCCAAACTACAATTAGGTTTTACCACCCTCTCGGCAGGAATGTTTAAAGAAACTTTTGATACGCTTAATACTGTAAAAATCGGTGAGTTGCCGGATACGGCGAAAGCTGATTACTGCTTAGTTATGGCAAGAGCCCTTTATGATATCAGTGATTACAACAACGATATATATTATGCCGGGCGCTATGGCGAAAAGGCAGAAAAATATGTCGAACGGGGAACGGATTTGGCCGATCACCAATCCTATGATTATCTCTATCTTAACAGCTTATATCATCTACGTAATGAAAATGATCAAAAAGCCTTAAATTATCTTGGGAAATTGTTGAATGGAAATGTTAAGTTGACCCTTAGACAAAATGCCATAGCAAAATCAACTGCGGCATTTATTTATTTGAGAGGTAAAGATACCACCCGAGCCATTAACTTATTGGCTAAAGCATCTATCTCAGATATCAAGTCAGCAAATAAAGAAACTACGGCCATGATGAATCTGGCCGAATTGCTCTATAATTTGGGAAATGTCGACAAAGCCTACAAATATATTAACCACGCTATGGATAACGCTCAGTTTTATGGAGCGAAACAACGAAAGGTTCAGGTTGGAAGTGTGATGCCTATGATTACGGCAGCATATGTTCATGATATCGACAAACAACGCCGAACACTTTTAAATTACCTCGTCGGAATTGCAGCGCTATCACTCATTACCATTGCATTGGCGATTATTACATTTTATCAGTTCAGAAAATTGCGGCGAAAGGATCGGTTGGTACAACAAATGAACAGGGATTTGCAAATTACTAATAACAAACTTACCGAGGCCAATAAAATTAAAGACGAGTATATCGGGTATTTTTTCACCATTAACTCTGAATACCTTCAAAAAGTGGAGAAATTCATCCATGCATTGAATCAAAGGCTTTATCAAAGAAAGTTTGATGAGATGGAATATCTGATGAAACGTATGGATCTTAATAAAGAACGTAAAAATCTCTATCATAGTTTTGACGAGGTCTTTTTGAAAATATTCCCCAATTTTATAGAAGAGTTTAATTCATGTTTTGAAGAAAAAGAACAAATTAAAGTGGAAGAAGGGCAACCAATGAGTACCGAGCTCCGCATTTTTGCCTTATACCGGTTAGGTATTACAGATAGTACTAAGATTGCCAATATTTTAGGTTACTCGGTGAATACAATTTATGCGTATAAAAGCCGCCTGATGAACAAAGCCATCCTTCCGGCGGAAGAATTCAGAAAAAGAATTATGGAAATACAGGCTAAGTGAGGTAATAATCTTCGGTGCTACAACCAAAAAATAGTTCTACAAGCTCAAATAGTAGCGTTGTTATTGGGAAAATTACCTTATATTTTTTTCATAAAAGTTTATATTGAATTATACGATCAAGGACGTTAAATAGCTGATAATTAGGTTTATAAAAATCTGCAGTTTGAGTTTCTTCTGTATTACCGTTTTGTTTTTTGTATATCAAAAAGGTGGCGTCTAAATTTGTTTTGTTACGTTTAAGGATTATTAAAGACATAAAATAGAAAAACAGATTAATCAAACTTCAAACTATGAGAAATAACCACTTGATAAGAGGTATCCTTTTAATATTGGCAGTGGTGAGTCTTAATTGGGGTTACGCCCAGCAAACAATCACGGGTAAAGTAACCGATGCTAAAACTACTCAACCTTTGGTTGGGGCTTCTGTTGTTATTAAGGGGGCAACAAAAGGGACTATCACCGATACGGCTGGCATGTTTAAACTTGAAACTAATCAGGGTGATATCTTAAAAGTCTCTTATATAGGATATCGTGCTAAGGAGATTCAAGTAACCGATAAAACAACATACAACATATCACTTATGCCGGGGAAGGCTTTAGAGGAGTTTGTTGTGGTAGGTTACGGAACCCAGGAGAAAACGGATGTTACAGGGGCCGTTGAGCGTATAGAAACTGAAGATTTGAATAAGGGAGCAATTACTAATCCTGTTCAGCAGATGAAAGGCCGTGCGGCAGGAGTCGACATCAACCAGGTTGGAAGTGAACCGGGTTCGACACCCACCGTGCGTATCCGTGGAATTACTTCACTAATAGGAGGTAATGATCCATTGGTAGTAGTCGATGGTATACAAGGAAATATGGACTTATTAAACCAGGTGCCGCCTTCCGAAATAGAATCGATTGATATTTTGAAGGGGGCTTCTGCCACAGCTGTTTATGGCTCGAGAGGAGCCCCCGGTGTAATTATCGTAACTACGAAAAAATCCAGGGAAGGTGATGTTTCGGTTGAATACAACGGAACCATGTCAGCAGATTTTCTCGCTAATAAATTGGATGTGTTTAATGCCTCGCAATGGCGAGAGCAGGCCAGAAAATGGGATGTGCCCTATTCCGCCGATCATGGGGCTAGCACCGATTGGTATGATTTGCTCACCCAGACAGGGATGACACAGAATCACACATTAGCCTTCGGAGGTGGAACCGAGAATTTTAGTTACAGAGCCTCGGTCTCGGCCATCCTTCAGGATGGATTGGTCATAAATTCCGACAACCAAAAATACATTGCCCGCATCCGGGGCAAGCAAAAAGCTCTGGACGATAAGTTAACTTTAACGCTAAACCTTAACAACACTAATGAAAAGAGTAATTGGAGCCCCACTGGTGTGGGACGGGCTGATTTTCAATCCAATTTGATAAGCAACGCCTATGTGGCGAAGCCCACTGACCCTGTTTTAAATCAGGATGGGAGCTATTTCTATGATGAGGATGTCTTCCAATATATCAATCCGTACGCAGTCGCACAGGAAGTGGTTAATGAAGGCAGCGCCAATAACCTTTTCGGTGCTCTGGAGGCTGATCTGGAACTTACAGAAAATTTCACCTTTGGCTGGTTTGGAAGCTGGAGAAAAGTGGACAGGAATTCGGGATATTTCGCGCCGTACAAATCAACACTTCCCAACGCCCGTGATTATAATGGTATTGCTAACGTGAATACCAACCTGCAGGATGAGAAGCTGATGAATATGACCCTGAATTACAAAAAAAAGTTTGATAAACATCGCATCAAGTTCGACGGACTCTATGAATGGCAAAAGCAAACCTACCAGGGTCATTTTGCCCAGGGACGTAATTTTATTAATGATATCACTTCCTATAATGCTTTGCAACTGGGTTCTATAGAAGATGTTTTGCCCGGCGATATTTCATCCTATAAGAATGACCGTAAGTTGGTATCCTTTATGGGGCGTGTGAATTATTCGTATGATAATAAATACATTCTGACGGCAAGCTTCCGTAGAGACGGTTCTTCGGTTTTCGGTACCGACCATAAGTGGGGGAACTTCCCCTCCACCAGCATTGCCTGGCGAATAACACAAGAGCCTTTTATGGAAGACCAGGACCTTTTTAGTAACCTGAAGCTCCGGGTCGGATACGGCGTCACAGGAAACCAGCAGGGACTTTACCCGCAGCAATCGAAACAGTTGGTGGGGGCCTCAGGCCAGGTTTATTTTAATGGAAACCTTATCACCAACTTTGCCGTTACCCAGAACGCCAATGAAGATTTACGCTGGGAAACTCGCTTTCAAACCAATGTGGGAATCGACTTTGGTCTGCTGGAGGGCAAACTGACCGGTTCGTTGGATGCATTCGTGGCGACCACCGAGAACTTGTTGTTTAACTACAGTGTCCCGCAACCTCCCTATCCCCATGGTTCCATCGTAGCGAATGTGGGTAGTCTCAAAAATGAAGGAATTGAACTGACGCTGGATTACAAAGCGATAAGTACGGAAGATTTAACGCTTTCATTGGGCGGAAATGTATCACTGTTGCGCAATGAAGTACTTAGCCTGAGTGGTAGTATTGATGGTATCCCGTTGAATACCGATTATGTCGGTATGGGATACAATGCATACCTTATCGAAGGTGAACCGATAGGAACCTTTAATATTCTGGAACATTCGGGTAAAGATGCCAGCAATGAAGAAACAGTAGTTGATCGAAACGGAGACGGAATCATTGATCAGGGTTCACGAAGCCCTGATCGCTACATGGCGGGGTCCGCATTGCCAACCTACTCATTCGCCTTTACTCCGAAAATGACGTATAAAAACTTTGACCTTTCCATGGTTTGGAGTGGTTCCGGTGGGAACATGATATACAATAGCATAAGAAGTAGTTTCAGTTACTTCGAAAAGCTGGGTAAGTCGAATCTACTCGAGAGTGCCAAGGATTTGGGACTGTTTACCTCGGAGTACGGTTCGGACTTATGGCTGGAAAAAGGAGATTATGTCCGCTTTGAAAACCTGACCATTGGGTATACTATCAGCACAGAGAATCTGAAATACATCAAATCGCTTCGTCTTTCAGTTATCGGTAACAACTTGGCCGTATTCACCGGTTATACTGGTCTTGATCCGGAGGTTAATATGACCGGCAGTGCCGGTTCAGGGGCAGATACCGGTATTTATCCAAGAACCAGAAGCGTTTCTCTGGGATTAAATATCAATTTCTAATAAGGAAAAAAGTAAGAACAATGAATAGAATAGTAATAACAATAATATTGATTTTGGCGCTTTTCAGTGGTTGCACCGACGTAGAAGAAACGGTATACGATAACTATGCGGCCGAAGAGTTTTATGCTTCGGAGGAAGGTTCGGATGCGGCCCTGGCAAGCGTTTACGAGCAAATACCCGGCAACTGGAATGGTGTAGGGTATGCAGGGGCTGACCGGGGTTGGTATGATATCAACTCGATGTCAACCGACGAGCAGGTGGTACCTCACCGAACTACAGGAGACTGGGAGCTAACTTATGCCAAGTTGCATAAGCGCGAATGGCTCCCATCGCATCAGTATTTCAACAATGCATGGAACTGGTTGTACGAGTCGGTATTTCAAGCCAATTTGGCGATAAAACAATTGGAAACTGCCGGGGCAGATCCTTCTAAAATCGCGGAGGCCCGGGTACTTAGAGCATTTTTCTATTATTTGCTAATGGATGCTTTTGGTAACGTCCCGTTCTACAAGGAAAACAACATGGCGGCCGACCAGATCCCCCAGAAGAACAGGGCTGAAATTTATGAATTTGTCGTCAGTGAATTGAAGGAATATGTCGATGACTTGCCTGCGAAAAAGGCCGGTGATTATTATGGACGGTTCAACAAATGGGCCGGTTATACCTTATTGGCGAAGGTTTACCTGAATGCTGAGGTATATACCGGAGAAGCTAAGTGGCAGGAATGCCTGGAGGCGTGCCGAAAGGTCGAGGAAGGCGGTTATTCGCTTCATTCAGGAGCTATGGATGAATCTCACCCCTTAGGATCCAGGTACTTTGAATTATTTGGTGATAAATGCCCCAACGACGAAACGATTTTAGCGATTTATACAACGGTTAATGTAGTGGGTAGAAATATAATGACCATCCGAAGCCTGGGAGGCACTGATGGAACCTTACTTGCCGGTTCTAACGGATGGAACGGAACCATTGTCCCCAAAGATTTCCTTAAGAAATTTAGCGATAATGATATCCGTAAGAGGCAGTTTCGTTATGGTTCGGACCCCTATGGTCCGCAGCCTGAAGGGTTTATGGAATATTCGCTGGAAGTAAACAATCTGGATAACCCGGGAGCTGCCCCAAATGCAGGGGCACGAAACCAAAAGTTTTGGCCTGCCGAACCTATGACAGGCGGCGGAGCTTCCAATGACTTCCCCATCTATCGCTATGCAGATATTTTACTGATGAAGGCTGAAAGTCACGTTAGAATGGGAAGTTCCGGGGCTGCGAAATCTTTTATCGATCAGGTAAGAGAACGCGCCGGTCTGGAGCCGCTGGATGGTGCTCCTACACTGGAGGATATCTACTGGGAACGAGGTCGTGAACTGGCTTTCGAAGGTCATAGAAGACAGGATATGATTCGTTTCGGAAAATTCACCGAAGCGCATGGTTTTGCTCCTGCTGTGGATGACCACTACCGCTTATTCCCGATTCCGACTTCGGCATTGAATGAAAATCCGAATTTAACACAAAACCCGGGGTATTAAAATAGAAACGTTATGAAAAAGTTATTAA
The DNA here is from genome assembly GCA_021740175.1 of Bacteroidales bacterium. Classification (GTDB taxonomy): domain Bacteria; phylum Bacteroidota; class Bacteroidia; order Bacteroidales; family JAIPAH01; genus JAIPAH01. The sequence continues at coordinate 15,552 of JAIPAH010000030.1, forward strand.
GCACAATATTGAGTCTCGGAGTTCTGGCATTATTTATATCAGGATGCGAGGATGATTCAGAAGTTACCGTACTGAAAGAGATTGATTCCCCAAAAGAAGTAATTACATCGAAAGATAGTGTAAACTTAACCGAGGGAAACCAGGAAAGTGATGTATTAACCATTGAATGGCAGGCTGCGGATTACCACTTTGATGCACCCGTCACCTACACGCTTGAGTTTACGCTTCCTTCCGATACCGCATCCTGGAGTAGTGCTATTTCAAGGGAAATAGGAGAAGATGTACTGTCTGCCTCCATAACAGGTAGCGATTTGAATGAGATTGCTTTGAACCTTGGGCTGCAGCCGGATCAGATGGCCCCGATGGCTATCAGGGTGGAGTCATTTGTTGACCGGCTGGCTTATTCTGGATCAGTGATAGTTAACGTTAGTCCTTATTCGGCGTATTCAGGTTACCTGTGGGTGCCAGGGGGATACCAGGGATGGGACCCGTCAACGGCACCTAAGATTCGGTATGAAAATGAAGCCGAAACGGTATTTAAAGGATATGTTTATATGAGGAGTGAGGGTCCCTTTAAGTTCACCAGCTATCCGGACTGGAATCATACCAGTTTTGGATATGCTGGTGATACTTTGCTTACAAAGGATCCCGATGCTGATGATTTAATGGCCGATTCGGCCGGGCATTATGAATTTGTTGTCGACACGGCCAACTTGGTATGGCACTCCACTTACATCGAATCCTGGGGAATTATAGGAACAGCGACGGACGGCGGCTGGACTGAGTCAACGCCAATGAATTATGATGATGAGAGTGATACCTGGAGTGTTACAACTGATCTTGCCAACGGGGCTTTAAAATTCCGGGCTAATAATGAATGGGAAATCAATTACGGGCCTAAGGATACAAATGAGTTGTCGGGGATTCTGATCAATACGGATGCTTCTATCACCATACCGGAAGCTGGTAATTATACGGTGACGATTGATTTGAGTCGAGACGAAGAACCGTTTGAATACACTTACGAAGTAACTAAAAATTAATTAACATTTTCTACTAAGCCGGGGGAGAACCGGAGTGGCCGGTTTTCTCCCGTTAATTTGGGTTAGGATTTGGTTGAGCCTGAAACACCTTTAATAAAATGAGGTGACTGAATTTTTATATTTTTATGGGGAGAAATGAGGAGCAGATAAAGAAAAATAGAATGATACATACGATAAGAGATTATTTTTTAAGAAGAATAAAAAGAACTGGTTTAATGAATAGTTTTTTAATGGTCCTGATGTCGCTTATTTTGTCGCTATCAGGATGTGATGAGAAACATTATGCTATTGATGATGTTGAACCCAATGGGCAGGACACCATTTCACAATATGGAGAACCTTTTCAAAAGGTTCCCGAAACTGAAGATATTATCATGTATGAGGTAAATCCTTTGGTTTTTAGTGAAAGTGCTGACCTGGAAGGGATTCAAAGTCGGCTTGATGAACTCAAAGACCTGGGGGTAAACGTGGTTTGGCTTATGCCCATTTATCCGATAGGCCAGGAAAATGCTGTGGGCTCGCCCTATGCAGTAAGGAATTATACAAAGGTCAATTCCGATTACGGAACACTGGAAGATTTAAGAACGTTGGTCGAGGAAGCCCATAGCCGTGATATGGCAGTGATACTTGACTGGGTAGCCAATCACACCGCTTGGGATCATCCCTGGATGGAAAATAAATCATGGTATGAGCAGGACGAGAACGGAAATATAGTATATCCGGAAGATTGGGAAGATGTAGCATCTCTGAATTATGAGCATTCGGACATGCAAGAAAAGATGATTGCTGCTATGAAATATTGGGTATTGGAAGCCAATGTAGACGGATATCGTTGTGATTATGCCAAAGGCGTGCCCCATGATTTCTGGAGCAAAGCCATAGATACATTGCGGAGTTTACCAAACCGCGATCTAATTATGTTTGCCGAAGCCACAGATAAAGACCTATTTGATGCCGGATTCGACTTGACGTTTGGATGGGATTTTTACGATGCCGTGAAAAATGTTTATAACAATGATCAACCGACATCAATACTTAAAGATGTCCATGCTTCCGATTATGCAAACGTGCAGGAAGAAAAGCATGTGTTACGGTTTACTGACAACCATGATTTTAATGCATGGGAGGACACCCCATTGGAAATTTTTGAAGGAAAAGAAGGTTCAATAACTGCTTTTGTAGTGAGTTCTTATATGGGTGGCGTGCCAATGCTTTACAACGGACAGGAAGTAGGGTGTCCAAAACAATTATCTTTTTTCCACTCAAGCTCTCCTAAAATTGACTGGACCATAAATCCGGGAATGAAGGCTGAATATAAAAAAATTATTAAAAACCGGAAAAATAGTAAAGCGGTTAAAAGTGGCCGTTTAACAACATATACTAATAACAATGATATTGCTGCTTTTAAGCGTGCATCAGAGAATGAGCAAGTACTTATCATAGCTAATATTCGAGGTACGGAAATTAATTATCAATTACCGGAGGCTGTTTCGAACACCACATGGACAAACGCTATGAAGGATTCCGAAATTCAATTGGGTTCGGAAATCAATCTGGAAGCGTATCAATATTTTATTTTAAAAAAGAATTGATCCGGTCAAGCCGAATTTTATCTTTAACAGGAAAGAAAGATGAGCTAAGTCTAAAAAGCAATATAACCCTTAAATCCTCCCACCTAAAGTGCTGGACAGGACCTGAAGGGGGTCTTTCTTAAACTGCTGTTTTTTTAGCAGCTCCCCTTTAGTCCCGAAAACTTTCGGGAAGGGGTAAGCATGATAAAAATCAGCAGTTTAAATGCTTTTTAGACCAGACTCAAAGATATAAACTCCTTACTTTTTAAAAACTTCTTTTCGCTCCTTTACATAGTCTTTCAGTGAAAGGGGTTTGCGGTTTAGCATCTGTTCCGCCACCGGACTGGTTTGTCCGGTTTGCCCGTTTTTAATTTTGCCAAAGACTTTAATCATGGCCTCAATGTAGGTATCGGAAAATCCGCGCTGTTTCATTTCCCGGCGATAGGTTGTTTCATCCGGATTGCGGTAGGTGATTCCGGTTTCGAGTACTTCGGAGAAAACTTCCGCAGCTTCAAAATGATCCAAAGCTTGCGGGCCCGTTAGGTATAGCGTCTCACTTTTGTAAGGTTTCGGGTCGGTAAGGATTTCCGCAGATACTTCTCCAATGTCCCTTGTGTGGATAAAGGCAGCTTTACCTTCACCACAGGGTAGGAAGATTTGTTTGCGATCGCGAATGTCTTCCGTTTGGTAAATCTCAAAATTCTGCATGAAAAAATTGGCTTTTATAAAAGTATAGTCTATACCGGCCTGCTTTATGGCTTCCATTACAGAAGGGTAGGAAGCAATAAAGACAATATGGCAGAGCCCTTGCTTTTTGGCTTCTTCAATAAGGGGCATGATGAGATCAACGGCATGCGGTGTTGCCGACGGACCGCACAGGAACATGGTTTCCTTCCCCTCAAGAGCCGGTCCGAAGCTCTCTGGGTCATCATAATCGAAATACACGGTTTCCAGATCGCTGCCAAATTTATTGCGGGCATTTTCCGCAACCCGTGTTCCCGCCGTGAAACGCATGTTTTTTCTTTGTAGGGCTTTAACCAGTGGTGTGCCTACATTCCCGGTAGCGGCCGTAATGAGAAGTTTTGAGGAGCTCATAAGATTTTATTTTGATTTGTTTATTTTCAAAACTAAAGTTTCGCATTTCTTATAGAACATTGAATACCAATTTTATATTAAAAATTCCTTTTGTAAGTTGTCCTATATTAAATTCTAATCTTTTCCAATTTGTATTAGTGGCTTTCTTCGTGAATCTTTGTGCCCTGGTGTCTTAGTGGCCTTCTTGAAGGACTGCCACGAAGGCACGAAGGCACAAAGATACACAAAGTTTTGAATTATTTGATAAAAACTACTTGTAATTCAATAGTTTACCTTTCTAAATTTTAAGTGCGAAACTTTAGTTGCTGAATATCCTTCTTTATAATTTTTTAGCCGGTTTTCATCTTAATAACACCTGTCCAGCTTTGCGACCTTTCCTGTTATTTTACTGTATCGTAAATAGAAAATTGCAGGATGTTCGTACCTTTGCAGAGCAAGGAATCATTATTTTTGCCAGTTCAGACACAAGTATGGATTAGCTACAACGAAGAGGAACTATGGAAACAAAAAGACAGGAAAAAATTTCACGCCAGATACACAAAGATATGGGGGAAATCCTTCAGCGCAGAAGCCCCGAATTCAATAATGCGATGATTACTGTAACGAAAGTTCATGTTACCAAGGACCTCTCTGTTGCCAGAATATATGTAAGTTTGTTCGCCACAAAGGATAAGCAGGCAACACTACAGCTGATCAGGGAAAATATCAACGAGATAAGGTACGATTTGGGCAATCGTGAGCGACACCAGTTGCGGAAAATACCCGAACTGGAGGTGTATGAAGACGATACCCTTGACTATATCGACCATATCGATGAGTTGCTGGATGATGATAAATAGACCATTATGAAGTATGATCCGATAAAAAAATCGCTGGGAAAGTTTTTCGATAAAACACCGTTTTTACGAAAACTTTTCTACAGGCTGCTGGATATTTTATTGCTCCGCACATGGCATGTAAAAAAGGAAATAAGAAACTGGAAAAAAAACCAAACTAACCCTACAGCCCATGTTCTTGATGCAGGCTCAGGGTTTGGACAGTATAGCTATTACCTTTCCCGCGCAGGTAAAAATTGGCAAATTAGAGGGGTTGACGTAAAAGTTGACCAGGTGGAGGAGTGCAACCGTTTTTTTAGTCATTTAGGGAAGGACAATGTCTATTTTGAATATGCTGATCTCACCCAAAATACTGAACCGGAAGAAACTTATGATCTCATCCTTTCAGTGGATGTTATGGAGCATATTGAAGATGACCAGGCAGTTTTTAATAATCTTTGTCACTCCCTTAGGAAAGGGGGTATGCTGCTTATTTCCACGCCCAGCGACAAAGGCGGATCGGATGTTCATGAGCACGATGAAGAAGGCGAATCTTTCATAGAGGAGCATGTGCGTGATGGATACAATATCGACGAAATACAGGATAAACTTCGTAAGGTGGGGTTTTCTGCTACCGAAGCCAGGTATTCTTACGGAAAACCCGGCAAAATTTCATGGCGCCTGACCATGAAATACCCTATCCTTATGCTGAATACTTCAAAGGTGTTTTATGTGCTGGTGCCGTTTTATTACCTGGTGGCGATGCCTTTTGCACTGATATTGAACAAAATGGATGTCAAAGGCCGGCATAAAGAAGGAACCGGATTAATCGTAAAAGCCTGGAAGTAATAGTGTATTTTCCGTTTTACATAGCAAAGCGTTACCTGGTGTCGAAAAAATCTCACAACATCATTAATGTGATTACCGGGGTTTCGGTAGCCGGGGTGACCATTGGAACCATGGCTTTGATTGTGGTGCTGTCGGTGTTTAATGGTTTTGAGCAGGTCGTCACTTCCCTTTTCAATTCGTTTGACCCGGATATCCGCATTACGGTGAAAGAAGGAAAAACCTTTGATGCCAATACGCTTCCCCTGGATAGAATAGATTCCATACCTGGTGTCGGGGAATCGGTTGAGGTAGTGGAAGAGAATACCCTTCTGAAATATAAAGATAACCAGCAGATCGCCCGCATTAAAGGGGTTAGCGATAATTACAGCCGGGTAACCGCCCTCGATACTATGATAGTAAGCGGTAAGATGCTATTGCAGCAGGGTGAGCGCAATTTTACCGTTTTGGGCTATGGTGTGGCTTATAAGCTGGGGTTAAATGTCGCGGAATTTGATGAAGCACTTGGCGTTTATGTGCCCCGCCGGGGTCAAACCCAATCGGTGTTACTTAACAGGGTTTTTAAAGCCAAGAAAATAGTCCCATCCGGGATTTTCAGCATCCAACAGGAGATCGACAGCGAATATGTTTTACTGCCTTTGCGCTTTGCAAGGGATTTGCTGGATTATGAGAACCAGGTTACAGCCATCGAGGTTTATCTTAGCCAAGAGGCACCAACCCAAAAAATTAAAGAGAAGCTGATTCAAATGACCGGGGATGATTTCAAAGTGAAAGATCGCTACCAACAGCAGGCCGTCCTATACAAGATTATGAAGTCGGAAAAATGGGTGACTTATTTGATCCTGACTTTTATTCTGATAATCGCCACTTTTAATATTATCGGGTCGTTATCCATTATTATGGTCGACAAAAAAGAAGACATCTCTTTCTTGTGGAACCTTGGGGCCGATAAACCGATGATACGGAAAATCTTTTTCATCGAAGGCGGCCTGATTTCCCTTTCGGGAGCGGTAGCAGGTTTGGTATTGGGAGGAATCATTTGCTGGCTTCAGCAGGCGTTCGGGTTGGTGCAGCTTTCCACAACAGGCTCGTTCGTCATATCGGCCTATCCCGTAAAAATGGAGTGGCTGGACTTCTTAGCCGTTTTGGGTACGGTGATTGTCATCGGCGGAATTGCTACTTTTTACCCGGTATGGCAGATTACTAACCGCTATTTCAAGGATAATTATTTTAAAAAAAGTTAATTATATTTAAGTTCTTAAAGATAAATACTCGAAATTTTCTAAATTCGCTCGAAAAATAGCAAAAAACATGGATGCATATCGGAAGGCTAACATTATTATCGGTTGGATACTATTCGTCGGAGCTTCAATTGTTTATTTCGCTACCCTGGAACCTACTGCTAGCTGGTGGGACCCCGGGGAGTATATTGCCACGGCTTATAAGCTGCAGGTAGGTCACCCGCCGGGAGCGCCGTTTTTTCAATTAATAGGTCGTTTTTTCTCCCTGTTTGCCTTTGGTGATACTTCCAATGTGGCCTACATGGTGAATTCGATGTCCGCCCTCAGCAGCTCGCTTACTATCGCCTTTTTGTTTTGGACGATTACCGCCCTTGGGCGTAAAATGGTCCTTACTTACGGTGAGATGACAACCGGTAAGATGATGGCTGTTATAGGCAGTGGAATTGTTGGCGCTGCCGCATTTACTTTTACCGATTCATTTTGGTTTTCAGCTGTCGAAGGTGAGGTTTATGCGATGTCTTCACTTTTTACCGCCGTAACCTTCTGGGCTATCCTTAAGTGGGAGCAGGTAGCCGATCAACCCCACTCCGACCGGTGGATTCTGCTTATCGTTTTTCTGATCGGTCTTTCTATCGGTGTGCACTTGCTCAACCTGTTGGCTATTCCTGCAATTGCACTGGTTTATTATTTCAAAAAGTATGAGCCCACACCAAAAGGAGGCATCCTTACTTTCGTCATATCCCTTGTTTTAATCGGTTTTATACTCTATGGATTGATTCCTGAGATTGTTAACCTGTTTGGCCATACCGAACTGTTCTTTGTCAATTCGTTGGGGCTTCCCTTCACCTCGGGAACGGTTTTCTTTGCTTTGCTTATGGTTGCCCTTTTGGTTTTGGGCATCAGGTATACTCACCAGGTTACTCCGGATAAGAAACTTACCAGGATATTGCTTACACTTATGATTATTTTGGGGGTATTGATTCTTATAGCCTCTTCATCCTCCGGTAATCTGCTTTTCCGGTTTATTGTGCTGGCCGCCTTAGCTTCCGGTATTTATATGATCCGGGAACGGAAATCCCTTATGAATACTATTCTGCTCAGCATGACTTTCTTGCTGATTGGTTACTCTTCCTTTGCAATCATTGTTATTCGTGCCAATGCCGACACTCCTATCAATGAAAATGAACCGGATGATGCCGTAAGTTTGTTATCTTACCTCAACAGGGAACAGTATGGTGATACCCCCTTGTTCCATGGACAGTATTACAATGCACCGGTGGAGGAATATGGAGATCAATCCCCGATTTACGAAAAAGACTATGAAAAAGGAGAATATGTCGTAACGGATGATCGCAATGGCACGGTTCCGGTATATGATTCCGAGTTTACGACCATTTTCCCCCGAATGTGGAGCAGTCAGAAACAAAAACATATCCGCGCCTATAAAAAATGGGGCGATGTGGAAGGGACTCCCATAAAACACGAAACACAGAGGGGAAAGAAAAAAGTCATTAATAAGCCAACCTTCGGGGAGAATCTCACCTTCTTTTTTAAGTATCAGATCGGTCATATGTATTTAAGGTACTTTATGTGGAATTTTGCCGGAAGGCAGAACAACATCCAGGGCCATGGGAATATAGAACACGGCAATTGGAAGTCAGGAATACCGTTTATTGATAACCCGCGGCTTGGCAACCAGGACCATTTGCCTGAAAGCAAGAAAAACCCCGCAGATAACAACTTTTATATGTTGCCGCTTCTGTTTGGGATTATCGGGCTGTTATACCATATCCAGAAGAAACCTACCGATGCAAGTATTGTCGGTTTGTTATTTTTGATGATGGGACTTGCCATTGTGGTTTACCTCAATCAATACCCCTATCAGCCACGGGAGCGGGATTATGCCTATGCCGGTTCGTTTTATGCCTTTGCTATATGGATTGGTCTGTCCATTATGGCTTTATTTAATGGTTTACGAAATGTGGTTAAAAACCAGAAAGTATCGGCGATTGCAGTGACGGTGGCAGGAATTCTTCTGGTTCCAACCATTATGGCAGTCGAAGGTTGGGACTCCCATGACCGCTCCGGGAAATATGCAGCCAGAGACTTTGCGGTTAATTATCTCACTTCTTGCAACGAAAATGGTATCCTCTTTACCAATGGGGATAACGATACATTCCCGCTTTGGTATGCCCAGGAAGTTGAAGAGGTCCGTACGGATGTGAGAGTGGTGAATTATATGCTGGCTTCCGGGGATTGGTATATTCATCAAATGTTTGAGAAAATGTACCAATCCGAGCCCCTGCCTTTCACACTGGATAAAGATGATTATACCAAAGGAACAAATGATGTGGTGTTGGTTCAGCCGCGGGGTCAGATTAAGAACCAATATGTTGAACTGGACAGGCTTATAGACTTTATTGATAATCCCGATGCCATGCTCGAAATGCGGGATGGAAGAAAAATGAACTACATCCCGACGAAAAAAGTCAAAATAACCGTAGATAAACAAGCCGTGATTGAGAGCGGCCTTGTACCTGAAAGAATGCATGACCAAATTGTTTCGGAAATTAAGTGGAAAATCAATAAATCTTACCTGTACAAAAATGATCTGATGTTCCTCGATCTGCTGGCTTCTCATGATTGGAAGCGACCGCTTTTTTTCGCTAACCCATCCAGTATCAGCGATGTTTTTGGCAAGGACCAATACATGCATCTCGAGGGGATGGTTTATAAATTTATGCCCGTTAAGGCCAAGGAATACGTAGAAGGTATGGGCGGTGTAAACCTGGAAAAAACGTATGATTTATTGCTTGATGATTTTAAGTGGGGTGACCTGAAAAACCCTGATGTATTGGTGGATCGGGAAAGCTACCGCAATACGATGGTCCCCAAGAACAATTACGTCAGGACCGCCGAAGGATTGATGCATGAAAATAAGCTCGATTCGGCCGTACGCATTGCAGACAGACTCCAGGAAGTTTTTCCCCATCAGGAAATCACTTTTGATTTTTATTTGACACCATTGGTTGATGTATATTTTAAAGCCGGAGAAGATGAGAAAGCTAAAGAGTTGATGCGTACGCTTTATGAGCGTTACAGTGAAGATATTGACTATTACGCTTCATTGGAGTCACAATTCCTTAATTACTATCAGAAGGATATGTCCCGGGCTTACAGTGTGTTGAGGCAACTATCGCGTAAAGCCGGAGAATATGGTGCTGAAGAACTGGAGCAGGAGATTTCAAATGATATGGATGAAAAGATGGATTTCCTTCAGCAAAATATGCAGCAGCAGCGGCGCCTGCAGCGTCAAAGAACACCGGGAGGACAATAACAGCGGTTTTCCCATAGGCTTGAGCCTAAAGAGGGAAGGAGAGATAGGGCGATTGTACGATTGTAAGAAAGTACGACAGTACGAATGTGCGAGTTGGCGAATTGGCGATCTGGCGCGTTGGTGAGTTGGCGAGTGGATGAATGTATGAATGTATGATTGTGTGAATGAGGGAATAAACCTTTTTTGCTTTACTGAGATAGTCAACCGTTCTCTCGTGGCAAAAAATGAGGCTGTCCAAAATGTAAAAATCTCATTGCTGAAGTAATTCGATACAAACAAAATAATTAAAACCTAATGATATTCAACAACTTCCCTTAAGGAGTTTAAGGGTAAAAGTTGCTGAATATCTTTCCGGACGGTTTTTGGACGGCTTGTAACGTTTAGGTGATACAATCAAAGCTAGAGAGGTTGGTCAAAACGTCTTCGTTTTGACCCGGAATTCTTGCAGCCTCTGGCTGCCCACACCCACATGGAAGCATTAGTTACAGTTCCATTGATTCGACGTAAAACATAATGTATCACATTAGTTTTTGCTAAAATTGAGCGAGTTGAATTACCCGTTCCGTGTATACTGAGTTGAGAAATAGCGATTTTTTTCGCAATTAAAGGTGCAAAGCACCTTAATATTTGTGACACTATGGTTTTAACTACTGGAGTCATTTTTGTTTTTTGTTACCCCCCACATTTTTGGGGGCCGGCAGTTTTGATGCCCGGTAAATAAAGTAGGCGCCGATTAACACGAAAGGAATGCTTAAAATCTGCCCCATATTGAGTAGCATCTCCTGTTCAAAAGCTACCTGGGGTGCCTTCAGGAATTCCAGCACGAATCTTGCGCCAAAGACTAAGCTCAGAAACCAACCAAATAATAATCCATATTTCGGTTTGCCGTCCTTCCGGTAATAGGTGGTGATAAGGAATATAAAGATCGCCAGGTAGCTGAG
>JAIPAH010000188.1 GCA_021740175.1 Bacteroidales bacterium
AGCGGGCGTCCCGGTTACGCATGGTACTTTGGCCGGGACGGACAATGGAGTGGTTTTGCCCTGGACGGCTACGGCGATTTTAACAAAGTACGGGATATCCTTGAAATCTACATGGATTATCAAAGTCCGCGGGGCAAAATCTTTCATGAACTAACAACTTCGGGTGTAGCCCATTATGATGCCGCCGATGCCACGCCGCTGTTTGTTGTACTGGCCGGGCACTACCTCCGCCATTCAGGTGATGAGAAGTTCATCAAAGATAACTGGGGTCACATCGAAAAAGCTTTGGATTTCTGCTTTTCCACCGATCGCAACAATGATCAACTGATTGAAAACAAACTGGTTGGTCACGGATGGGTGGAAGGAGGCCACCTGTTCGGAGGGCGCTCTACCCTCTACCTGTCGGGATGCTGGGCCCGAGCCCTGGAAGAAGCTGCTTATATGGCCGATGCTGTGGGTGAGTCAGGAGAACGGCGCTACCGTAACGAAGCGAAAAAAGTTAAAGAGATAATCAATGATACATTGTGGAATGAACAGCAACAGTTTTTCCGCCACAGCATCAAAGACGACGGAACGTTTATTGAAGACAAAACCGTGATGCCGGCCATTCCGCTTTACTTCGAGCAGATTGAAGAGGAAAAAAGCACCCCCGTACTCCGCGAATTTGCCCGCGACAACTTTTCATCCGACTGGGGCGTCAGGATAGCCGGAAAAGAAAATCCCCATTTCAATCCCGAGGGCTATCACACCGGAACTGTCTGGCCCCTATACACGGGTTGGACGGCGCTGGCCGAATACAAAAACGACAGGCCGCTGCAGGGTTTTATGCATATCATGAACAACCTGCAGGTTTATAATGACTGGAGCAAAGGCTTCATAGAGGAAGTGATGCACGGCCTGGAATATAAACCTTCCGGGGTTTGTGCCCACCAGTGCTGGTCACAAACTATGGCTCTTCAGCCCCTGATAGAAGGAATGCTGGGCTACCGGCCCAATGCCACGGAAAATAAGATGACACTGGAGCCTGCGTTTCCCGCTCACTGGGATAATGCGGAAGTATCGAACATCCGGATGGCGGACCAGACTATCGATTTGACCATGAACCGAAAGACCAATTCTATGCGTTACAGGCTAAAAAAGTCCGGAGAGCAGGAGGTGGAACTGCTTTTCAATCCTTACCTGGCGGCCGGCTCCCGGGTTGATTCCGTGATGCTCAATGGCTCCCGCCTCGATTATCAAACCCGCCGGGGTGAAGAATTTGTCCAGCTTCAAACGGGTTTCAACCTGGATAAAGAAGCCCGCCTTGCCGTTTACTACAACCAGGGTTTTGCCGTCGTGCCACCCTCAACTTCACCCCAACCCGGAGTTAAATCGGATGGCCTGCGCATCATCAGTACAAAACTCCAAGATAATATTTACAGCGTGACGGTAGAAGGGCCTCCGGGTTCCACGAAAATGCTGCAGGTGAGCACAGGCGATAATAAAGTAAAATATGTGGAGGAAGCCCGGTTGATGGAGTACATGCAATCGAAAGTAAAGATTCGTGTAACTTTCCAAACGGAGGATCAGGAAAAAGACTATATTGAAAAAACCTTTAGGTTAATTTTGGAGGATTCTTAGGTCCTGGTATTATAAATTTTTGATGCTTAATTTTAAATTTATTATTAACTAACTAATGAATTGGATCAAAATAGAATTACACTTTGGTTGAAGAGAAAATTCAATCCTCTCTGTCCATTTTATTAAACCAGTATTCTGCTTTTTGTTCTTTATCCATGCGTTTGTATATACGCCCTATATATTTCGCATATTTAGATTTTGGATTGAGATCGTATAATTTCTTAAAATAGTCTCGCGATTTTCTAAAATCCGGCCAGATTTTGTCCCAGGCTTCAAGCAGTTTTTTATACTGTTCTGTGGTCCGGTTCTTTTTGTAGGCTTTCATTTCTTTGACATAAAGGTCATCAGCCTTCCAGAAATATTTAAAAGCATTCCATTCCAGGGCCGCCAGGTTATCGGGTTCTTTTTTCAATATTTGGTCAGCAAGTTTGTCGCACTGTTCATCATTCTCAAGCTCTTTGTTTACCTTAAACCAAGCTTTTTGCAATTCCAGCTCTGATTTTGCCTCTCCATCGATATCCGGCCACAGCCCTTTTGCCTTGTTCCATTGTTTACTCTCCATATAGGTTTCAAACAACCGAACATTCATGCTATCGATCTTTTTTCCATCCGGATATTTTTTGTGGTAGTTTTCCAGCGCTTCAATCTCCAGGGTGAGGTTATCAATATCTTTATACATCCCCGATAGCAGAAGGTAAAGTTCAGGAGACGAATAGCCTCCGTCATAGGCCCATTCGAAATACTGGCGTGCTTTTCCCTTCTTATTAAGTTTCAGGGCGGCCATCCCGGTTTTGTAATAAAGACTGGAATCCACCATCCTGCCTTTCTGTTCGATTTCTTTAATAGTCTGCTCCCATTTGGTTAGTGCTGACTCGTAATTACCTTCCTGGTATGCGGTCTCGCCTTCATCGACCAGCTTGGTCGTCGTGCAGGATTGCACCATAAACAGAACGAAAAAGCCTAATACAATTCTATAGATACGCATGATTTACTTCCTTTTTGCGGCTCGCAAAAGTAGGATAATTTTATTTTTTGAGAAGAACTGAATCTTAACTTTGTTCGCATTCACTCTATCTCTCAATCTCTCTTTCACTCTCACTCAAAACCCCTTCCGTTTTATCCGCTCAATCTCCTCTTTTTCCGGTGGCTAGATGGGGCTGCCTGTTTTGAACCCAACCGGTAGCTGACTTTCAGCCATAAAGAAAGCCGGAGGTTTTTTTCAATGGGACAGTTCAGAATTTTCTTAATTCACAATAATCCGATACATTTACATTTTGAAAAGGAACATAATCCAAGTATAATGAAAAGAACCACACTTGTTTTAGCCACGGGATTCGTTTTCCTCTGGAATTCGGGATTTATAGGAGCCGAGTATGGACTTCCTTACACCGGGCCGTTCACTTTGCTTTTCTGGCGCTACCTGGCCTTGACTTTGGTTATTCTTTTCTACCTGCTGGTAAGAAAGCGGTTTCGATGGGTCGGCTGGAAGGTGGCCGGACCCAACATGCTGATTGGCGTTTTGGCTCACGGGGTGTGGCTTACCTGCGTACTTCTGGCGCTGGATAACCAGGTTCCGGCGGGGATTGTAGCTTTGGTGGTGGCGTTGCAACCCCTGGCTACAGGTGCATTCTCCGGTTTGGTTACAGGTGAACGCACACACTTCTACCAATGGCTGGGACTGATATTAGGGTTTTTGGGTGTGGCCCTTACTGTGACATTTCGTATGGATTTTGGAAGCTATACATCAGTTTTCGGGTACTTGATTCCGCTGGGATCGGTCATAGGAATTACCATAGCAAGCTTAATTCAGCGGCGAATGGAAGTGAAAAAAGGAACCAATAAAATTCCTATCGACCTGGCTCTGTTTTACCAGAGCCTTGCGACAACCTTAGCTTTAGCTTTACCTGCCATCTTTGTTGAAGATTTATCCACCCAGTGGGAGTCGGAGTTTATCTATACCATGACTTGGTTGATTCTTGCTGTTTCGCTGGGAGCATATGCCCTGATGTGGCTCTTGATCGAACGTATCGATGCCACCCGCGTAGCCAGTCTGTTTTACCTGGGACCGCCTGTAACCATGCTTATGGCGTGGGTGGCTTTTGGGGATAAGGTCCAAATGATGGACGTTGCCGGGTTAGGGATTATCGTAGGCGGTATTCTGTTGTCACAGGTTAAACAGCGTAATAAAGTCAGTGTAAAAGAAAGCTCCCGGTAAAAAAGGTACTTTTGTTTAATAGTGACTCTGGAAACTTGTTTTGTTACAAATTAGGCGCTACCTCCCCGGCCCGAACATCTTCATCATCATATCGGCTTTTTCTTTTTTCCCAAGGTCCTGCAGCTTTTTGACCAGAAACTTTAATCCGCCGATATCTGTCTGATACAACTCCGGGTGGTTTTTGATTTCTCGGATTTTGGTTTTCATCTCCTCCAGGGAGCTGGTCACAGCTATTTTTGTTAACTCGATGCTGGCCTGAAGTTTCGGAATTTTCAGTTGGTTGGAATAAACCACCTCGGCGTAGGCCGGAAAAATCCGCCGGTTGTAGGAGAGGTAGGCCAGATAATCGTTCATCAGGTAAATCAACAGCTTATCGTTTTTTACATCCCAGATGATGTCGGATACATAACCCGGTAATTCCCCGCCACGCTGAACAAGCTTCCCGGGGGCGCCAGAGATAGTCCAGCCGTAGCCATAGCTGTTGCCGTATTGATCGCCGGTGCTGATGTGCTTTTCAAATGCTATCTCCAGCGAAGTTTTGGATATAAGCTTTTCTTTCTTCAGGGCCTTACAAAAGCTGAATAAATCTTCGGTAGTGGAGTACACGTTCCCGTCGCCATACAAACCGCTAATGGCGTAGTTGGAAGAAAACTTATCGAGCTTTATGGCCTCTTCGTACCGGCCGGTGAAGGGATAGAAAAGATAGCCTTTGGCCACGTTTTCAACCTCTTTGATTTCCTCAGCATTGTAAATGGCAGTCCGGGTCATTCCGGCCGGTTCAAAGATATAATGCTGAAGATAAGTTTCAAATCCCTCACCGGAGACTTCCTCCACGATTTCGGCCAGCACCATGTAGCCAAGGTTGCTGTAATTGGCTTGCTCTCCGGGTGTGAATTCCAGATCGGGTTTTTTGGAATACAGGTTTTTCAACACCTCTTCATTCGTTGCAATTTTCGAATTATCCCAGTCTTTAGGCATTTGATATTCCCACGGCAAGCCGGAGGAATGGATTAACAGGTGGTGGACGGTAACAGAAGGGTAGGCGAATTCGGGCAAATATTTTTGAGCCTTGCCGGTTAGTTTAAGTTGGTCTTTTTCGGCTAACTGTTGTATGGCCAAGGCCGTAAAAGCTTTGCTGACCGAACCGGTGTTAAAAAGGGTATTTTCTTTCAGAGCTATTTGTTTACCACGATGGGCATATCCAAGACTGTTTTGATAGAGAACTTCTCCCTGATCGGCAATCAAAACGTTGCCATTGAATTGGCTGCGTTGATGCATGGTTTGAAACAGGCTGTCGAGCATTGCCGCTTTGTCCTGGGCCTGCATTAAAGCGGGAAAAAGAATAAGAGCGAAGATGAGTTTTGTTGTTTTCATAATGGTTTATTTTGAGATGAGTAAATCTACTTTCTTCTCAGGAAGGAGCGCCGGCTCCCTCTTTTGGCGTTGGCACCGTATACACTTCCGCCTTCCCAGCGCAGCCCCGAGCTTCTTTCGCGATAAGGCGAACCGCTGACGCCATAACCTTTTCGTTTGGTCTTTTTGCCCCTTTTCTTCTGCGAATGCGGCTGCTTTTCCTGATCATCTCTTATAGTATCCCACCGGTTTTCGCGACGATGTTTATCCAGCAAAGCAAGGGGAAAGTAGATCAATCCAAAAAGAATCAGTCCACCGATTAAGAAGTAGAAACTCACATGGAAATCGAAAATAATTCCCAACAACCAATAAATAAGTAATACTGCTCCTGAAAAGCCGGAAATGTATTTGAGAGCTTTCATTTTACCGCAATTTTGTTTTAGGATTCCGCTGTTTTTATTGGCTGACTGTTTTCTTTTTCAATCAGGATAAAAACGATGATAAACAAGCGGGCAATAGCAAAGGTTACGAGTGCCATAAGCGGACCGACCAGGGCCATTTTCAATCCGCCGCTCAAAAGTTCGGGAGTGATTTTACCTGCCGCCGCCACATTATCAAAAGCACCAATCAGCCCGATAGTGCGTCCCAGATAGCCCCAGGCAATGACAAACCATCCGATAGAGGCAATGAGTTCACGAGTCTTTTTGATTTTTGTTTGAATAACTACCTCTTTGATAAACAGGGCAATGATCACAAGGAGTAAAATCAGAATTGGCCAGGTAATGAGTATCCCGCCGTCGTTCATTTTTGAAATAATCGGTTCCATAGTTTTATTGTTTTGGTTATTACACCAAAAGTAGGGTATAAAATTATTGAAAAAATTTTTTGTAGACCAGTGGAAGGTTAATTTGGGTATTATGCAAATTTGAAGTGATGAGTGGGGAGGTGGATGATTGTTTCTTACAGCATACGACTCCGATAGAGTCGTTGGACGCTTTTCTTGCCATTTTTTTATAAACATGGAAATCCCTGGGGATTTAAGAACACGTACTGGTGTAAATGAGGAGGTCTCTCGCTTCGCTCGAGACGACTTGATCTTGTTGGGATTATGGCAGAACCCGGCGGGCAAAAGCGGCTGCCCATTCCGGCCGCTTT
>JAIPAH010000189.1 GCA_021740175.1 Bacteroidales bacterium
AACATAATGTAGCGCCAACGCCCCGATTCCCTTTTCGGACGCCAGTATTTTATATTGTTGTTCGGCCAGTCCAGGTTGCTGTAGTATATTTCCGTGGCAAAGTAATCGGTGTAGTTTTTGATATCGAGGAGCTGCTGTAGCGAATCATAGGCCTGCTTATCGAAAACCATGGTATGATCCAGGAAGTCAATCATGTGCCAGTAATGAATAATATCGCCTTCAATCACGTTGAAATTATCAAAGAGCATGTCGAGGTTTTCGATGTCCACTTCGGGATGATTGTCACCGACATACCATTTCCCGATTTTCTCTCTCATATTGTGTATACCCCAGTATTGCCCGTTCAAAAATACTACGGTGGGCTTATAGGCCATGTTGTCATTATGGGTTTTGTTTTGAACCATTTTGTTCATCAGCCCGTCCCTGAAATGGCTCTTGTTAAAGTCCTGTCCTGAGTTTCTCAGGATAAGTTTTTTGTAGCTTTCGTCCTCTTTACCGGGGAAAAACTTGTAGTTCATCCTTGAAGGGCCGTATCTGCCCCTCGCATTGAGGCGGAGGCTTTTCATATCATAAGCCCTGCTGACGCTGCCATGGATTTTTATCCCCACCTTTTGGCCCATCACTTTTTCATGCTCCTCATTAAAATATTCCACATGGGCCGGTCTTTCCCAATCATTCCAGAAGTTGGCGCCATAGTAGGGAAACGTAGGCTCGGCATCCTCTCCTTTAACATACATGCCTTCTTCCTCATCCCATAGCAGATATGGGTCCATACTTACGGAAAATACCGGCAAATCGACATCTTCACCGATAAGGTAAGTGCGCGTAGCGATTTCGCCGGCGAGATAGCCGTTAACATAGGCCCTTGCCCGCAGAACCACTGTTGAGTCAAATGTTAAAGGCCCTTCATAGACCGGGGAGTCACTTGTCGGAGGACTTCCGTCTAGGGTGTAATGAATGGTTGACTCAAACATGTTGCTCATCACCCGCACTTCGATAGGCTCTTCATAAAAGCCTGATTCGACAGTGATATACGGTTCGGTAGTGTAATTCTTGCTCCCGGCAGGGTTCGGAGCTCCCGGTGTTATGGAATCGAAATAATGTATTGTGTTAGGAATATTATTTTTGCGCCCCAGGGAGTTCCCTGTTTGAACGATGGATGTAAAATCCAGCGAATCTGTTAAATTTCCTTCCTCGTCCCACAAAAAAACAGCCTCCCCCTGACCGGAGAGTTTAAAATTGGTATGAAAATGGTAAGGAGCCACGGAGAACCACTCCGGCGTTGGCTCGAAAAATTGGCTCGTGTCTCTTATCCCGAATGAAAGAAAAGGTATCAGCGAGAAGTTCCCGTGATTATTCCAGGCGTTGACCCCTGTAATGGCAAGGGTGTTGGTATCCTGTTTTAATTTTTGCTGCAGCTCCTCCTGTTTAATGCGAAAACCTTCGGGGTCTCCTCCCTGAAACATTTGTGCCTCGTGTACCGTTCCGGCAATATCATATCCTTCAATGGGTACGCCGGGGCAGCCGACATTATGCCGGGCCAGTTCCTCGCCGTTAAGGTAGGCCACGAAAGCATCGTCGTAGTCCACATGCAGGAAAGCCCCATCAATAGCTGTTGTATCGCTGACGGTAAACGTTTTCCGGATAAAAACTTTCGTGATGGAATCAGGCAGTACCGTATTATCGTCACCGTCACCGCGCCCGAAACCGCCAGGGCCGGTCTGCCAGGTGGAATCAACATAATCGGGATTCATCCATCCGGGCGGAACGGAATCCACGGTAGGCAGATATTTCCAGTCTTCATAGGCATTTATCGCGGTTTCCCAATGGTCAACGACATGTTTAAGGTTTCTGCCTGAGGCTAAAATCACCGGATGTTCACCGGGGGTCATCTTATAATCAGGGAAAGTGAACTTTTTTTCATCCTGGTCATCTGAGATCATCCACCCTTCCAGGTTGACAACACTGTCCGTCGGATTGTGCAGCTCGATCCAGTCTTCGTATTTTCCGAATTCATCTTCAAAATCCTCATGATTACGGGCGCTCACCTCGTTCACTTGGATTTGGCATGCAGCCGTCTTTACCAGTAGCACTATAAAAAGGCCGATACCTGCTGTCAGAAACGCCGGTTTATTCATAATAGCTTAGATGTATATCATACAAAGATGCAAAAATCGGGATAAGAAAGCAAGAGCGTTTTTTAACTGAAAATATTCGAAGAAAGATGATCTCGGTATTGTTTAATCGCTAATTTTTAGTTTTCTTTGCAATCCATTTTGAAATAGTAATCAGAAAAATACTATAACGATGTCTAAAGTTTGTCAAATAACAGGGAAGAAAGTAATTACAGGAAACCACGTTTCTCACTCAAATCATAAGACGAAGCGAAAATTTCATCCGAATTTGCAGAAGCGTCGTTTCTTTGTACCGGAAGAAAATCGTTGGGTAACGCTTAGACTCACTACCCAAGCGATCAGAACGATCAATAAAAAGGGTATTTACGCTGTATTAAAAGATGCCCGTAAAAAGGGCTATGTGATTGAGTAAAACGTTTACAAAAAATTCGTTGAATGCTGTTGCTTAACCAAAAAGGTAACAGCATTTTTTATTAGTGCCGGGCTTTAATCAAAATAAAGTTTTTAGAAATGCGTTACCCCTTTCGATGGGATGCTCTTCTTAAAAAAACAAGTAAAGGAGTATTTCGGAAATTACCGAACGGGTTTGGACCGGAGGTTTGATGAGTCCGATCAGGCAAAGAAAATAGTATTCATGAAGCACTATATCATACCTTGTTTGTTTATTTTGATTCCTTTTTTGGGTATCTCCCAGCAAGAAACAGCTAAGGTCTTTGGAAAAGTTACCGAGCGGGACGGCTCCCCCGTGGAATTAGTAAATGTAGCCCTGGCAGGTTCATCGGAAGGTGCTGTCACGGATAAGCAGGGGTATTATTCTATAGAAATTCCGGCGGGAGAGAACCTGGAATTGAAATTTACTTTTGTCGGTTACCAAAGCAAAATGATAAAGCTGGACCTGGAGCCCGGCGAAGAAAGAGAGCTGAATGTTACCCTGGAACTTGCCTCAACGTTGCTCCCCGAGATGGTGATAGAAGATAAACGTACACGCCGCAGCACTATCAGCTCTATCAATCCTGAATCCACTGATAAAATTCCCACTATGAGCAGCTCAGTGGAGTCCGTGGTAAAAACCATGCCGGGGGTGAGCTCTAAAAATGAGTTGAGCAACCAATATTCGGTGCGCGGAGGGAATTATGACGAAAACCTGATTTACGTGAATGATATTCGCATTTATCGCCCCTTTTTGGTGCGCTCAGGGCGACAAGAAGGACTTAGCTTTTTGAACAGCGATTTGGTTTCCTCCATAGTCTTTTCCGCAGGGGGATTCGATGCCAAATATGGCGACAAGATGTCTTCGGTTTTGGATATCAAATACAAGAACCCCAAGGCTTTCGGAGCCTCGGCATCTATGAGTTTATTGAGCGCTTCCTTCCATCTCGAAGGGGTTAATGAAAAGAAGAATTTATCTTATCTCTTGGGCTTGAGGCAAAAATCCAATCAGTATATCCTGAATACTTTGCAAACCGAAGGGCAGTATCAGCCTTCTTTTACGGATGTGCAGGGGATGCTACGCTACGATCTCAATGATCAGTGGGATTTTTCTTTCCTGGGGAATGTTTCAAGAAATATTTACCGTTTTATTCCGGAAAACCGTACTACGGATTTCGGGACTTTCAGAAGAGCTATGCGCCTGAAGATATTTTTTGATGGGAAAGAAGAAGATCGCTTTCTGAATTACATGGGGGGCTTAACAGCAAAATATAAGCCTTTTGAAGGATTGAAGCTAAAATTTATCACCTCGGCCTATCATTCTAATGAAAATGTTAATTACGATGTAGAGGGGGAATATTGGATCGGTAAGCTTGGCACGGGGATGGGTGAAGACGAATTCGGAGAAGTGGTTGAAAAACAGGGTGTTGGAAGATATTTAAATCATGCAAGGAATTTCCTGGATGTCGATGTTTTTTCGGCGGAGCACAAAGGCTCTTATCGCACACCGAAGCATCAGATGGAGTGGGGGGTCCATTATCAGCGCGAATCGGTAAACGATGAAATGAGAGAATGGTCATTGCTGGATTCCGCTGGATATACACTTCCTTATCCTTCGTATAACATTGGAGAAGCGGAAGATTCGTTGCATCCATTAGAAATGCAACAAGTGCTGACTGCCGATAACAGTGTTTCTTCCAACCGCTTCAATGGCTATTTCCAGGATACCTGGAAGATAGCTTCCGATAGTGCAGAAATGTCTTTAACCGGGGGATTGAGAGCAAGCTACTGGGATTTTAATAATGAGTTCTTATTATCGCCCAGGGCGACGTTTTCTTATAAGCCGATGTGGGACAACGATATTCTGTTTCGCTTTTCTACCGGTTACTATTACCAACCCCCGTTTTATAAAGCTATGCGTACTATTGAGGGAGAGCTCAATCATGATATTCGTTCCCAAAAATCGATTCATTTTGTTCTCGGTAGTGATTGGAACTTCAGGGCGTTCGGAAGGCCTTTCAAATTTGTCTCGGAGGTGTTTTACAAGCATCTTGAAAACCTGATTCCTTATGAGATTGATAATGTTAGAATACGCTATTTTGCGGACCGGCAATCGCAAGGCTATTCAACGGGGATTGATCTGAAAGTCAATGGCGAGTTTGTCAAAGGGGTGGAATCCTGGGCCAGCCTCTCGGTGATGCAAACCCGTGAGAATCTTAAAAATGATTTTTATACAGTAGACTACAACGAAGCGGGGCAGGAAATTACCGGCGATACCGAAGACCAGGAAGTAGCTTATACAGAAGAGAAACCTATCGGTTATCGGCCGCGGCCTACAGACCAGCGGGTGAATTTTAGCTTGTTTTTCCAGGATTACCTGCCTAAAAATCCGACTTACAAAATGAACCTTAGGCTACTTTACGGCACGGGTTTACCGGTCAATATTCCCGGAACAAAAGATTATAAAAATGATTTACGGCTACCGTCCTACCGTCGCGTGGATATTGGTTTCTCCAAACAAATAGTGGGAGAGCAGACCAACTTGCCTCCCGGGAATTTTCTAAATAATTTCGAATCGATGTGGGTGAGCCTGGAAGTATTTAATCTATTGGATATTCAAAATACCATCTCTTATTTTTGGGTGACTGATGTGAATGACCGGCAATTGGCTGTCCCTAACTACCTTACCCCGAGACGCGTTAATCTGAAGCTGAATATCGAGCTTTAATCCCCGATCAGTTCTTTCCTGAGCATATTCAAGCCACTGAGCACTGAAAGTTCGTTGTTGCGCTCGCGGTTATTACCAAAATGAAATGCACGAGCCACCGTTCTTGCAGGTGAGGATACAGCTATCCAAACCATTCCTACCGGTTTTTCTTTTGTACCTCCTTCAGGCCCGGCGACACCTGAGGTGGCTATGGCATAATCGGTTTTAAACCGGTTTCTCACACCATCGGCCATTGCTTCCACTACAGGTTGACTGACCGCTCCGTGTTTCGTGATGACCGAGGCTAGAACGCCTAATTGTTTTTCTTTAATATCATTTGCATAAGCTACCACACTACCCCGAAAGTAAGCGGAACTTCCGGGGATTCGTGTAATACGTGCAGCTATGGCTCCCCCCGTGCAACTTTCGGCGGTGGCTACTGTTTTTTTATGTTGTGTTAAAAGTTTGCCCGTCACTTCCTCAAGGCTGACATCATCATAGCCATAGATTAAATCGGGGATGTAAGACTGAAGCTCATGGATTGCTTGATCAACCTCCTGCTTCAGTTTTGTCCGGTCATCACCCACCGCCGAAAGCCGGAGCCTGACTATTCCCGGCCTTGGCAGATAAGCCAGTTTGATATGGTTGGGGAGTTGCTCTTCCCATTCCCTGATTTTATCCGAGAGATGGGATTCTCCGAGCCCATGGGTCATGATAGTTTTATGATAGAGATGCCCGGGCCGGTATTTTTCGCGTAAGCGCGGAATGATTTCCCGGCTGATGAGGTGTCTCATTTCGATGGGGACACCGGGCATAGAGGCATAAATTTTCTCCTGCTTTTCAAACCACATGCCCGGGGCTGTACCATAAGGATTGGACAGTGGGGTGCAATTGGCTGGAATATCAGCCTGACGCCGGTTTGTAGCGGTAAGGGTTTGCCCTCGTGAGGCGAAAAAGTCTTCTACTTCCTGCAGGGTCTTTTTATGAGTGATAAGGTCAGTGTTGAAATAATCAGCCAGGGTTTGCTTAGTGATGTCATCTTTCGTAGGGCCTAATCCCCCGGTTAACA
>JAIPAH010000031.1 GCA_021740175.1 Bacteroidales bacterium
AACCAATGGATAATCCGGATTCTTTTTCGATGAATGCATATTTTGCCGGATTCCAAAACATGGAATTTGCACTGGGTTCTGTCGCTACGCCCACATCTCCCATAGAACCTCCGCGGGCATCAGGTGAGATCATTAAAAAGGGGACTCCCGTCGTGATTGTCGCAATATCTTCATCTTCTTGAGCCTGTGTTGTCATTGATATAAGAGCTATAACACTCAGAAGCAATGCTTTTAAAGCTTTTCCTGTTTTCTTCATTCTATTCTTTTTTTAAATCTTTTAACTCGTGCAAATCTAATACTTAATGATAAATAAATTAACGATGCCGCTTTTTGTTTATTGTCTGCTGCAATTCCTTACCGGGTTTTTATAAGTTTCCCGTTTTCCCTGTCCGTATTACCGTTTTGGTTGGTAATAATAAGACTGTAGATATACATCCCTTTTTTGATGGTATTGCCGTTAGCATCTCTTCCATCCCATTGAATGGGCTGTGTATTATAGCCGTCGGATAATATTTCCCTGGGCCCTATTTCCTTTATCAATTGGCCCTGGAGTGAAAAAATTTGTACGCGTAGACGCAATTTTTCCCCAAACTGGTTGTGGCTAAATTTAAATTCTGTCTTATCGGTGAAGGGATTCGGATAACACTTGACAGAGCCTATCATCGGCGGAATATCTTCGGATACCACAAATGTGATCGACTTTTCCGACGAATTGTTATACACATCCCATGCTTTCAATGTCAATGTATGTTCTCCCTCCGGGAGATTATTGAAAGGATATTCTACCCGACCGCCTTTATAGCTGTCAAGATCGGAGGTGTAAAAATCGTTTAGGACAATGTCGTTTTTGCCGTTTTTGTTCGTGATTTTAGCAGCCAAATCATGCCCGATGCTGTTCCCGACTGTATTCACTCCGCTTTCGTCGTCGATATGAGCTATTAATACCGGCGAGCTATTAACTACATCTCCGGAGCTGAAAGTGGTGCTGTCATTCATATACATTGTAATTTCAGGACCTTCGTTGTCTTCATCCAATTGGTTGGTAGAGCCTCCGACCACTACATCGGTGTCAGCTCCGGAGGCATCCACATTGGCGCTGTCGCTACGGGCATAATAGCTCAATTTGCCTCGTCCATAGCTGTAATTGATGTCTTTCGGGACAATAAATGAAAATTCGAATTCTCCGTTTTTAACCGAAACCTGACCTTTGTACAGAATATTATCCTGTAGCTCAAAAGTTTGCTCGTAAGAAGAAGGATCATTAGCCCTGGTAGTAACGGCGTATTTTTTATCAAAAACCGTTGAATTCAGCTTTCCGTCAAATCCTTTCAACCGGTTACCGGCGTTGTTTTGTATCTCTCCTTCTATAGTGATTTTTTTAAGAGCCTTAAGCGTGTCAGAGGTAAGTGTGTCAGCGGGATTTTGATCATCTGTGTCCTGGATAGAGGTTGTTACCACTTCTTTTTCAGGATAAGCTAAGGTCATAGCCGGATCGCCTAAAAGGACAAAATTGTATAGGTTCTCATTCATAGGCGTTTTGGAAGCAATAACAAGATCGCCGAGACGCGGGTATGCCCCGCTTTCCGGATTTTTTTCAAAAGCTTCTTTGAATACCCTGATGTTGAGAATACTATTTGTATGAGAAAATGCCAGGCGTGTGGTTGATAAAAGCCCGATGCTTCCGCCATCGGGATTCAAAAACGTTTTTTCTCCCGCTGATACAAATTCGGGATTATCGAAGCGGCTAAATTCGCAGGTAGCAGTGATAAACAGTGGAAGGGCGTTATAATTTTTCCAGTTTTCCACATCCGGGGTGCTTATAATACTCTCATGAGCCAGCCCGGATTCACCGCCGTGGCCGGTATAATTCATTATTAAAGCCCCTTTATCCATCCGGGCATTAATCGCATCGTTAACTTCCGGGTAGCGCTCGCCACCGGGCAATGTCTCCTGGCGGTAAGCATCGAGGTAAATTTTTTGCAAGTTGATCCGGGAATAGTTGGTATCCACAATAGTAGCTAATTTTTCGGCCTGGCGGAGATGAATATTACTGTCTTCGTCATCAGCAATAAGACAAACGTCATTCCTCCATTTGCCTAAGGCTTCCCGAGAAGTGTTGTAGTGAAGGATTTTATCCACCATAATCTCCGCTTCTTCAGGAGTTTTTGCAGGAAGGCGGCCTATACCGATATCCAGCAAACCGACCAAATTATCCGAACGGGGGCCTTTATGTCCTTCGCCTTCGTCCAATAAACCGAAATAATCGTCCGTTAAGTATGATTGGCCGATACTATTGGAATTATAACCCTGGAAAGTGGGTACATAATTGGTGTTTTCTTCCACCCTGTCTTTGTAATCATAAGACGCATTGCCGAACAGCAGCAGGTATTTTAATCGCTGACTGGAATCCGAACTTTTGTAGACATGCCTTGCGAAATTTCTTATAGCCGTAACATCCTGCCCTCCTGATGAAAATTCATTGTATATTTTTTTAGGGGTCGTTACGTAGCAATCCATATCGTCATGTTCCCGGTGGTGTTCAGCCAGTCGCTTCGCCTGGTCAAGGAAATCGGGATGGCTGACTACCAGGTATTGGATGTTTTTAACGCTATGAAGATTTTGATTATTAACGGCTTTTTCAAATTCGGGCGTAAGAAATTCCTGGCCGCTGAAAGCCACATATTGACGTATCTCACTGGCATCGGCCTTGAATGAAGTGGTGTTATTGTTATATGAGGCCTCCACAATACGTGGGGCAATAGGATCTGTGACATCCCATATATGGAGTCCTTGCTGGGAATTGCTGATTTTAAATTCTACTATTTTATTTTGCCATTGGGATGCTTTATCCCTGAAAAGGAGCTGTTCATTTTCATAGCGAAGCTCACACCTGGCCGATAATTCTACCCAGTTAATCCAGGCATAAGATGAGGAACCGGTTACCGGGTATTCAACAGTAATGGTGTAATTATCCCCGGATTCGGGGAACTTACCTCTACTTGTGTTAGTTCTGAAATACCTGTGATCACCCATATCCAAAGAGCTTACTATGTGATTGTACACTTCTTCATCATTGGCGTACAGATAAATGTTTGAATTATAGGGCGAACGGGCGCCGATATCGCTTTGAAGGAAAAGTTTGGTGCCGTCAACCACGTTTTTGAATTCGAAAGTAGGTAGCACAATTTCTTTCCGGGTATTGTCAAGGCGTTCGCCATACCACGTTCTTCCCGACTCGATAAGGTTTTTATCATCCACTTCATAATATTGATAGTTGTCATAAGTGGTGACCGTCTCCTGGGGGTCTCCCGAGGGTGCTTCTTGTTGTTCCAAACGTTTCCCTGTGCCCTGATCAGTGGTAAAGAAATAATACGAATAATCCGTGTAATAGTTTTTGTAATGCCTGAATTTCAGCTGTAGGGGCTCGTGTTTCCAATCTACCGGCCCATGCCCGAAAAACAGTATATAATCGCCGGGATCGAAACTACCGTCCTCTCCTGCGAACACCTTGATAGGATTTTCCGTTAAACTTTCAGGGGTAGAACCGTCTATCTGTTCGGGAAGGAGTCTTCCCGTGTTGCCGAAAATTCCGATTTCTTCAGGATCGATATTACTCATCATAACCCCGTTTTCTTCAAGAAACTCATAGGTGATTTTATAGATACCATTTTCCTTCAGCTTCAGCTTATACCAATTCCCTTGAGATAGTACGGATGATTGTTTGTATTTTGTTTTTTCTCTTTTTGTTTCAGCCGGCGTCTTTCGAACCGTCAGGTCGAATTCGGTAATTTTGTATAAGGTGCCGTTTTTACGAACGATAGGGACAAAACTCACTTTTGCGAAGGCCTTCCGCCGTTTCTGAACTCTTGAAGAAGTAATTTCAGGAGTGGAAGGGAAGTCTTTATTTTGGAGAAGTTCTTTTTCCGCTGCATTCACCTTTTTATAAGCCGGGTTTGATATTTTAACGCTTTCGGGTTTTTCCTTTGCGCTGAGGGGCAATAATTCGGCAAAATAAGGTATAGTGGCGAACCCTCCCCGATAGTTTGCTTTATCGAATACCATACGTTGAAAAGTGATAGAATCTCCCAGGGTGATTTTCTCTACCGGCTCCCAGTTTATTGTCCTGTGATAGGTTTCCTGGTTCCCTGCCAGGGCGGACTGGGCAACCAGTAAAAGTAATATCACTGTGTATTTAATAATATTCATACCGTCTCCTTTTATCGAATCAATAATAATTTGTTACTCTTTTCAGCTATTTTACCTTCTTTGTTTTTAACGGTTATCTTAGAGATATAAACGCCTTTTTTCAGCCTTGTACCGTATGAGTTTTTTCCATCCCATGAAATCGGGCTGATTTTGTAGCCGTCCGCAAAAATAGTTTTATTTATCTCATTTACAAGCTGTCCGTAGCTGTTAAATATTCGGAGCTTTATTTCAAGCTCTTTATTTTTTTGATTATGCTCGAAAACAAAATTCGTATGGTCTGTTACCGGATTAGGGAAATTGAACAGTCGCTGAATTTTAAAATCATCTTGTGATGCCACCACAAAATTCAGGGTTGCGGTGGATGAATTGTTATACACATCCCAGGCTTTCAAATATAGCGTATGTTCTCCATCCGGAACATTGAAAAAGGGATAGGTCACTGTTCCTTGATTATAACGGTTCAGGTCAGCTACGTAGTAGTTGTTGAGAACTTTGAGGTTGGCCTTTTTATCGATGTAGGCTATAATATCATGTCCGATTCCGTTTCCCACCGTGTTGATCCCATTTTCGTCTGATATTTTGGCATGAAGCACAGGATTTGAATCAGTAATACCGCCCGGCTTAAAAGTAGAGTCATCAATAAAAAGCTCAATCTCCGGCCCTTGGTTATCCGTTTGAGCGCTTTCATCGAATCCCCCTACCATGATGTCTTTAAAATAACCATTCGCATCGGTTTGATTTTCAGATGCCGCGTAGAGAGAGATTTTACCCTGACCTATATTGTAATCAATATCTTTCGGTACGACAAAAGTGTAGCTAAATTTACCGCTATCCACATTGGCTTTCCCTTTGTAAAGAATGTTTTTACGTACATCAAAATCCATGGGATAGGAGTCATTATCATTAGCGAGAGTGGTCACCGTAACTTCTTTATCATATACCGTGGGATAAATTACGCCATTAAAATCCGATTTCAGTTGATCATTAAAGTCTCTGATTTCTCCGCTCATAGATATTTCGGATAAGGCTTTTAGCGTATCCGATGTGGCATCCACGGGCTGATCATTAACTTGCGTCAATACGGCATTGTGTTCCGGATAGGCCATTTTTAAAGCAGGATCGCCGATCAGGATAAATTTTCTCCCGTTATTGCCGGAATTGTGCTCCGCCTTCGATAGTCGTATTAGGTCGCCCATTCGTCGGTATTCCCCTTCCGATTTAGAGAAGGCATGGTTGTAAAAATTTTGGTTTAAAGCAAAATTAGGATTCCCGTAAGTGGCCCTGGTAGTTGTGAATAAGGCGATACCACCTGCATTTTCTCTCAGAAAGATCCGTTCTCCCGCAGAGGTAAGCTCCGGGTCATCAAAGCGGGTGAATTCACAAGTAGCCGTAATAAATACGGGTAGGTTATTTCTGTTATTCCAGTTTTCAATATCAGCCATTCCCAGTACGCGTTCATGAGCCCATCCTACTTCCCCACCGTGACCGGTATAGTTAATAATAAGCCCCCCTTGCTCCACGCGGGTGTTAATGGCTTCATTAACATCAGGATAGCGCTTGCCTCCCGGCGTAGATTCCTGTTGATAAGCATCGAAAAAGATTTTTTGAACATTGTATTCCGGGTGGTTCGATTTTATTGACTCCGCCAGCTGGTTGGCCTGATTGGCGTGGGAATTATTGTCTTCGTCGTCACCTATGAAAGTCAAATGATTTCTCCAATCCCCCAGCACATTTAAAGAGTCACAACCATAACGGATAATTTTATCCACGGCAGCAGCGGCTTGGTCAGGAGTGGCAATAGGCAATCGGCCCAACCCGATATCCAGTCGGTCATTCGTTAGATCGCCTTCACCGGGATCGAGATATCCGAAATAGTCGTCCGTGGCGTAGGAAGAAACGGGATGCAATGAATTGCGGGATTGATAAGTGGGGATAACGTTCGTATTCTCTTCAATAATGTCTTTATAATCAAAAGAGCCATCGCCAAACATAAGGGCATATTGTAATTCATTGGTTCCTTCCCAGCGATCATAAAGCATTTTGAAAAAATCTCTTATGGCTGTGATATCCTGCCCGCCACCTGAAAATTCATTGTAAACTTTATTGATGTTGACCGTTCGTACCGATAAATCGCTATTACTTCTGTGGAAACTTGCCAGCCTCTCTGCTTCCTCTCTCATAGATGGACTGGTAAGGATAATATAGTTTACCCCTTGCGTTAGGCCATGCAGATTTTGGTTTTCAACGTTCCCTTCTAATTCGGGTTCCAGAAATGTTGTTCCATCAAATGCAATAAATTCACGCAGCGAGTCGGTCTGTACTTTAAAGGAAGTCTTGCCGTTGGCGTTTTCAAGTACCATTTTTTGCGGCTGAATGGGACGGGTTACCTCCCAGATTTCGGGCTGCTGATTGTTGTAGCTCACCTCAAAACGTCCTATATCTCCATCGCTAACCGATTTTCGATCCCTGAAATACATTTGGCCCTTATAGAGTGTCAAAGTCTTTCGAGCATTGAGTTCAAGATAGTCCAGCCATCCTATTGAGGAGGAATTTGTTTTATTGTAATGAATTTCGATGTTCAAAGTATTTTGCGTAGGACTGAAAGTGAAAGTTTTTAGTTTATCCTGGGCATATTTTTTATTATATCCCAACGAAATACTTGGAATGGAAAGGTTTTGAGACTCCGAACCTGCATTAATAGTAAAAGTGCTTCTCGCTGTTGATCGGGCCACAAATCGCCCTTTAAAATATACAGGCTCATCTCCGACGCGATTAGTAAGATCAAAAGTATATTGACGAGTAGTTTCCAAATCGTATTTTTCACTCATCCAATGCCTTCCCGAATTTAACAGGTTGTACTTATCTTTTTCATGGTAAAATAAGGCATCGTAAGTTGTGATAGTTTGGTCGGCATCTTCGTTAATCTCGTCTTGAGTGCTGATGCGTTTCCCGTCCGGTGTGCCTAAAGTAACAAAGTAATAATGCTTGTCGCTATAAGTGTGCTGCCGGTGTTGGTAATGATCGGTGGAATTATTGAAAGACCATGTGTGAGGTGATTGACCGAAAAATAAAAGATAATCACCGCTGTCGAAAGTGCCGTCACCGCCATCCTTCACTTTTATAGCGATTTCAGGGAGGTCGTCATATCTAAAGTCGTCGACCCTTTCGGGAAGCAGCCCTCCCGGCCGGCCATGAAGATGAATTTTTGAAGAGGATAGCTCATTCATGCTAAAGCCCATTTGAGATAAATCCTCAAAATCGAGTTTATAAATACCGGTACTGTCCACTGATATTTTGTGCCATTTACCGGAGGCAAGAACCGATTCATCAGCGTACTGATTGGCAACGGGTTCTCGAGCAGCTTTTTTTTCTTGCTTTATATAACTTAGCGTAAATTTCTTTAGCTTATAATAGGTTCCGTTTTTCCCTTTTCTGAACGGTGTAACATTGGCATAACCAATAGGTTGGCGATGTTGCTTTGCAACACCGTAGTTTAGCCGGTAATCTTCAGCTAGATCAATTTGGTTTAAAAAGCGTTTTGTTTCCGGGGCGCAAGGAATCTCTTCCGATACTTCCAAAAAAGCTAATAGGCCATTGTTACTGCCGCTAAGCTCGATGCTATGGCTGTATTTTTGAAGGAAAGGATGTTGACCGGAAGCTACTCCGTTTTGAAAAAGAATACGTCTTCCTTCCGGGTCTTCAGTCCAATCCAGTGTTATTGTTTTCTCACCATATTGGCCTGTGGCAGAAAGCGAAATAAATATCAAGAGAATAATATATAGGGTGTAACCGTATTTCATGTTTCATTTTATTTTCGGATCAACACTATTTATGGCAAATCGTTTATCAGACGAGAGATGCTATCTGTTAATTTATTTAGGTTCCATCTATAAATTCCTTTTTACTTCCCCCACTCCCTCTAACTCTCCACCTAAGGCGGATAGAACCCTCCAGCGTGCCACAATCGTGGATGTCCCCCTAAGTTCCGATAGCTATCGGGAAAGGGGTGTGCGGGGAGAAAACGCACATAATTTGACTCTATAGACAGACACTGTTTACATGGAAACGATTTTTTGATTGACATATTGTAAATGTTTTACCTATTTCAATGATACAATTTTTTCTGTTAATAAACGTATACAATTAGATAAGCTAAAAATAGTAATGAAAGAACACTTGAATTGGATACCGGTCCTGATGATATTTTTTACTGCTTCGGTGCAGGCTCAGGATGCGTCGTTTTCCCAGTTTTATTCCAGTCCCCTGCAGCTTAACCCGGCCCTTACGGGACAAATAGAAAAGTGTGCGCGAATTGGTTTGAATTACCGGAATCAATGGCCTTCCATTCCCAATGCCTACCAAACTTACCAGGTTACGTATGATCAAACCTTATCTTCCATAAACAGTGGTTTTGGGATACTTGTAAACTCCGATCGCCAGGGCAACAATGCCTATGTTGTTAATCGCGCCGGAGGTATCTTTTCCCACCAGATAAGGGCTACAAAAAACATAGTAGTAAGCGGTGGTTTACAAGCGACCTATTATCAGAATAGCTTGAATACCGAAGAATTGGTTTTTGCCGAGCAAATTAATATTGATGGGGCCGACGATCCTTTCCCTACAGGGAAGATCACCAAAGAAGCTCAGTCTTTTGTTGATTTTTCAGGTGGGTTGGCTTTTGATTATGATAACAAGTATTACGGCGGCTTAGCGATTCATCATATGACGGAACCTTCCTATTCGTTTACCGAAAATGATGAGAATCACTTGTCCATGAAATATACGCTTCATGGAGGGGCAATGTATAAGATAGACCCGGCCATACACAGAAAAAAAACCAAAGTGATTTCACCGAATTTTTTATATGTACAACAAGGAAAATTTCACCAGTTAAATATAGGGTTGTATACTCATATTAAACCATTTATATTTGGCGGCTGGTTTCGGCACAACTTTGAAAATCCTGATGCTGCTATAATTTTATTAGGTTTGCAGTTGAATAATAAAATGAATGTAGGGTATAGTTATGATTATTCATTGTCGGCGCTGAGTGGCAATGCCGGAGGGGCTCATGAAATTTCCCTCTCATACAGGTTTTGCATTTATGTAGAAAAATCACGAGAAGTTCGTGCAATAAAGTGCCCCGAATTTTAGTTATTATGTATATTTGGAAACAAAATTTTAACCCAATGCGAGCATATAAAAACGTATTATTTTTTGCGGTTGTAGCTTTTATATTTGCTTCATGCAACGAGGAAGTTTCCCGTACGACCGGATGGGAATATAACAAAGCAGAAAACGGAGGATTTACGAAGGTCGACTATAAGGAACAAAAGACCGGCCCCGGTTTGAGATTGATTGAAGGTGGGACTTTTACCATGGGTTCTACAAAACCTTCTCCCCTGAAAAATTATGATAATAAGCCACGAAAGGTGACGGTACAAACCTTCTATATGGATGAAACTGAGGTGCGTAACATCGATTATGTGGAATACCTTTATTGGCTTGGAAGAGTGTATGGAAGAGATGACCCGCTGTACCAGGAAGCATTGCCTGATACTATGGTGTGGAGAGACAGGATGGCCTATAATGAACCGTTGACTAAACTTTACCTGCGGCATCCTGCTTTCCAGAATTACCCGGTAGTTGGTGTTAGCTGGGAACAGGCCAGTGATTATTGCGTCTGGAGAAGTGACCGCGTGAATGAAAAAATCCTGGTAGAGAAGGGTATCCTTGAGTGGAATACAGAAGAGGCTAACCCAGAGCAAGGAAAATATCCTTTTAGTACAAAGGCCTATCTTTCAGGAGCTTACAAAGACATGGTCAACCAGGGATTGCCGAACTTAGACCCAACGGCAGAGAGTGAAACCCGTCCTGTCAGGATGGAGGACGGGATATTGTTACCCAATTACAGGCTCCCTACTGAGGCCGAATGGGAGTATGCGGCGTTGGCACAGGTTGGCAATACGGTTAATGAACGCGTATATCAAAGAAAATTTTATCCATGGGATGGTAATTATGTAAGAAATCCCGATAAAAGTAATTATGGGGAAATGTTGGCTAACTTTAAGAGAGCACGGGGCGATTATGCCGGTGTTGCCGGTGACCTTAACGATGGCGCCGTGATTACCGAAGAAGTAGGCTCCTATTGGCCTAATGATTTCGGATTGTACAACATGGCCGGTAATGTGGCCGAATGGGTGCAGGATGTGTATCGTCCGATGTCGCACCAAGATGTAGCCGATCTTCAGCCCTTTAGAGGCAATGTTTTTAAAGAGCCGAAAGTCGACCCCAATACCGGTGAGCCTGAGCTCGACAGAATGGGACATGCCAAAAAGGAAAAGATTGATAATGTCCAACGGCAAAATTACCAGCGGGCCAACAATATTAACTATAAAGATGGTGACGAGATTTCACTTCAGAGTTTTGAAGGAGAGGGTGCTGGGGAAGATCAGCAACAAGACGATCAAAGCTTAACCAAGCAGATGTATAAACCCGAGAGGTCATTAATTTCTGATGAAACCCGTGTTTATAAAGGAGGATCATGGCAGGATCCCCCGTACTATCTTAATCCCGGTGCCAGGCGTTTTCTAAAGCAAACCATGTCCACCAACTATATAGGCTTTAGATGTGCCATGACGCGTGTAGGTAGCACGCAGGTAAACAGATAGAAGAGGAAAAAATTGAATAAGAAGCTGTATTAAAAGTAGCCTTTTTAATACAGCTTTTTTTATTTTTATAGAAATTTTTCTTAGGGTATTCAGATATGACCGTTAATGAAGTGGAAAAGCTTTACAATCGCTTTTTGAAAAATCGCCGGATAAGCACCGATTCAAGAAATATCCCGGCAGATTGCCTGTTTTTTGCACTGAAGGGAGAACGTTTTGACGGGAATCGATTTGCGAAACCTGCTTTACAAAAAGGAGCCGCTTATGCG
The DNA here is from genome assembly GCA_021740175.1 of Bacteroidales bacterium. Lineage (GTDB taxonomy): Bacteria > Bacteroidota > Bacteroidia > Bacteroidales > JAIPAH01 > JAIPAH01. The sequence goes on from JAIPAH010000031.1 coordinate 11,144, forward strand.
ATAGTTGATGATCCTTCTGTTGTTGAAAATGGAAAATATATACTGGTTGATGATGCTTTAGAAGCATTGCAGCAACTGGCCCGCCATCATAGGGAAAGATTGGATATTCCCCTAATAGGTATAACAGGTTCGAATGGGAAAACCACTACAAAGGAGCTCATATCCGGTGTGCTTAGCCAAAACTATAACCTTTTGGCTACCGAAGGAAACTTAAATAATCATATCGGTGTACCTCTCACTATTTTGCAGATTAATGATGAGCATGATATAGCTGTAGTGGAAATGGGAGCGAATCATCCGGGGGAAATTGCTCTTTTATCTGAAATCGCCCGACCCCACTATGGTCTTATTACGAATGTTGGCAAAGCTCACCTTGAAGGAATGGGTGATCTGGAGGGTGTAAAAAAAACAAAAAAGGAACTTTATGATTTTATTAAAAAAACCAATGGGAAAATTTTAATTAACATTGAAGATGTTGATTTGATGCTGATGGCTAACGATATTCCCCGCCTCACCTATGGCCATGCTAACACTAATGCGAATGTAAGAGCACATCAAATCAGTGCCAATCCCTATTTGTCCATAGAGTGGAGCGCTGTCGGATATAAGGAGGTGTTTTCAATTGAAACGCAATTGTTGGGAGAGTACAATTGGACTAATGTAATGGCTGCTATCGCTGCAGGTATTCTTTTTGGAGTAACGCCGGCTGATATTAATATAGCTCTGGCCTCGTACAGCCCTTCGGATAATCGATCGCAATATCTTGCGACTGATTCCAATGAAGTATTTTTGGATGCCTATAATGCTAATCCTACGAGTATGCAGAAAGCTTTGACAAGCTTTATGAAACTAAATAAAACAAATAAATGTCTTATACTCGGAGATATGAAAGAGATAGGAGTAGACGCCGAGCGGGAACACGGGATTATTGTTGAAATGATCAATAAATTTCGGGATAAATTTGATACTGTATTGTTAGTGGGGGAGGAATTTTCGAAATTGGCTCCGGCAGATACAGAGACTTTTTTAGATACCGAGTCATTAAAAGGTTACCTGGAAAAATCTCCTCTCAAAGGAAAAACAATAATGGTGAAAGGTTCCCGGTCTAATCAACTGGAAAGCCTTACCGAAGTGTTATAATATGGACAAATATAAGGTAATAGGTGTAATGTCAGGAAGCTCACTGGATGGTGTCGATATTGCTTACTGTGAATTCACTCATAAGAAAGGAAATTGGAGCTACCGGGTACCCTACAGTATCACCTATCAATATTCTGATTACTGGAAAGAGAAACTCGAACATCTCCCCAGCGCCACAGCCTATGATCTTGCAAAGGTTGATAATGAATATGGACTGTTTCTGGGTAAAATCTTGTCTGTTTTTATCCGAGACGGTCATATCAAACCCGATATTATAGCATCCCATGGTCATACAATTTTTCATGATCCTGATCACTATTTCACCTGTCAGATAGGGAAAGGATCGGCAATAGCTTCACTTACCCAAATGCCTGTAATCAGCGACTTCAGAAGCAGTGATATGGCAAAGGGAGGACAGGGTGCGCCTCTGGTTCCAATTGGGGATAAGTTGCTTTTTGGGGATTACGACTTTTGTCTTAATCTCGGCGGCATTGCCAATGTTTCTTTTGATGATGATGAAGGGCAACGGGTGGCATTTGATATAGTCCCATGTAATATGGCGCTGAACTATCTTTCTTCTTTGCTGGATATGCCTTATGATAATGAGGGAAGCGAGGCGAGAAAAGGAAAAATTGATATTTCTTTGCTCGAAGAATTGAATTCCATTGATTATTATTGGAAAACCGGAGCTAAAAGTATTGGAAGGGAATGGTTTGAACGGGAGATAATACCGGTTTTAACCCGCTCGAAAGCTTCCCTGCGGGATAAAATGGCCACTTTCACGGAGCATATCGCACAACAAATCGGGAAAATAATGACAAAGCATTATGGGCAAAACTTTTTAATTACAGGTGGTGGAGCTTACAATACCTATCTTGTTGAAAGGATAACTGAGGCCGTGATACCGGAAGTAGTCATTCCCGAGAACATGGTGATTGATTATAAGGAAGCTATTATTTTTGCGTTGTTGGGCGCATTAAGGTATAGAAACCAAACAAATGTGCTTAAAAGTGTGACGGGAGCCTCTTCTCATTCGAAAGCCGGAACTATCTGGTTGCCATATTTTTTTTAATTTTAGACAGCAACGGGTTGTTTGGGAAGGGTTAATTTCTTTGATGCTATTTTAGGTTGTCGATATTTAAAACTAAATTCGCAAATCACTAGGTAAGCCATAAAATAAACATCAAATTTTTCAGTTTATTATCGTAAAAGTAAAACTTTAAAAGGTATTCACATGATTCAAATGATAGTGTTACAAGCTGCTCAGGCTGTCGCAGACACAGCTTCGCAAGCCGGTCAGAGCGGAGAAGGGGAAGAGTTAAAATTGTCTATCTGGGACCTTATGTTAAAAGGAGGTTGGATAATGGTCCCGCTTGCCGTGCTCTCAGTAATTACTGTTTATATCTTTATTGAGCGTTTTTTGATCATAAGCCGGGCAACAAAAGAAGATAATAATTTCATGAATAATATCCGGGATTTTATTCATGATGGCAAAGTCGATTCAGCAGTAGCCCTTTGCAAAAGCACTAAAGGTCCGCTGCCCAGCATGATTGAAAAAGGTCTCACAAGGCTTGGCAAACCTCTGAACGATGTTAATGCGGCCATTGAGAATGTAGGGAAACTCGAGGTGTCGAGGCTTGAGAAGAACATTGCAACACTTGCCACTGTAGCAGGGGCTGCTCCAATGATAGGATTTTTAGGGACAGTTATGGGTATGGTGAAGGCCTTCTACGATATGTCCATGGCCGGGAATAATGTTGACATTGCGCTGCTTTCAACTGGTATCTATCAAGCTATGATTACTACCATCGCAGGGCTCATTGTTGGTATTATAGCTTATATCCTACACAATATACTCGTTGCGCGCATCGAAAAAGTGGTCTTTTTGCTGGAGGCCAGAGCGACGGAGTTTATGGACGTTTTACATGAACCTGCCAAATAAAGAATAATATGGCTATCAGGATAAGAAATAAAGTTAAATCCGAATTCAGCACGACATCCATGCCCGATTTGGTGTTCCTGTTGCTGATATTTTTTATGCTTACCTCAACGCTGGTGAGCCCTAACGCTATCAAATTGTTGTTGCCACAAAGCGATAGCCAAACAACGGCTAAGCAAACCATAACGGTTTATATTAATGATCGCTACGACTATTTTGTAGGAGAAAACAAAATATCGCAGAATCAACTGGAGAATAACCTTGCCGATAAACTGGCCATGCAGAACGAAGGGGTGGTGGTATTACGTTCGGACAAAAGTGTTCCGATACAGTACATCGTCAATGTGATAGATGCTGTGAACAATATTAATGATAAAAATAATTCGAAGCATAAAGTTATCCTGGCTACGAAACCGAAAAATTAAAAGCTCTTTTGAAGGTAGATAGAAATAAAATATGGGGAATTGTGGGTACGTCCATGTTTCATGGCATACTTCTGGCTCTGTTTCTGATGCTTTTTCTCAAAACGGAAAAGCCCTTATCAGGAGATGAAGGGGTATTGGTTAACGTTGGCTATATGGAAGAAGGAACAGGTGATGTTCAGGAAGAGCAGCCTATGCAGGAAGAACAGCAACCCCCTCAGCAAAAGCAACCTGAAAAAAAAGCAGAACCGGAGCCGGAACCAGATGAAGAACTTATGACCCAGGATGCTCAGGAGGCCCCTTCTGTTGAACAAGAAAAAGAGGAGAAAGAGGAGAAGGAAGAAGAACCGGAAGAGAAGCAGCAGGAACCTGAAGAGAAACAGGTGGAGGAAGAGCCTGAAAAGAAAGCGGAAGAGGAGCAGAAGCAGGAGCCTGAGGAAGAAAAACCTGAAGTAAATGAAAAAGCTCTCTACAAGGGAGACTCAGACGCAGAAGAAGGAAAGGATGAAGGGGAGACCGGCGAATCGGGGGACCAGGGGGATCCCTTAGGATCGGAAGTCTCCGATAATCATGAAGGTGAAGGAGGTATGGGTGAAGGTATATCCTTCAGCCTCAAGGGACGCGGTGCAAAACACCTTCCGAAACCTGAATATAAATCCATGGATGAAGGTAAGGTCGTGGTTAGAATCTATGTCGATAAATATGGGAATGTCAAAAGAGCCGACGCAGGAGCTCGCGGCACTACCGTGACAGATTTGCGATTGAGGAAACTGGCTGAAAAGGCCGCTCTTCGGGCGAAATTTAGTCAAGACCCGGAAGCACCGGAAATACAAAAAGGTACGATTACATACAATTTTATCAGGATGCAAAACTAGGTGACTTACGGTTGACAAGAATACCTTCCGGTTATTAAAGATTCCCCGTCCATAATATTTTCTTTTCTTTTTTTAGATCATAAGTTTTTAGACCTTTGTGCTTCGAAAGGAGAAGATATGAATTACAAACAAGCTTTGGATTGGATGATCAGTCAGCTTCCGATGTTTCAGCGGGCCGGAAGGCCTGCCTTCAAACCGGATTTAAGCAAATCATGGGAAATGATGCGGTTGCTGAATAATCCCCAAAAGCAATTCAGGTCTATCCATATTGCCGGAACCAATGGAAAAGGCTCTACCGCCCATTATCTTGCCTCGATTTTTATGGAGAGCGGATTAAAGGTGGGCTTATATACCAGCCCCCACCTTAAAGATTTTCGCGAGCGCATCCGTGTAAATCGCAATCTTATCGAAAAAGATTATGTGGCCGACTTTACGGAGAAATTTTACCATCAGTTTGAAAATCTCGCTCTTTCTTTTTTTGAGATGACGGTAGGCTTGGCATTCAGCTATTTTGCCAGCCGGCAGGTGGATATTGCCATTGTGGAAGTAGGAATGGGCGGACGTCTTGACTCTACGAATGTGATCATTCCTGAATTATCTATCATCACCAATATCGGGTTGGATCATACTTATTTCCTCGGGGAGACTTTGCCTGAGATTGCCGGTGAAAAAGCCGGCATTATCAAAAAAGATGTCCCTGTTTTGATAGGTAGAACCCAGGAAGCGACATTTCCTGTTTTTGAACAGAAAGCAAGCGAAGTGGGAACAGAGACAAGATATGCCGACCGGCATTTTAAACTTTCGGAGCCTGTTTACAGGCAAATAGGGGAGTATTATGATAAAATGGAGAAAGATGGAGAAGTCTACCTTACCGGAATATTTAATCCCTTGGCCGGTTCTTATCAGCATCAGAATATAATCACTGCAATAGCGGCAGCAGACAGTATGGCCACTTCCTTCGGAATAAATTATGCCCACATTAAATCAGGGATTAAGAATGTAATTGAAAATACCGGTTTGCAGGGCCGGTGGCAGGTGTTAAACCGCAAACCCCTGGTAATTTGTGATACCGGTCATAATAGTGATGGGATAAGGATGATTACTAAGCAGCTATTATCGCTGAATAAAGACCACATTCATTTTGTTTTGAGTACGGTTAATGACAAGAATCTTACCGAAGTATTATCCTTACTCCCTGAAAGCGCCACTTATTATTTCTGCAAAGCGGATATTCCACGAGGATTACCCGTTGAAGAGCTGATGGAAAAGGCTGCGAAAGAGGGGTTGAAAGGGGAAGCTTATCCATCGGTTAAAGCCGCTTTTGAGGCGGCTAAAGCCAATGCCCGAGAGAATGATGTGGTGTTTGTTGGGGGCAGTACCTTTACGGTGGCTGAAATTCTGTAATTAACCGCCGCTCACAAGGGGATATATGGTAATCCTGTCGCCTTCAGTTAAAACGGTTTTACGATGACGTAGTCGGGGCAGATACTCTCCGTTGAGATACACGATAAAGTAATGCGTATTATAAGCCCCTTTGTCAATAACATCCTGGATTGTTAACTTTTCCTCGCTATACTTTGTTTCTTTTTCGTTAATATAAACCACCATTTCTTAAGTGTTTTTTAGCATTAATTCGAGTGCGATGTTGGCCTGCATATTGGCTACAATGCCAATTCGCGGAGCCATTAACGGAGCATCTTCGGATACATGCGATTTCAGATCACCACACATATACAATGTGTTAGACTGGTGTACATTAATTTCATTGGTATTTCCCCAGCCTGCCATACCTACCCCCGAAATCACAGGTTTTTCCGGTGCATCTTTTTGTAAAGCTTCTATAATAGTTTGCTTTGATTTAGCATCATCCACTGCTTCAATTACAACATCTGCTGTTTGAAAAAGTTCATAAACATCGGAAGGACATAGCCTTATATCGAAACAGTAAACGATTGCCGAGGGATTCACATCAAGGATATTTTCCTTAAGAGCATGAATTTTGAGTTTTCCCAACTGGCTTCTGAAGTAGCACTGCCGGTATAAATCTTCAGGCTGAATAACATCATAATCCGCTATAAAAAAAGTTTTAACACCTGCACGGGCCAGCGACATGGCACAATGAGAGCCAATACCCCCACACCCGGCTATCCCTACCGATTTATGTGTTAATATTTCATAAATTTTTTCTTCAGACATTTTTTAGCTCTTTTTTAGTATGGCAATATACAAAAAAAGAGCTGCTGTTTCGAGCAACTCTTTTTTAAAGATTTGTAACACTAAATTTAAATGTCAAATTCTATACCTTGTGCCAGCGGCATTTCTTTTCCATAGTTAATAGTGTTGGTCTGGCGTCGCATGTAATTTTTCCAAGCATCGGAGCCTGATTCTCGTCCGCCGCCGGTGTCTTTTTCGCCGCCAAAGGCACCGCCAATCTCAGCACCCGAAGTTCCGATGTTAACGTTGGCAATGCCGCAATCGGAACCAACAGCCGAGAGGAATTTTTGGGATTCATGAACATCCTGGGTGAAAATTGCTGATGACAGTCCTTGAGGCACATCGTTATGCAATTCGAGCGCTTCGTCAAAATCGCTGTACTTGATAAGGTATAGCAGCGGTGCAAAGGTTTCTTCCTGCACAATGTCATATTTGTTTTCTGCCTCGGCTATGGCGGGAACCACGTAAGTGCCGACACCTGCACTGTCTTGCACTTTTTCGCCGCCGAAAATAATTTTGCCTCCTTCTTTCTCTACTCGTTTCAGGGCGTCCTGGAATTCACCCACGGAAGCGGTATCAATCATCGGTCCGACCAGGGTGTCTTGATTCAGCGGGTGCCCGATTTTATTGGGTAATTGCTTGTAGGCACCGACCAGTTTTTCTTTAAACTGATCATACACCTTATCAGAAACAATCATTCTTCGGGTAGTGGTGCATCGCTGGCCTGTTGTCCCGACAGCTCCGAAAATGGTAGCTCTGATGGCCATATCGAGATCAGCATTCTCCGTAACGATAATGGCGTTGTTTCCGCCAAGCTCTAGGATAGTACGGCCTAAACGTGTTGAAACTTTTTCGGCTACGCGACGTCCCAAAGGTGTAGAGCCGGTAGCGGATATGAGGGGCAGGCGCTTGTCTTCCAGCATGACATCCCCGATATCTTTCGATTTACCGGCCAGCATGTTTATAACGCCTTCGGGCATATCGTTGTCTCTAAGGACTTTTTTCATGATGTTCATCACCGACATGGCGCACAAGGCCACTTTTGAAGAAGGCTTCCAAATCACAGTGTCGCCGGCGATAAGAGCATTCATGGTATTCCAGGCCCATACGGCTACCGGGAAGTTAAAAGCGGTGATTATCCCAATCGGCCCCAGGGGATGATACTGTTCCGAAAGCTTGTGATTGGGGCGTTCGGAATGGGTGTTCATCCCGTAAAGCATGCGCGCCTGACCGGTGGCAAAGTCGGCGATATCGATCATTTCCTGTACCTCGCCCAGGCCTTCCTGGTAGATTTTGCCCATTTCGTATGAAACGATAGCACCAAGAGCTTCTTTGTTTTCCCGAAGGGCCAGACCCATTTGACGTACAATATCGCCCCGCTGGGGAGCCGGTACTAAACGCCACTTTTTGAAAGTATCCTGGGCCGTTTGCATAACCTTTTCGTAGTCATCTTTGTCAGCAAGCTTGATAGTGCCAATTGTTTCACCGTCAACAGGTGATACCGATTCCACTTTTTTCCCTCCGGTTTCAAGCCATTGTTGTCCTGTACATGCTCCATACAGTAATTCCTGGTCGAGTCCTAGTTTCCTGAACGTTTCTTTAATAGGGTAATCCGTTTTAATTTCTGTCATTTTTCCTTGATTTTGATAGTTTTAAAAGAAAGGTTTGTGATAAAATGAATGAACCGAGGTTGTCCAAAAAACTATATAGGAGGATATTCAGCAACTTTTACCCTTTAATTCCCTGAAGGGGAGTTACTGAATATCACTCAATACCTATTAGTTTTAATGTTTACCAAGTTACTTTAACATTGAATAGTTATCTTTTTTGGACAACTTCGGGATCATTTAAAATCATTGCTATAAAAAATAGCGATATTATTCATCTCCCATGTAAGGATACTTAAAGTCCCTGGGAGGATTCAGATTTTCTTTTATGGCCCGTTGCGATACCCATCGCGTAAGGTTCAGCATGCTTCCGGCTTTATCATTGGTTCCTGAGCGACGCGCTCCGCCGAAAGGCTGCTGTCCGACGATAGACCCGGTCGGTTTATCATTGATATAAAAGTTTCCTGCCGATTGCCGCAGTACATACAACGCCTCATCAATAGCATAGCGTCCTTTGGCAAAGATAGAACCGGTTAATGCATAGGGCGAAGTTTCATCCAGCAGATGCAGGGTTTCCGTATACTTCTCATCATCATATACATAAATCGTTAATACAGGGGCAAACAGCTCCTCCTGCATGGTAACGTATTTCGGATCGGAAACCCGGATAACCGTTGGTTCGATGAACCAACCCTTGGATTTGTCATAGTTCCCGCCGATAAGCACTTCCGCTTCTTTGTCTTTTTTAGCCTGATCGATATAGCCGGCGACATTGTCAAAGGAGGCTTCATCAATAACGGCACCCATGAATTTCTTGAAGTCCTGTACATCACCCGTTTCAATTTCATCAATCATGCCTTTCAATTCTTTGTAAGTATCATCCCACAAGGATTTGGGAATATAGGCTCTTGAAACGGCCGAGCACTTTTGCCCCTGGTACTCGTAGGCGCCTCTGACCATAGCTGTCGCTACTTCCCTTGGATTGGCCGATGGGTGAGCCATAACAAAGTCTTTTCCTCCGGTCTCTCCCACAATACGGGGATATTGATTGTATTTAGAGAGATTATTACCAATAGATTGCCACAGGTAATCAAAAGTAGCTTTGGAGCCTGTAAAATGCAATCCTCCGAAATGCTCGCTCTCTAGGGTGGTTTTTCCTACTACCGATCCCTTGCCGGGGATGAAGTTTATAACTCCGTCGGGCATGCCTGCTTCTTTGTATACCTGCATCAGGTAATAATTAGATAACAGAGCTGTAGTAGCCGGTTTCCACAGCGAAACATTACCCATCAACGCCGGTGCTGTCGGGAGATTAGAAGCAATGGCCGTAAAGTTGAACGGCGTAACGGCAAGAATAAAGCCTTCTAAAGGCCGATACTGCGTACGGTTAACCACTCCTTTAACGGAAAGCGGCTGATCACCGTAAATTTTTTGCATGAAGTAAGAATTGAATCGATGAAAATCCGCTGCCTCGCATACTCCTTCAATCTCCGCTTGATGGGGCGTCTTGCTTTGTCCCAGCATAGTGGAAGCGTTGATCAGGTAGCGATATTTGGTGCTGATAAGTTCGGCAATTTTCATAGCAATGGAAGCGCGCTCTACCCATGGGGTTTTTTCCCATTCTTTTTTGGCTTCCAGCGCTGCATCAATGGCCATCTTGACTTCTTTTTCCCCGGCTTTATGATAAGTGGCAAGCACATGCTGATGATCATGGGGCATAACAAATTTGCCCGTGTCACCCGTTTTCACCTCTTTACCACCAATAATTAAGGGGATTTCAATCTCCTGGGAGCTTTGCCTTTTTAGTTCTTTTTTGAGCTCGTCCCGCTCCTTAGTCCCTGGTGCGTAAGATAACGGCATCTCGTTCGATGGCCGTTCAAATGTAAATAATGCGTTATTCATAGCGAACAATTTTTTTGTTTTATTTTGGATGCCTCAAAGTTACAACAATTGATATATTTTAAAAAGAGCTAACAGTTGTTTCATTGATAATTTGGAATGATTTGAAAACGTTAGTAAATTGAGCTTTTGAAAGATAACTAAAAAAATTACAGTCATGAAAAATGTTTTTATAATTACAGGAGCATCCCGGGGTATAGGTGCGGCAACAGCCCATGAATTGATCGACCCCGCTAATCATCTGATTTGTTGCTCGCGAACTAAAAATAATGCATTGATAGAAAAAGCAGAGCAAAAGGGTTGCACTGTAGATTATTACGAGTTGGATTTTGCTGATAGTTCACTGGTAACAACCCAATTTTCAGGAATATTTCATACAATTGATTGGGAGAATGTGAGAAGTGTAACGCTGATTAATAATGCGGGTATGCTTGAACCGGTGGCGAGGGCTGAAGACAGCGATCCTTATGCTATAGCTGATCATATCACGGTGAATCTAACCAGTCTTATGTTGATTTCTTCCGGTTTTATTAAAGCAGGAAAGGCTCATAAGGTGCCTAAGGAGATACTCAATATTTCATCCGGTGCAGCCTATAATCCTTACCGGGGATGGTCAAGTTATTGTGCGTCTAAAGCCGGAGCTCTGATGTTTTCACGGGTCTTGGCTGAAGAGCAGGCAGAGGCTGAGAATCCGGTAAAGGTGATTTCATTAGCTCCCGGCGTGGTGGAAACAACTATGCAAGAAACAATTCGCGGTAAAACCAAGGAGGAATTTCCAAATCTCGATAAATTTATATCCCTGAAAAAGGAGAATAAACTTTATGATCCTGCTTTTGTAGCCCGCAAAATCAGGGAGGAGATAATCCACAACAATAAGATTAAACAAGGAGAAGAGCTGGATATCAGGACATTATAAGATAAGGTTATAACGAACTTTAAATTTTATTCAATGATTTCTAAAAACACGATTTTTTTCGATCTATCAACCATTTATTAGAATAGAACCAAAAAGGATTAGGCTATGGAAGTTACTAATGATACACTTATAGAAGATTTGGTGGAAGAAATACCCAAAGCGATAGATTATTTAAAAGATAAAGGGATTCGTTGTATTCGCTGTGGGGAGCCCATTTGGGGCACGCTGGAAGAAGCAGCCAAAGAAAAAGGTTTCGGAGAAGAAGATATCCGGAAATTCGTGAATGAAATCAACCAGTTAAAAGATGAGCCGGAGGAAAATTCAGGATATGAACAAAAAATGAATCCCGATCCTTTGAATTAGTCTTGTATTTTTATTGTGCTGTCTCTTTTGGGCAGAATATTTCTAATGGCTTTTTGAAACATTCAGCAGTTACCAATGTGGCATTAGCAAGAGAAGGAAAGGTACATGTAATCAGCATTTAAATTTGTTATGTAATAACCACACAAGATTTCTCATCATCTTTTAATTCCATATGGGGTTGGACTTTTTTTGGAACTTAAAGAGCAGAATTGTTTATCAAAGAATATTTTGATATTTTTGCTTGTTTAGAAAATAAAAAAATTATACGAATTATGAAACAAACTATACTCATTTCTTTGACTTTGTTAATTATCGGGAGTATGTCAGCATATTCCCAGGATACTATAGCAGGATGGACTTTTCCGACAGGAACAACTGATGACAAGTATTGTAATCTTGGTACCGACGAAAATGTGGGCAGCAAGGATTTACGGGCGACTGATATAAATGATAATTCGAGGGAGATTACCTATACGGAAGACAATGGTAATTTTGCTGCAAAAGCTGTTCATTGGGAAGAAGGAAAGGAGACCAAGTACTGGATGATTCGTTTTGATGCGGAAAATTATAAAGATATTGCCATAAGCTCGAAACAGCGTTCAGATGGGGCAAACCCCGGCCCACGAGATTTTGCGATTGATTATAAACTGGGCAGTGAAGGTGAATGGACGCGTCTCGACAGTGTGGTAGTGAAAAACGACTGGACTACCGGCGTGATCGAGGAGTTGGCATTATCCGAACATAGTGATACCTATCCCAATACAATATCAGTCCGATGGATTATGACAAGCGATACTTCGGCCTATGACAGTGAGGTTTTTGAAGATGGCATATCATGGATAGATGATATTTTGGTCACGGGAACGTATGTCGAGCCTAATCCGCAGCCTATTATAGCCGGATGGACATTCCCGGATCCTTTTAGTTCCGATTATACGGCGGATACCTCTATTGATGCAAACGCCGAGTTTGAACTCAAACTGGAAAATGCTAACACGGGCGACACAGAATCTTTTAATCTGGGTAGCGGTTACTCTACTTTTGCTGCTTATGCATCGGGTTGGGCCGATATGAATGGAGAGAAATATTGGATGGTAAAGTTTAAAACCGAGGGCTACAAGAATATTAATTTTACATCCAGGCAATCGAGTGGAACTCAGTATCCGGGGCCGGATTCGTTTATTGTCCAATACCGTCTAGGCGGTGGCGAATGGATGGATGTCGAAGGTGCTGAAGTGCAGGTAGATGATACATGGTTTACGGGTGTGCTGGAAAATGTTAGCCTCCCGGAGGTTTGCTGGGACACAACCGCATCGGTCTATTTGAGATGGCTGTCGAATTCCAATACGGATTTTAACGGCAATACGCTAACTGATAATGATGAGACCATTATTGACAATATCAGGATAAGAGGAGAAAAAAGTACCATTGGAACGGAAGATGTGAAGGCCCCCGCTAAGTTGGAAGTTTCTCCCGTTCCTGCGGAGGATGTCCTGTACCTCAGTAGCGATGAAAAATTTGCTCAAGTTAGCATTTTTAGTTTGCAAGGAGAGCAGGTCAAGACCGTTACGGAAAGTGAAACCCGTGAAATCAATCTCAATGTTGCCAATATACGGCCTGGGACATACTTGCTCAAAATAACAATGGATAAGGGTTATGTATTAACACGGAAGATTGTTGTTTTGTGATTTGTTTGATTATCTTCGCGTTACCTGTGGACGGATGATGTGATTTGCTTAAGCTATTTAAAAGGGTTTGATTGATAGTGTTTTAGAAACATCAGCGGTTTGCTGATTGCTTAACCTGTTCTGGAAAAAATACTTAGCTAATGCCTTTCATATCAGTTCGGAAACATTAATAAATTAATATTGTTAAAGCGAAAAAAATCACAACCTATGAAAAAATTTTTAGCTCTCATAGTTGTCGCCTTCTTGTTTTCTTCTTGTGGCAACAATAACAGGCCGGAAAAAGTGGATATGAAGTCTTCCGATTCCGAAAAAGAACAAAAGACGACCGATAATAATTCCAATATGTTGAAGCTAGCAGATTTTACTATGACCGTTCCTTCAAGCTGGAATAAAGTTGAAGCTTCATCTAAGATGCGAATGTTGGAGTTTGAAAACCCTGAAACAAAATCCAATATAGCTGGATTTTATTTTGGGGAACGGGAAAAAATGGTGGAAGCCAATATCGAAAGATGGCGCGGTCAGTTCGTGGAGCAAAAAGGCTTTGACCGTGAAAAATTCGATGATGGACAGATCTTTGTAAAAATTTCAGGGGTGTACAAAAAGAAACCCAATCCCATGGCCCAGGAATTTACGGAAGCTCCGGGTTATAAAACTTTAGCAGCTATAATCCCTTCCAATAAAGGCCCTTATTTCTTTAAAGTGGTCGGTGAAAAAGGAAATGTGGATGAAGTGGAAGAGACCTTTGTTGAATTTATAAAGTCTTACGCAAAAAATTAAACGGCCTCAGAAGATACTTTCTGAGATTCCAAACCGGTAAAACATCAAAAAAACCCCGGCCAAATGAATTGTCATATTTGTCCGGGGTTTTTTGTAAATTGATTACGGTAGCTTTATAATTTAGCCTCGCTAATTCGGGTGATTTAATTTTTATTCCTGCTTAAAATCATCCAGAATATCATCAATCTTATTTTTAGTCTCCTTCAGGTCTTTCTCAAACGAAGTTTTGAAATCTTCCCATTCTTCCTTTGGGACTTTTTTGATCTTGTATAATCTTTCATTTACTCGTTTACGCTTTTTCTGAAGTTCTTCAATCATTTTTTCCTGGTCTTCATTAAGCTCATTGCCCTCTTCTTTTAGCTTATTGTTCAGCTCTTTAATTTTATCGTTGATATCCGCAAGCTCCTTGTTGGCTTTTTCCTGCAGCTGGTTTTGTTCTTTCTTTAACTCGCTGCTTTTTTCTTCTTGTGATGTACTGTCTCCTTCTTTTTGATTTTGCTGCCCGGAGTTACATCCGGAAAATGCCATAACACCCACGCTTACCAGCAGGGCTACTCCAATTTTACTAAGTTTTAACATAATTATTTGGTTTTAAACATATAACGTTTGTGATTCTTGTGGATTTCCTATGCCCGAATAAAGCCGAACAAAGACGGCTTAATACGTTATCAAATATAATGTTTTTATTCGATTATAGCGTATCAGAAGAACGCATTTTGAAGGATTACGTATTGTTTTTTATTAACAGCCGGAGTTTCCGGGCGGATGTCCTGTCAGGAAACAGCCCGGCAGACCGTTTTCGGTAGATGGTTTTTAGGATAAAATCTTTATGGATAAATGTTGGGATTGCGCTCTCACCCGTTAGGGTAAGTAATATCTCTGGATAACTAAACACAATAAGGGATGCAGGAAATTTGGAAAAATAGATGTTGAAACCGTAAAAAGTGACCAATGACCCAACAAAAAAGGGTTCCAACGAAAATTCCGCTGCAACCCTTTGTGTCATCTGTGGGTGATGTTAGATTCGAACTAACGACCCCCTGCTTGTAAGGCAGGTGCTCTGAACCAACTGAGCTAATCACCCAAAATTTTTTGTAATATAAAGAACTAATACCCCCTGCTTGTAAGGCAGGTGCTCTGAACCAATCCCGAAAATGAAATTTTCGGGGACCCTCGATTTGTTTTCAAATCGGGGCTGAGCTAATCACCCTTCCGCAAATGCGGTTGCAAAT
Source organism: Bacteroidales bacterium (assembly GCA_021740175.1). Taxonomy (GTDB): domain Bacteria; phylum Bacteroidota; class Bacteroidia; order Bacteroidales; family JAIPAH01; genus JAIPAH01. Next base: position 26,216 of record JAIPAH010000031.1, read on the forward strand.
ATAGATCAATTTTTTTTCTAAACAAGAAGGTTGAAATTTTTTTTTGGACTGCCTGTGATACCCTATAAAGTTTATTTTTGCAATAAATAATAGCAGAAAGTA
>JAIPAH010000190.1 GCA_021740175.1 Bacteroidales bacterium
AAGATGTATACAGATCCAATAGCAGACTTTTTAACAAGAATAAGGAATGCCATAATGGCCAACCACAGGGTTGTAGAAATTCCTGCATCTAATTTGAAGAAGGAGGTCACAAAGATCCTCTTCGAAAAAGGCTATATACTTAATTACAAGTTTGAGGAGGATAATAAGCAAGGAAATATTAAGATTGCCTTGAAATATCATCCTGTTACTAAATTAGCGGCCATCAACAAATTAGAGCGAGCCAGCAGACCTGGTTTGCGTAAATATAGTGACGCCCGGAATTTACCCCGCGTTTTGAATGGGTTAGGTGTGGCCATTATATCTACGTCCCGCGGAGTGATGACAGATAAGGAAGCCCGTAATTTGAACCTGGGCGGCGAAGTAATATGTTACGTTAGTTAATTTTAAGGAGGTAGTATGTCAAGAATAGGAGTGCAACCAATTAATATCCCCGAAGGTGTTGAAGTCAACATCTCGGAGAGTAATTTAGTAACAGTCAAAGGCAAGATGGGAGAGCTTCAGCAACAGGTTCATCCCGATATTACGGTCAAACAGGAAGAAGAGCAAATTGTTCTGAAGCGACCGACCAGTTATAAATCCCATAAAGCCATGCATGGGCTCTATCGGGCCCTGATTAACAATATGGTGATAGGCGTAAGTGAAGGCTTCAAGCTCGACCTTGAGCTGGAAGGAGTTGGTTATCGAGCGGAAGTGCAGGATAACGTTTTGGACCTTACTCTGGGTTTTTCACACCATGTGTACTTTCAACTGCCTGATATTGTTAAGGCAGAAGCTGTCATGCAGCGTCAAAAAAATCCAGTGGTGACCCTCACCTCACCCGATAAGCAGCTATTAGGCCAGGTGGCGGCTAAAATCCGCGAATTGCGACGACCTGAGCCCTATAAAGGAAAAGGTGTCAAATTTAAAGGAGAAGTTATCAGACGTAAAGCAGGTAAATCAGCTGCTTCAACTTAATAAACGTTTAACAACCGCCCGGTGAATTAGCCGGGGTAGTAAAGTCTTTAATCATGAGTAAAATAAAGAATAAAAAGGTTGCCAGAAGATTTAAAATAAAAAGAAGGGTCCGCAAATCCGTTCTTGGAACAAAGGAGAGACCCCGAATGAGTGTTTTTCGTAGCAACAAACAGATTTATGTCCAATTGATAGACGATCTGCAGGGACATACCTTAGTGGCCGCCTCCTCCCGCGATAAAAATATGAGTGATACACAGGGCCAAAAAACTGAGATTGCTAAAATCGTAGGACAAAATGTGGCAGAAAAAGCCATGGAGCAAGGTATCGAAAAGGTCGTTTTTGACAGAAATGGGTATAAGTATCACGGAAGAGTTAAAGCACTGGCAGACGGTGCAAGAGAAAAAGGACTTAAATTTTAATAAGATATGGCCAAAGTAAATTTGAAGAGAATAAAATCCAGTGAAATCGAGTTTAAAGACCGGCTGGTAGCTATCAAAAGGGTTACAAAAGTAGCCAAAGGTGGACGGACTTTTAGCTTTGCGGCTATCGTTGTGGTAGGCGATGAAAATGGTATTGTAGGATATGGTCTGGGAAAGGCCAAAGAAGTTACCTCGGCCATTGCTAAAGGTATCGACGATGCGAAGAAAAATCTCGTCGAGGTCCCGGTCATAAATAATACCATTCCACACGAACAAACCGGGAAATTTAGCGGAGCGGAAGTGTTTATAAAACCCGCGGCACCCGGAACAGGCGTTATTGCCGGAGGCGCAATGAGGGCTGTTTTGGAAAGTGTGGGTGTAAGCAATGTCCTAGCCAAGTCCAAAGGTTCATCGAATCCCCATTCCGTGGTAAAAGCTACTGTAGATGCTTTAACCAAAGAACGGGATGCCAAAACAATCGCAGAATTAAGAGGGGTAGACCTCAATACAGTGTTTAACGGTTAATCATCCATAGAAAATTATAATTGGTCATGACAAAAGTTAGAATTACTCAGATACGTTCGAAAATTGACCAGCCCGCCAGGCAAAAGAAAACCCTGGAGGCGCTTGGACTGAAAAAAATGCACCAATCACGTGAAGTGGAGAAGTCACCCAACATTGAAGGTATGATACGCAAGGTGCAACACCTGGTGAAAGTGGAAGAAGTTAAGTAATATTTAACAATAACAAAGATATGGATCTCAGTAAAATAAAACCCGCAAAAGGATCGGTACAAAAAAGAAAACGAATCGCTCGTGGTGAAGGATGTGGCAGCGGCGACACGGCCGGAAGAGGTCATAACGGCGCAAAGTCCAGATCCGGTTCGAAACGAAAGATCGGTTTTGAAGGGGGCCAAATGCCTCTTTATCGTCGACTGCCCAAATATGGATTTAACAACATCAACCGAAAGAATTTTCGGGGTGTCAATTTAGATCAATTGCAGTCACTTGCCGAAAGAAAAGGCCTTGAATCTGTTGATATTCAAGTGCTCAAAGAAAATGATCTGGCAGGTAAGCATGAATTTGTGAAAATACTGGGTCGCGGGGATTTGACAAAAAAATTGGATGTTTCCGCTCATAGCTTTTCGGTCAAAGCCCAAGAAGCTATTGAAAAACAAGGCGGTACTGTAACAAAAATCGAGGCTTAATGAAGAAACTAATACAAACAATACGGAACATTGCCAAGATTGAGGACCTGCGGAAACGGATTTTATACACCCTGGGTATCATTCTGATTTACCGGCTTGGGGCGTATGTGGTAATTCCCGGTGTAGATCCTCATCAGCTTAGTGCATTGGAAGATCAGACAAGCGGTGGATTGTTAGGGTTGTTGAACATGTTTTCAGGGGGAGCATTTTCCAATGCTTCCATTTTTGCCCTGGGAATCATGCCTTATATATCGGCATCCATTGTTATTCAGCTTTTGGGGATTGCCGTGCCTTATTTCCAGAAACTTCAGCGGGAAGGCGAAAGTGGCCGTAAGAAAATTAATCAGATCACCCGTTACCTTACAGTCATCATTACCGGCTTCCAAGCTCCGGGTTATCTGGCGAATCTTACTCGGCAATTACCACCGGAAGCGATCACGCCTTTTGATCCCACGGTAACATCGCCAACCACCTTTTTCTGGGTTTCTTCCACGATTATCCTCGTGTCGGGAACGATGTTTATTATGTGGTTAGGAGAGCGGATTACCGATAAAGGTATTGGTAACGGTATTTCGCTTATCATTATGATCGGTATTATTGCACGGCTCCCGTTTGCTTTATTTGGTGAGTTTGTCTCGCGCATGGAAGAACAGGGAGGAGGTCTTGTCGCTTTTATGATCGAAATTGTTGTTTTGATTTTCGTTATCCTCCTCACCATTCTATTGGTGAAAGGGGTGCGCAAGATTCCCGTTCAATATGCCAAGCGTATTGTGGGCAACAAACAATACGGGGGAGTCCGACAGTATATACCGCTTAAAGTTAACTCAGCAGGGGTGATGCCGATTATCTTTGCACAGGCCATCATGTTTTTACCCCTAACGCTGGCGGGTTTCGCTGAATCGGATGCTTTAAGCGGATTTGCCCGAACTTTTACGGACATTAATGGGTTCTGGTATAATTTCGTGTTTGCAACCTTGATTATTTTATTTACGTACTTCTACACGGCCATTACCATTAACCCACAGCAAATGGCTGAGGACATGAAACGTAATGGCGGATTTATTCCCGGCGTGAAGCCCGGTAAGAAGACAGTAGAGTTTATCGACAGTATAATGTCCCGAATCACATTACCCGGATCGATATTTTTGGCCTTTGTTGCTATAATGCCGGCTTTTGTTAGATTAGTGGGCGTTAGCCAACAATTTGCCCAATTTTACGGGGGTACCTCCTTGTTGATTTTGGTAGGTGTGATTCTTGACACATTGCAACAAATAGAAAGTCACCTGCTGATGCGACATTATGACGGTCTTACAAAATCAGGCCGAATCAAAGGTCGCTCGGCCATGAGCATGGGAGGATAGCGATAAATACGTGAAAAGCGAAAAAGCAGGATATGCTAAAGCCTAAGAGTGAGGAAGAAATAGAAGTGCTGAGGAAGAGTTCTTTGCTTGTTGGTAAAACACTTGGGGAAGTGGCCAAATATATCGAACCTGGTGTGCAGACCAAGAAGTTGGACCGGATCGCGGATGAATTTATCCGCGATCATGGTGCAGTACCCGGGTTTAAGGGTTATGGCGGTTTCCCGGGCTCGCTCTGTATCTCTGTTAATGATACGGTGGTACATGGTATCCCCGATGAACGGGTGTTGAAGGATGGGGATATTGTTTCTATTGATTGTGGAACAATTATTGAAGGATATTATGGAGATTCGGCCTACACATTTGCAGTAGGTGAAATCGCTGAAGAGGTCCAAAAGCTTTTGTATCGAACTCAACAGGCTTTGTACCGGGGTGTTGAAAAAGCCGTGGCCGGGAACCGAGTCGGTGATATTAGTCACGCTGTTCAGAGTTATATCGAGCAGTTCGGTTATGGCATTGTCAGGGAATTAGTTGGGCATGGTGTAGGTAAACAAATGCATGAAAAACCTGAAATCCCTAACTATGGTCGCCAAGGTACGGGAGCCAAATTCCCCGATGGATTAGTGATTTGTGTGGAACCGATGATTAACCTGGGGACGAAAGACATTATGCAGGAAAGCGATGGATGGACCATTCGAACCGCCGACCATAAGCCTTCGGCACACTACGAATTGGAAGTGGCCGTGAGAAAAGAGAAAGTTGATGTGTTGACCAGTTATAAGGAAGTAGAAGAAGTTCTAAATAAAAAGAATTAGCATAATGGTAAAACAACAATCGATAGAACAAGATGGAACGGTGACAGAATCGCTTGGAAACGCTATGTTTCGCGTCGAATTGGAAAACGGACACGTGGTGACCGCCCATATTTCGGGAAAAATGCGTATGCATTATATCAAGATTTTACCTGGGGATAAGGTGAAATTAGAGATGTCACCTTACGACTTGACAAAAGGACGAATTGTTTTTAGATATAAGTAGTGGAACGTGAAAAGAAATCTGGAAAAATAATACAACGATGAAAACTAAAGCATCTGTAAAAAGAAGATCTTCCAATGATAAAATTGTTCGGCGCAAAGGAAGATTATACGTTATTAATAAGAAGAATCCGAAGAATAAGCAAAGACAAGGTTAAATTAAAATTTAAATCAGAAATATGGCAAGGATAGCTGGTGTAGATTTACCAAGTAACAAACATGGCGTGATCAGTCTGACCTATATTTACGGTATTGGTAAAAGCCTCGCTGCCGAAATATTGGATAAAGCCAATATTGCATACGACAAGAAGGTTCAGGACTGGGACGATGAAGAGGTCAAAACCATACGTAATATCATTAACGATGATTATACCGTAGAAGGTGAATTGCGTTCAGAAAGACAAATGAACATCAAGCGTTTGATGGACATTGGTTGCTACCGAGGTATTCGTCATCGCGGTGGTATGCCTCTGAGAGGGCAGAGCACTAAGAACAATGCCCGGACGCGTAAAGGTAGGAAAAGAACTGTTGCGAATAAGAAGAAAGCGCCTACCAAAGGTTAATGATTGAATATTGATGAGAAAGAAATTTACGAAGAATTATGGCTAAGAATGTAAAACGTTCCAAAGTAACACGAAAACGAAAAGTAACTGTTGATCCGGTAGGTAGGGCTTATATAAATGCTACGTTCAACAACATTATTATCTCCCTTACAAATGGTAACGGGCAGGTAATAACATGGTCCTCCGCCGGTAAAATGGGTTTTAAAGGGTCTAAGAAAAATACACCCTACGCTGCACAAATGGCCGCTCAGGATAGTGCCAAGGCAGCCTACGACATGGGACTTAGAAAGGTGAAAGTATACGTTAAGGGACCTGGCTCCGGAAGGGAATCGGCTATTAGAACCGTTCATACCTCGGGAGTGGAGGTAACCGAAATACGTGATATCACCCCGTTGCCTCACAACGGTTGCCGCCCCCCAAAACGTCGTAGAGTATAATTTTTGTAATGTGAATAGATTTGGAAAGAAAAAATTAGGAAAAAATGGCTAGATACATTGGTCCGAAGACGAAAATAGCGAGAAAATTTCGTGAGCCTATTTATGGACCCGATCGTTATTTTGAAAAGAAAAAATATCCCCCGGGACAGCATGGAAACTCCAAACGGCGTAAGAAGCAGTCCGAGTATGGAATGCAGCTGATGGAAAAGCAAAAGGCAAAATACACATACGGTATTCTGGAAAAGCAATTTCGTAAGATGTACCG
>JAIPAH010000191.1 GCA_021740175.1 Bacteroidales bacterium
CACAGCTCTTATAGTTATTTTACCTTTCGGATAAGAAAACTTGATAGCATTGGATATGAGATTCCGAAGCACGGTGGTAATCATCTTTTTATCAGCATAGACCGATGATTGGGGCTCCCCGTTTTGTTCATACTTTAATTGAATCTGTTTGTGGGAAGCCTGGGATTTCATCAATTCGATGTTTTCTTCAATAACTTCCCCGGGATGGAAGGTTTCCGGGTTGAAAGACAGTCGTCCCATTTGAGAGCGTGACCATTCCAGTAGATTCTGAAGCAGTTTCGCCATATTATCAGTTGAGGTGATAATGTTTTTAATCATTTCCTTTCGCTCCTCCTCATCATAATTATCATATTCTTCCTTAAGCAAATCGGCAAAACCGCTGAGGGCATTAAGTGGGTTTTTTAAATCATGGGCGATAATGGAAAAGAACTTATCTTTAGTAGCGTTTAGCTTTTTCAGCTCTTCTTCATTTTGCTGAAGCTTATTCTGAGCCTCTTTGAGCTCCGTAAGATCGTACCCAAATATAATAGTCTTATCTTCAAACAAGCTAAAACTGACCCAATACTGGATTCTTTCCGATCCATCTTTTGTTACCAGGTGATATTCGCTGAATTTTCCGGGTTTTTTCCTGAAATTGGCTATTGCTTTTTGCGCCTCCTCTTCATCCTTCATCAGGATTTTAACCGCATACTCAAAGTTCTTTAACTCTTCTCCCGTGTAGCCCAAAGTCTTTTCAACATGATCATTATATATTTCAAACGTCCCATCCTTTGTTATCCCTGCTATCATGATCGGGGCATGTTGAAATATAGTCTTCAGTTCAGCTTCGCTTCGCTCTAATCTGTCGGTGACTTTATTTCGGTCGGATATAATCTTATTCGTAGCTTGGGTAAGGTTTTCAAATTCGTCAAAATCAAAGGTTTGACTATCAATATAAGTATTCTTATTCAAAGCTTTGTCCAATTGATTAACAAATTGCCGAAAGTGTTCTGAAATTTTCTTCCCTAATCGGTTGGCAATAAATAATATAATGAGATAAACAAAAGTTACGATTAACAGCAAAAATATAACACGGTTTATAGCTTCCTGTCTTATTTGTTTCTTCTTCTGAGCAATGTCTTGTCTGATTTTTTTTACATCAGTCCATGCCCCAATGATCCATTGCCATTCATCATAACCGTTCACGTAGGAGAGCTTCTCCAAATACTCATAATCTTTCGGTTCGTACCATTTGTATTGTATAAACCCGCCTCCTTCTTTCCGGGCTGCATTGAGTTCCTTTTGAAACACCTTTACCCCGTCGGGATCGGTCATATCGCTGACATCATCTCCTCTGTCATATTCATTGGAATGAATCAGTAAGGCCTTTCCATCATATGTATTCACAAAAATGTTTCCACCCTCTCCATATCTTATTTTTGATAAACGCTCCAGAGCTTTTTCTTTGGCGTCCTGCATCATGCTGATTTCATAATCACCACAACCTAAATACCAGTCATAAGGTTTGAAGAGCTTAACAAAAGAAGTTTTCTTGTATGAGCTGGTATCCGGCATTTCCGGGGCGGGCCAATACGCTTCAACAAAGCCCTCTCCATATTCTTTGACGGTTTTTATTTCGTTTTTAATGACAGGATTTCCTTTTTCGTCCTTCATATCTAATACGTTCTTCCCCTCCAATTTCGGGCGCAACGGATACAACAATTCGGTACCCTCAAGATTGACTATGAAATAGTATCCCCTTTTATTAAAAAACCGGGAGGGCCGTAAAGACTCTATAATCATATCTTTCAACCGAGGCTCGGGGATACTTGCATGGTATTTGTTATACATGTGCATGGCTTGGTCATGAGCCTCATAAACCCGCTTTTTCAATTTTCGCCGCACTTTTTTATAAATGCCTTTTTGCTCATTTTCCATTTGGGAAATCGCCTTATGCACCTGGTTTTTCATCATACGTTTTTTCTCAGTATAAATCTGTTCTTCATATCGATCGATTTCTTCAGACGCCTGATGATACTCGAGGTAAATACCTACCGCTCCAGTAACTAAAATAATACTCGTTATTATCAGTATCAATAATCTCCTGAATTGCCTTGCAAACACCTGCTTTTTAACCCTTGAGTTCATATTTTAATTTGTTTTCGAATCAAATGTAAAGGTATAATAATTAAATCATTCTCTTTAAATCAAACTTGATCTTCGTTTTCTCCTCCTCCCGCAATATTTTCAACCGAATAGTTTTATTTTCCCGGCTTCTAAACATCGAATAAATATGGCTTAGCGAATACCAACTCACCCAAATCCAATTTATTTTCAATATTTCATCGCCTTCCTGCACACCCGCCTTATCCGCGGGCGACCCGTCCCTAACATAAATCACCTTTAGACGGTTTAAATCTTCCCCAAATGCCATCAACTGTAACCCACTCATGTTATGTTCAAACTTTTCATCGAATTTATCGGTGGGCTTGAGATATATCATCTTTTCTTTTAAATGAAGTATCGCGTCAAAGCGGGATAGCAGTTCCCCTCCTATTGTTCCCACGCGACCTTTTCGCGGTATTTTAGAATAACGGCGGGTAAAAGAAGTTATCACTTCTTCCAGTTGAAAACTGCCGACATTTATGGAATCCACCCGCCCGATATAACCCGGAATATCCCCCGAAAGACCCCGGCCTAAAGAGCCTTCGATATGTTGCTCGGGAACTGAAATTTGATTCTGATCGTTCATCTCCACTAATATGGCATGGCTGGCGCCGGTATCTATCAGAAAACGAGCTTTTTTGCATTTCTCATCTTCAACACACAATCTTCCTTTCAAGAAGGGTTTCCCTTGATCTTCTATTATTGGAATGCCCTTGTATTTTTTGGGTTTTTTAAAAGTCGCCGGATCATGAACTATCAGTTTTCTATCCTCATAATTAATGCTGACTACCAAATCCTTAAAAAAATCCAGCCCCAGTATCCCTTGCACTCTTATCCCCAAATATTGCGGTAACTTAAGGTAATCCTCCTCCAGAACGAATATATCGACCGGCCGGGCCTTCAATCCTTCAATCTTCAATGATATATCACTGGCCCGGTATGCTTTTATGGGATCTTTTGTACCGGCACCCCCTACGGTATACTCCTGGTCGTATTCGAAATCAAGGATATCCCCGATTACTTTTTGGATGAGCACCGTATTATCCGCCCCGCTATCAAGAATAAACCTGGCATTGATTTGGTTCCCGAGCTTTAATGGGATAATGATTAAATTATTATGATTCTCAAAAGGAATTTCCACCTTCGAGCGCCCCTCAGGAAGGGAAAATGTTGCCTGTTTCTGGGCATATCCCGCCTGCAAAAAAGGCACACTGATAACCAACAAAACAAATAGCTGCAAACGTTTGCAACAGCTTTTTACATAAAAAATCCGGTTCTTATCTTTTTCAATCACAACGCATTACTTTTTATATTCTCCTGATCACCTACCTCAAAAAAGCACGAAGTTTTATTATCTTTGAAAGCTGATTCAGAGCACTTTTATTATGAATGAATAAAAATAAGAATAAAACGACACATGGACAGGCATACTTTAAACAAAAAGCTCTCCGCTATCTGGAAGGAACTTTTTGGTGACTTCAGGGAAGAACTCCTGGAAAACTTCATCGATGAATTGGATCGGTTTAAAAAGGATAATAATATTCCTCCTCTCGAAGACAAATGGTATAAAGATGCCATTGTTTACTCCTTATATGTTGACCTTTTCAATACGGATTTTACGGGCTTAGAAGAAAAACTTCCTTACCTGGCCGATTTAGGCGTCAATTGTTTATGGTTATTACCCATCCTTGAATCGCCGATGAAAGATGATGGTTTCGATATCAGTCGCTACGATCGCGTCCGTCGTTCTTTGTTGGGCCTTAGCGAGGAAGCCTCCGATGAAGAAAGAGAGCAGCGCTTTCGTCAGTTCCTGCAAAAAGCACATGAATATGGCCTTCAGGTTATCTTCGATATAGCCATGAATCATACCTCGGATCAGCACCAATGGTTCCGGGAATCCAGGAAATCACCGGATAATCCTTACCGCGATTACTATATTTGGAATAAGGATAAAAACAAATACATAGAAACGCGGCTTCTGTTTAAAGGCATGGTCAACAGTAACTGGGAAAAAGACGGGGATTGGTATTATTTTCACCGATTTTTTGAATTTCAGCCCGATTTGAACTACCGTAACCCCCATGTGTTACTGGAGATGTCCCGGATACTCATGTTCTGGTTAAGCCAGGGTGTCGATGGCTTCCGGGCTGATGCCATTCCTTACCTGTGGAAAGAAGAAGGAACCGATTGTGAGAATCTTCCCCAGACCCATTCTATCGTCAAATTCTTTAGAGCCGTTACCGATTACCTGAGGCCTCATACGCTATTACTGGCCGAAGCCTGCCAGCCACCCAAAGAAGTGGTAAAATACTTCGGTGAGGGTGATGAGTGTCACGGCGGCTACCATTTTCCTTTGATGCCGCAAATTTTTAATGCCCTGGCCGTCGGGAAGGCCGAACCTATTATGAAAGTTCTCTCCCCTGAAGTGACTCCGGAAATCAGGCCGGAAAATCAATGGTTCACTTTCCTTCGCCTCCATGATGAGCTAACACTGGAAATGGTAAGCGAGGAAGACCGCAAAATTATTCACGACCATTATTGCCGCGATCCCAGGTGGGATTTCAGAGAAGGGGAAGGTGTTGCCGCCCGGCTCTCAGAACTGTTGGAATTTGATGAAAGAAAGTATGGGCTGGCTTATTCCATAATGATGACACTGCCCGGTACACCTATGGTTTATTATGGGGATGAGTTCGGAAAGCCCAATGATGAAGCCTATTTTGAGAAGAAAGCTCAGGAAACCGGCTATAAAGATTCAAGATATTTAGTGAGGGGTGAAATCGATTGGGACCTGTGGGAAAAGGAGTTACAAAAACCCGATAGCTTCCATACGGCAGTCAATCATATTGTAAAGAATATGCTGGCAGTGCGTAAAGCGACGACCGTTTTCGGGCGTGGCTCCATTGAATGGCTGGAAATACTTGACCCTGAAGATAACAAGTTGGATTCGGTGCTGGCATTTATCCGGGAGCATAATGAAAGGCAGATTATTGTCATACATAACCTGTCAGGCAAACAACAGATGACCAATCTGAACGTTAATTACCTGACACAGGAAAAAAGCGATATGCTGGGACAAAACATCCCTACCAACGATGACGGCAACCTAAGGCTGGATCCCTATGCATATCTCTGGATAGAGCTTAAAGCAAATTAAGACATTATGCATGATAATAAGGATCCAAAAAATACGGTGAATTTTCTCAAAGAGGTGAGTATCTTCTCTGATACTTCGGAAGAAATTTTAGAGAAAATAGTGAACTTCCTGGAGGTAAGACATGTACTAAAAGAAGAAGTTATCTTTAAGAAAGGAGAAAAAGGGCATGCGCTTTTTATAATTGCTGAGGGGAAGGTGCGCATTCATGATAATGGGCACGTTCTTGGCCGATTAGGACAAGGAGAAGTCTTCGGGGAATATTCACTCGTTGATTATGAAACACGGTCAGCCTCAGTAACTGCCGAAAAATCTACCACGCTCTATATGCTGGAGCAGGAGATTTTTTATGAAATGATGGCCCGCGACATTGATGTCATGCAAGGCGTTCTGAAAGTGCTGACAGGACGAATGAGATATATGAACGAGCTGGAAAACAAGCTCTCCCAAAGTTACCGTAAAATTCAGGACCAAAAAGATAAAATTGAAACCCAAAACAAAAACATCAAAGCCCGGAAAAAAGAGCTGGAAGAAACCAATGAAAAACTTCAGCAAGCGAATGATCAAAAAAACTATCTCATAGAAATCATCGCCCATGATCTGAAAAACCCCCTGGCCAGTAGTATATGCGTTACCGATATACTGGGTAACCAGGATAAGGAGCTATCTTCCGATCAAAAAGAATCAGTGGGTGTCCTACAGAATTCGTTGAAAAAGATGAACAATATTGTAAATCAGATCCTGGATGTTCACGGTCTACGAACAAAAAACCTGACGCTTAAGTTTTCCGCCATTAACCTGGCCATACTTATCGAAGAAATTCTCGACAACTTCGAATATGCTATCTCCAAAAAAGAGTTGCATGTCGACTTCAACCAGAAAAACATCTTTGCCCATCTTGATGAAAATCATGCTAAACTGGTTTTCGAAAACCTTATCTACAATTTT